>JAZQOD010000039.1:0-11652 GCA_045627685.1 Prevotella sp. | reverse complement strand
AGGGGGGCTCCTTTTTGGGAGGGACGGGGAGGGACTGCTAATAAAAAGCCGTGCACCCCGAAGGATGCACGGCCGATATTATTTACCCTTTTATAATCAGATTACTGGCGAGCATAACCAGGGTTCTGCTCGAGGTTAGGGTTACGCTGGATTTCCTGTACAGGAACAGGCCAGAGAAGGTCGTACTCTGTGAATGTAGCACCGTAACCGTTCTTTGCACCAACGAGGTCAACATAAGTAACAGTGTGGTTAGCATTGATTACAGGGAACTTCTTTGTACGGAGGCAGAGATCCCAAATCTTGTACTCGAGTGGGAACTCCTTAACGCGCTCTGTCCAACAAGCCTCTGTGAACTGCTGATCTGAGAGAGCCTTGAGCTCAGCCTCGATATCCTCAACAGACTTACCTGTCATGTCAGCACGATGCATAACCTGTGCAAGGTACTTAGCACCCTCTGCCTTACCAAGACACTCAGCATAGTCGAGGAGGATCTCAGCATAGCGATAGATGTTCCAGTCCTTTGTACCCTTACCATCATAGAGACAAGACTCCTCGAGGTAGTACCAGTCACCACGTGTCTTACCATCCCACTTCCAAGTCCATGTTGTACCGTCAGCCTTTGTCTGAACAGTAGCCTCTGTTACGAAGAACTGCTTGTTCTGGATACGGAGGTCAGTCTCTGGATCGTAAACAGCGCAGTAAGCCTCTGTTGGAGCGATAACGAGACGATAGATACCGAGAGCAGCTGCGTGAGCCTCCATAGAATCATCGAATACGTTACCTGTACGACGGTTCATAGTGCTGAGGTCACGGTCATACTCTACGAAGTAGATAGCCTCAGATGTACCATCCTGAGTACGGAGCTTGTTGATGTAAGAATTCTCAGCCATATCATCACCCTCAACGAGTGCATAGTCACCGCTATTTACAACAGCAGCAAGATATGTCTTAGCGTTATTCTTGTCACCCTTCTGCATGTAAACGTCAGCGAGGAGAGCCTGAGCAACAGTCTTACCTACGCGGTTACCGTTATTCTGCATGGTACCTGCAGGGAGGTCATTGATAGCGTCCTTGAGATCCTTCTCTACGAGAGCGTAAACCTCATCAGCAGTATTACGTGTCTTGTAAGCGTCGTCAAGACTAGATGTTGGCTCTGTGTTGATTGGCACACCGCCGAAAGTCTTAACAAGGTGGAAGTAGTTGAATGCACGGAAGAACTTAGCCTCTGCGATAAGAGTCTTTGTTCTTGTTGATGCAGGAAGTTTGCTGATCTGAGCGATAGCGTCGTTAGCAACGTTGATCTCACGGAAACAGCTTGTCCAAACATCGTTTGTCATACGAACACAAACGTCAGGAGTGTTGTTCTGACGAGTAAGCATAGCGTCCTCATAAACGTCAGTCTCCTGTCCCCAGTAAGAACTGCTGTAATAACCAGTCAAGAAGCTTGTGCAAGAATAGTTACCACCACGATAAGCACCAGTAGAAGAAATCTGTGTAGGAGCACCGTTGCGATACAGACGGTTTACACGAGATTCTGCCTGTGTCTCCGTACGGATTTCACCAGTGTTGAAAGCCTTTGGGTTCTCCTGCAACCAGTCGTTGCATGATGTCAACAAAAGACCAGCAGCAAGAATTGCGAATAATTTATTTGTTTTCATATTATTATTGATCTTTTATTAAGTTACTTTACAGTTACGATAGCGATACGGTTAGACTGTGCGTTTGGAGCACCACAACCTGCTGTGCGGTTAACCTTAACGCCCTTTGAAGCGAGGTAGTCAGCAACAGCCTTAGCACGGTTCTCAGAAAGAGTCTTGTTGAGGTCTGCGCCACCCTCTGGAGAAGCGTAAGCAACAACGTCGCACTCACCCTTAACCTTGTCGAGCTCAGCCTTAGCCTCAGCTGTCAACTCAGCCTTACCAACCTCGAAGCATACTACGTGAACACCGTTGCCAGTGTAAACTTCCTTAGTAACTTCCTTAACAACTGGCTTCTCAACAACCTTCTCTACTACCTTCTCGATGTACTTTGTCTCAGGCTGTGTGTATACAACTTCCTTCTTAGCCTTCTGAGCGTTGCCAAGAGTTACGTTGATACCTACAGTGTATGTACGAGCACGTGGGTAAGAGAAGAATGCCATGTTCTGACCGCGAGCACCGTAGCCACGCTCTGAGCTAGCCTCAGGATCGTAACCGTCGAAGTCCTTAGCGCAGATGAGGAATGCATTGTTTACAGCAGCATAGATGCGAGCATTTGCGAGACCGAGCTTGTTGCAAGTGTTCTTGCCGAATGTGTAACCAAGCTGGATGAGGTTAGCACGGAGATAAGAACCGTCACAAATCCACTGTGAGTCAACTGTAGAAACGTGACCCTTGTGACCTGAACCGTTCAAGAGGATAGCCTGCTCCATTGTGTTCTTGTTAGTCTCTGACCAAGCGTCTGTGAGGATCTTCTCAAGACCACTTGTGAGAGCGAAACGGTCGTATGTAGAGTGGTAGTACTGACGCATTGTCTGAACACCATATACGAACTGCATATCAACTGTGAGGTCGAAGTTCTTATAGCGGAAGTTGTTGATGAAAGAACCTGTCCAATCTGGAATACCCTTACCGATGATAGACTTGTTCTTAGAGTGGTGAGAAACACCCATCTCGTGACGACCGTTACAGTTTGCGTAAGTTTTTGTTGCTGCATCGTAGTCACCACAGAATGCTGACTGGCCCTCGCCATTTGAGCTGCCGTCCCAGATACCGTAACGAGTGTAACCGAAGAATGAACCGAGAGGCTCACCAACGCGGATGATAGCCTCGTTACCACCTACCCAGCCTACATACTCGATGTCAGCATCGTTGTTAGCGAGCTTGGTAACCTTGTTCTTGTTGTAGTTAGCATTGAGAGTGATATCCCAGCTGAAGTCCTTTGTGAGAACTGGAGTTGCGTTAACCATGATATCAACACCCTGGTTTCTTACAGAACCGATGTTCTGATAGATAGAAGAGAAACCTACCTGTGAAGGAACTGGAGCGCTCAACAAGAGGTCAGAAGTATTCTTGAGGTAGTAAGAAACGTCGAAACGGAGGCGGTTGTTAAGAACGCCAAGGTTGAAGCCGAGATCCCACTGTGCTGTCTTCTCCCAACGGAGGTCAGGGTTAGGCATTGAGCTGATCCAAGTGTAAGGCTGTGAAGAGTAGTTGAGCTGTACTGTACCAGCACCACCCTTTGTGAGAGAGTTGTAAGAACCGATCTCAGAGTTACCGGTGATACCGTAAGATGTGTGGATACGGAGGTCATCGATAGCCTTAACATTCTGCATGAACTTCTCTTCCTTTACATTCCAAGCGATACCTGCTGATGGGAAGAAAGCGTACTTGTGGTTAGCACCGAACTTAGAAGAACCATCATAACGAGCTGTAGCTGTGAGTGAGTAGCGGTTCATCAAAGAGTAAGCAGCACGAACGAAGTATGAGTTCATTCTCCAGCTTGATACGTCAGAAGAAATTTCAGGACGGTTTGTAGCAACACCCATGTTGTTGAACATGTAGAAGTCGTCACCACTGAAACCAGAAGCTTTCATGTAATCGTAGTCGTATGTACGCTCCTGCCAAGAGAGACCGAGCATAGCGTTCAAACGATGATTCTCATTGAACTGCTTATTATAAGTAAGGTATGTCTCCTCCTGCCAGTAGAATGTGTTAGTGTGGCTGCGGTTTGCAGAACCATCAGGCTTAGACTGGTTCTCAAGTGTTACAGAAGAGTAGAACTTACCTGTACGGTTGTGAGCATCAACACCATACTGTGTCTTCAAATCCAAACCTGGGAGGAGGTGGAATGTGAGAGCAGCATTACCGAAGATCTGAGTGTTGTAGTTGTAACGATGCTGGTCTGTGAGGATAGCAACAGGGTTAGCCATTGACTCGAAACCGTTTGTAGGAACGTTAGCCCAGTCACCACGCATTGTGAATGTACCGTCTGGGTTGTAAACAGGCATCCAAGGCATGAACTCGATCATAGTACGACGAGCTGTCTGGTCACCACCAGTCTCAACTGTGTAACGGCCCCATGTGTGGTTAACCATCAAGTTAACGTTAGTTGACAACCATGAAGTTGGGTTTGCATCGTAAGTTACCTTACCGTTGATACGCTTGCTGTAAGTGTTGATAACGATACCCTGCTGATCGGTGTAGTTCAAGAATGCACCAACCTTAGAGGTCTTACCAGCCTGCTGGATGTTCAACTGATGGTTGTGAGAGATAGCAGTCTGAGTTGCTTCCTTCTGCCAGTTTGTATCATACTTTGGAGTACCGTCTGGGTTGAAGTAACGAGAATCGTTGAACCAGTAAGTTGGGTCGAGTGACCAGTTTGCACCGTACCACTTGTTCTCATTCTCAAGACCGATCATCCAAGCGTCGCACCACTGCTGAGCGCTAAGAGTCTTCATGTAACGAGCTGGAGTAGCAGCGCTTACAGATCCTGCATAAGAAATCTGTGTACCCTCACCATTCTCGAGACCACGCTTTGTTGTTACGAGGATAACACCGTTAGCACCACGAGCACCGTAGATAGCTGCTGCAGAAGCATCCTTCAAAACCTCGATGTTCTCGATATCGTTAGGGTTAACCATAGAGAAGTCCTCCATTACAACACCGTCAACAACATAGAGAGGGTCTGTTGAAGCGTTGATGGTTGACATACCACGGATAATAACAGTGTTCTGGTATGCACCTGGCTGTGAAGAGTTAGAGAAGATGTTTACACCGGCAGCCTTACCGCGGAGACCATCGAGAGCAGAGAAGCTCTGGCTCTTAACGATGTCTGAACCCTTAGCCTGTGCGATAGAACCAGTTACATCGCGCTTCTTCATAACACCGTAACCTACAACAACGAGCTCATCGAGATCCTGAGCGTCGTCCTGAAGAGTTACATTGATAACTGACTTACCAGCAACAGGGAACTCCTGGTTGTTGAAGCCAATACAAGAGATAACGATTGTTGCTCCTTCTGGAACATCAATAGCAAAGTTACCGTCGAAGTCTGTTACAACACCGTTAGAGGTACCCTTCTCAATTACTGTTGCGCCGATCATAGGCTCACCAGAAGGATCTACCACTGTACCAGTAACCTTCTTAGTTTGCTTAGCCTGAATGTTCATGTCAGGACCTGCAGCGTAAGCTACATTACCGTAAGACAACATGAACAAAGCAGCCATAGCTGTCAAAGTGCTCTTAGAGAGAACCTTGCTAAACCAAAAATTGCTTTTCATATAAAGAGGTAAATTGATGGGGGAAGTTTATTTAGCAGTATCCTCTGGTTCCCCCTTTGCCAGTGGGCTGCTTCCATTATTGATGATAAATTAAAGTCTTAATATTGTGCCTATGACTTGTCTGTTTTGCTTATCTTAGGACAGTCTTTAGTTATATGTAGGACTTGTAGCAGTAAATATCGTGCAAATGTACCAATAATTTTTCAAATAACAAATAAAATTTCCAAAAAAATGTATTATTCGCTGCAAAAATAGGAAAATTCCCTTAAATAAACCTAATAACGGCATTTTTTTTATACTTTTTCTTCTGTTTCGCGTGTTTCATTCCGTAAGTTCCTCCCTTGCCATGCGGTTATAGAATGGAAACGTTTATAGCCCTCCCGAAGGGAGAAATGAGATGGAGAAAGCGGTGGAATGAGGCGGTCAAAGCGGTGGAATGAAGTGCTCATTTGGGCGGAATGAAATGGTCAAAGCGGTGGAATTACAATATCGCCTGATTTCTTGTTCTCTACTTCCTCTCTATTAGTAGAAATTGTGTCGGTTTGTGATTTTTTTTTGAGAATTTGCAATTTTGATTGCGCATTGCGCAACTTGTTGGGTAACTCTTTGATTATCAGTTGATTAGTGTCTCGAAATGGAGATGTTTGATTGCGCAAACATTGCGCAAAAAGAGTGTCTGATACTCAAAAAAAGGTAAAAAAGGGGATATCTTGGCTAATTTTAGTTGAAAATTGATGATTTTTCTTGCTGTTGCGCAATGTTTGCGCAATCTGTTTTTTTGATATTGTACTTGTAAAGTGCTGATATACAATGAGTTGCAAATAATTTGCGCAATGCGCAATCAAAATTGCAAATTCTCCTAAAAAAATAGGAAACGATATACAATTAGGCACAAAATAACATTTTATTTCGGCTCTTCCGATATTTGGAGTGATAGGCTTATATTTTTTAGACAAAATGACATAATGACAAAATATTATTTGACTTTAACCATATGATACTCTGATATTATTCTTATTCTCACATAAAAAATTGTCATTATGTCATTCTTTCTCCGCTTCGCTATGAAAGCGTCTCCTTCGTCGCCGAGCGCTGTCTAAAAAGAAAATATTCATCACGCCATATTCCGGATGAGCCCAAAAAATATCTGGAGTATGGGGAAAACAAAAAACCTCAGCCCTTTTCGGGACTGAGGTTGTGGAATATTTGCGTGGGAAAATGTTATTTTGTTGTCAGAGCATTGAAGCGGAGAATTCCGTTGTATTCGTTGTCGAAGTAGTCAATGCGTACATCGTAGGTCTTGCCAGCCTCTACCGAGATGGCGCATACCGATGTGTGCTCTGAATGAGGGCTCCAGTCAGCGAACTGCAGTTTGCCGTCAACGAAGAGACGGTAACCATCGTCGCCAGTGAGTTGGATGAGTACCTGACCAGTAATTGTGGAAACAAGTTTGCCCTCGATTACTGCTGACCAATGGTCAGAGTTGACACCCTGGATAGGCGACTCAGACTCGAACATATTGATCTTGTCCCAGTGAGTCTTTGCTACTACATCACCCTCGAGGTTTTCGTTGTTGTAGAACTTCACATTGAAACCTTCAGGGAAAGCCTCTGCTGTGATATTCTCCACCTTCACCTCATCGTTCTCGTTGATCTGCTCGCGGAAACGGTTGAAGCCCTTGCCCTCACCAACCTGCTCGAGAAGAACTACTGGGAGGTTGTTGTAGTATTCGTTGAAGGTATTCATTGTCTCAATCTGCTTTGCTGGATAGTACCCCATGCGGAGAGGAGCCTGCTCGAGGTATCCGAAACGCTCTGTATAAACCATACCGCAGTTGTTGTACTTGTATTCAGCAACGGCTGTCTGGATGCGAGCGAACTTTGCCTTTGTGCCATCAACGATAGCGTAGTTCTCTGGCAACTCGATGCTTACTGTTGCGCCTGTAGCACAGTCGATCTTGCCAAGGTCAATCTTTGTCTCGAGGGTCTGACCATCGTAAACGAAATTGGCAGCCTTGCCGTCAACGGTAACCTTCGATGGAGCATACTGACATGGGAGAGCCACAGTGTACTGGCGTTTTGCAGGCATATCCTTGTATGAACCCTTGCGTGAGCCAATCTTCACTGTCAGTGTGTTGCCCTGACGTGAATAAGAGAGTGGGGTGGTAGCATAACTCTCTTCATACTCACGGTCCTCGCCATTGTCTTCGTACATTGAGAACTCACCGCTCTCTGCACCAGGGAAGACGCGAACAATTACTGGCTGATCTGTGCCGGAGAGGTTCTTCACCTTGCCATAGTAAGGGATGATGCTACCAGCCTTGATATATACAGGATACTCGTCCATGGTGAATGCACGCTCGATGACGCGACCTCCTTTGAGCATCTCGCCGGTCTCATATTCAAGCCACTCGCCCTCTGGGAGCCATACATTCATGCGTGCATAGCCAGAAGCGTCAACTTCCTTAGTGACAGGAGCAATCATCATGTCGTTACCGAACATATACTGCTCACGGTATTCGTATGCTTCCTTTGCCTCTGGGTAGTCATAATACATTGGACGGCAGAGAGATACACCAGTTTCATAGTCCTCGCGTGCCATTGTATATATATAAGGTACGAGTGCATAACGACCGTTGATGACATTTGCCAAGCGGTGCTCTGTCTCACGGTTGAATGCCCATGGCTCCTTGTTCAGATACTGGTTCTTTGTGCTGTGTGAACGGATGATTGGCAGATATTCGCCCATCTGCATTGCACGGGTGTAGAGTTGTGGCTCAACAGGAGTTTCAAACACATGGTTCTGGTGACCGCCGATGTCGTGGCTCCAATAACCGTAGAGCACATTTGATGCTGTAGAGTTGAAGTATGGGAGGAACTTCAAACTCTCCCAAGTGATGTACGAGTCGCCTGAGAAACCAATCTGGTAGCGGTGGTTGCCGAGACCGCCCCAACGGTGGTAGAGCATAGGACGCTTGTTGCCGTGGAGTTCCATGTCGGTGAACCAGATGTAGTTGCACCAGAAGGTGTTGCTCAGTTCTGGAATCTTCTTGTCGTTGAGCCACTGCTGCCAGTCGAGCCACCAGAAGTCAACGCCTTCCTCCATATATGGGTGGAGGTATGTGTCGAAGAGTGCCTTTACGTATGTCTTGTCAGAACCAAGCCACTCGTATGTCTTGCCATCGTTCTTGCCGATACGGCTCATGAACTCGTCGTATTTCTTTTCGAAAGGACGAACACCCTCTGCTGGGTGGAGGTTCATTGTTGCCTTCACGCCCTCATCATCGAGGTATTTGAGGAATTGCTTATAGTCAGGGAACAGACTCTCGTTCCAGTCCCAACCTGTCCAACCACCACCGGCAGCCTCTGAGATTGGATGCCAGTCCATGTCGATAACGAGCACGTCGAGTGGGAGGTCGTATTCCTTGAAGTTGCTGATGAGGTTGCGGAAGTCCTGGTCAGAGTAGCTCCAGTAACGGCTCCACCAGTAACCGAATGCATAGCGTGGAGGGAGAGGTACACGACCAGCGAACTTGGTGAAACTCTTCAGAGCCTTCTTGTAGTCGTGGCCGTAAGCCATGAAGTACCAGTCCTGTGCGCCCTCAGCACTTGTACGCTTTGTCACCCAGTCCCAGTCCTCTGCTCCGTCGAAGAGGAGCGACTGTGAGTCGTCGATGAGTGTCCAACCGTCGGTAGCGAGAATACCGTCTTCGATAGGCATTGGCTTCTTGCCGTTGTACTGGTGGAACTCACCGTCATAGCCGTCGAGAGTACGGTATGTACCCTTGAGGTTGCCCTTCTGCTCCTTACCAGGAACCCATGTGAAAGGAACCTTTGCGCCCTTGATGCTTGTGATAGAGAGGTTGTCCTTGGTCAAAGGACCGTTGTCCTTCTTGTAAACCAGACGCATGCAAGAGGTAGTGATTACCAACTGCTTTGCGTTTTCCTTCACGCTGCACTTTACATCAGCGTATTCTCTGTTGACAGCAACAAAACTCTTGTTGTCAACGAACTTTCCATCAGGAGCATACTCCAGGCGGATTGTTCCCTCGTCGATGAGAGTGAAGCGCACATTAGCGCTGCGATAGACCTCACCGGCGTTCATAGACATTGGAATGAATGACATTGCTATCATCATTACCAAAGCGAAAATCTTGTTCATAATCTTTGTTTTATTATTTGGTTTTTTGAATTCTGGTTTTTGGCGTCTTGGTTCTTTGGGGTGTAGCCCCATGTTTTAGTTATGCAAAGATAGTAATTTTAATTTTTATTTCATAATTTCTGCGCAAAAAACTTTTCTCATGTAGCACAGAAACAGCGGGAAAACCACGAAAAATAACATGGAAATCCCACTGTTTCTTTATACAATTAGTTATATTCGCACTTGCCGAAATTCCTCGAATCCGTAGTTATAAGTAATGATTCGCTTGATAGTATAACTATTCGGCAGTTATATTCTTGCCTGCAAACCAATTCTCAATTACTGAAGCTTCGGAAGTTAAGAGAAGTTACCGCTTCGCTGAGAAGTTCTTTCTTAATGAAAGCGGCCTTTGGGCCGAGCGAAGGGGAGTTAAGGGACGAATGTCTCTACCTTGCCGAACTTATACCGCGAGATGACTACTGTCCCTTAACTTCTCTAGCGAGTAAAGCGAGCGATAACTTCCCATAACTCCCTTTAACTCCTAGGTTTCGGAACATCCGAAACATAGATCAATTCTCAATTAGCGACGGCGGGCACGCCTCGCTCTTGCTTCCCCATTCCTTGCAAGGCTCGTTGGTCATCTCGAACTCCATTGTTCCTCCGTTGGCGATGTCCTCGTGGTGGAGGTAGTTCTTGTCGTAAGGCTTGCCGTTTAGTTTCACACTCTTGATGTAGATGTTCTCTTCTGAGGCGTTAGGGGCAATCAAGGTGAATGTCTTGCCCGAACTCATGTGGATTGAAGCCTTGTTGAACGAAGGACTGGCAATGATATAATATGGCGAACCTGGACAGACAGGATAGAATCCCAGTGAGGCGAAGATGTACCATGCCGACATCTGACCAGCATCATCGTTGCCCGAGAGTCCATCGGCACCGACATTATATTCGGTGTTCATGATGTGACGCACCACCTTCTGGGTTTTCCAAGGCTGACCGGCATAGTTGAACATGAATGCCACCTGATGGCATGGTTCGTTGCCGTGCCAGTAAATGTTCTCGCTGAACATCGAGTCGAGTTTTTCTATGTATCGCTCCTTGCCCCCCATCACTTCCATCAATCCATATACATCGTGAGGCACATACCATGAATAGTGGGCAGGATAGCCCTCGGTGATGAACGGACAGAACTTCGTCACATTGTCGTCTTTCAGGAATGTGCCGTCCTCATGGCGTCCCTGAGCCCAGCCTGTCGCTGGATCAAAAACGTTCTTGTAGTTCTTTGAACGCTCCCTCAGTATAGCAGCCTCCTCCTTATGACCGAGTGCCTCGGCAAGGGTGGAGAGCACGAAGTCGTCGTAGGCATATTCCAATGTTCGCGACACCTGCTCGCCCTTGTGGAAAGCCTCGTTCACAGGATCTTCGAGAGGAATGTATCCGTATTTCGTATAACTGTCGAGAGCACGGCGGCCCTTTCCATCGGCATAGTCCTGGAAGTTGTCAGGCTGTTCGAAGGCGTTCTTGCGAAGAGCCTCCCACGCCTTGTCGATATCGAAGTTACGGATGCCTTTCAGGTAAGCGTCGGTGATGAGCGAAGCACAGTGGTCGCCGATCATCTCTGATGTGAAACTGTTCCAACATGGGAAGATAGGCAGCCAGCCACCCTGATCGTACTTGTCGAGCAACGACTGTATCATCTCGCCCGACTGCTGTGGATAGAGGATACTCAATAGTGGATGCTCGGCACGGTAGGTGTCCCACATGGAGTAGTCGTCATAGTAGGTGCCGTCGGTCTTGGCGAATGTGCCGTTGCCAGCGAAGGTAGGGTAGCGACCGTCAGCATCGTTGATGGCGTGAGGCAGGAACGATGAGTGGTAGAGCGAAGTGTAGAACTTCTGCTTTGCTATGCTGTCGGGAGTCTCCACCTCGATGGCAGCAAGGCGCTCCACCCATGTGTCGTGCAACTGGTTCTTTATCTTGTCGAAGTCCCAGTCTGGGTTCTCTGCAGTCATATTCTTCTTTGCACCGTCAACATCGCAGAATGATGATGAAACCTTCACGAGAACCTCCTCGCCGGCTTCCACGTTGAAAGTGATATATGCTGCGAGGTTGCCCTTGTTGGCGAGAGTCTTTGCCCCCTCGGTGATGGTATCGCCGCTTGCTACACCGTAGGCTGTTATCTCTTTCTTTGTCTCGATGTTGAAGTATCCGTTGAAACCAGCATATTCGCCCCATCCCTGATAGATGCGATGCAC
>JAZQOD010000038.1:0-12938 GCA_045627685.1 Prevotella sp. | reverse complement strand
GAGAAGGTTGTGCTCTACACTTCGTACTATCGCACCTTCGAGCGCCCTGTATGCCTCTCTGAGGACGGTCGCTATTTCAGTGCCTTCGACCACAAGGTTCATGAGGATGGTGGTACTCCATTCTATACCGATGACTGGATTTGGGACACCTACCGTGCTGCCCACCCTCTCCGTGCTTTGATCCAGCCATGGAAAGAGGAGGATATCATCGAGTCATATCTCCGTATGGCTGAACAGATGGGCACAAAGTGGATGCCTACATTCCCTGAGATGACTGGCGATACTCGCCGCATGAACTCTAACCACGGTGTGGCAATGGTTGCTGACGCTGTGCAGAAGGGTTTGAAGGTTGATGTTGAGCGTGGCTACGAATACTGCAAGAAGGGTATCACCGAGAAGACTCTTGCTCCTTGGTGTGGCAAGAAGCGCGGATATATAGATGACTACTACTGGGAGCATGGCTATATTCCTGCTTTGCGTCCAGGCGAACCTGAGACCGACCCTAACGTAAGCAACTTCGAGAAGCGTCAGCCTATCGCTGTAACCCTCGGTACTGCCTACGACACATGGTGTCTCTCTGTTCTGGCTGATAAGTTGGGCAAGAGCGACGAGGCAAAGTATTTCTTTGATTTCTCTCATAACTACCGCACAGTATATAATGCCGAGACTGCGTTCTTCCATCCAAAAGACAATCAGGACAAGTTCCTCGAGAACTTCGACTACACTCGTGGTGGTGGTATCGGTGCTCGCGATGCTTATGACGAGAACAACGGTTGGACATATCGTTGGGATGTTCAGCACAACTTCGCTGATCTAATCAAGTTGATGGGTGGTCGTGAGCAGTTGATAAAGAACCTCGACCAGACCTTCGCTGAACCAATGGGCGACGGAAAGCGTGAGTTCTACACTCAGTTGCCTGACCAGACCGGTAACATCGGTCAGTTCACAATGGCCAACGAACCTTCGCTTCATATCCCTTACATCTATAACTACGCTGGTGCTCCTTGGAAGACTCAGAAGCGTATCCGTCAGTGCCTGAAGACATGGTTCCGCAACGACGTGATGGGTATCCCTGGCGATGAAGACGGTGGTGGTCTTACATCATTCGTGGTATTCTCTTCACTTGGCTTCTACCCTGTAACTCCTGGTATGCCTATCTATAATATCGGTAGTCCTCTGTTCTCAAACATCCGTGTTCAGTTGCCAAACGGCAAGGTGTTCCAGATTATTGCCAACAACTGCTCTGAGGAGAACAAGTACATCCAGAGTGCTACTCTCAACGGTCAGAACTGGGATAAGCCTTGGTTCTCGCACGATGATATCAAGAACGGTCCAAAGCTTATCCTCGAGACGGGCAAGCATCCCAACACGTCATGGCGTGCCGCTCCTGAGATGGCTCCACCATCAGCCGATAAGTAAAGATTCAAGAATCCATAGAAATAAGCAAATGCCCATTAGCTCGTCATGGCTAATGGGCATTTTTACTATCTTCAAGCGCTGAAACCTGCGATGCGCTGTGGCTTGGTATCGCTTGCCAACTGCTCGTCCTGGCAGTATGCACTCAAGCGCTCGAGGGTTGGCTGCACTCCATTGATAATGTAGTCGATGGCCTTCTTGCGAGCTACATTCTCAATCTGACCTGGCGAGAGGTCGTACTTCTTGGCAAGCTCATGAGCCTCCTCATCTGTAATCTCACTCACCATAGAGGTCCAGATCTTCTCCTTCACATCGACAGATGGGTTGTGGAACTCCACCTTGAAAAGGAAACGGCGCTCAAAGGCGTGGTCGAGGTTGGCAGTGAGGTTGGTGGTGGCAATGAGAATGCCATCAAGGTCCTCCAACTCCTGCAAGAGGATGTTCTGCATAGCGTTGTCCATCTTATCCACAGCACTGTCGGCATGGGTGGAACGCTTGTTGATGAGTGCGTCAGCCTCGTTGAAGAGGAGGATTGGCATCACCTTACACTCCTGACAGAGTTGACGGTAGCGGGTGAACACCTGCTTGATGTTCTTCTCCGACTCACCCACAAACTTATCCTTCATACCGGCGATGTTCACCTGCATGATATCGCGACCTGTCTGACGGGCAATCTGATACACCGACTCAGTCTTACCCACACCAGGACCTCCATAGAAGAGGCAGGCGAAACCCTTACGCAAGCCCTGCTCTCCGAGGCGCTGCTGAACGAGTGGGAACTGGTCCTGACTGAGCAACTTGGTGAGTTTCTCCATCTTCTCGCCCTCGGCAGGGTTGTAGAAGAGTGTCTTCTCCTTGATGCTCTTCGCTTTCTTGAGGTCGTTGGCAGAACTGTTACGTTTCTTGCGCTTACTATTGAGGAGCGATGAGTCTGGGAAGAGGATGCTCTTCGACTTCTGGGTGAGGCAATAGCGATCATTGTCGGCAATGCCGTCCTCACACTTCATCTCCACATAACCGAGACTATAGAGGCTGCTGGTGCCATCACTCATATCGCTCACAGAGATGGATGCACTGATGTCATCAGGGAAGTTATCCTCAATGGTTGACTTGAGCAGACCTTCGTCAGGGGTGTTATTCCACTCGATATAGTCATCGACAATCATCAACCAAATCATCTTGTCGTACTCATCACCAATAATATTGTTCATTATCTTCACTACCTCCAAATCAGGATTGGCATTGCAGAGACGCATGATGAGTTCCAACTCATCACTGAAATTGTGCTTGTAGTCGTGGCAGGCGTAGCGGATATGACGGTTCAGACGGCTATAGAACTGTTTCTCAGTGAGGTTCTCGATAGGTTCTGGCACAAACTTCTTGTTCTTGCTAAGGGCATCCACTACTCCATGCTCGAGTGCGAACTCCAACTCATTGCTGTCGTTGACGTGGCGCGACCATACCCAGCGCTTTTCTACGAGCTGCAGGATATCCTCGCTGTGTACCATTACCTTAAGGCGTGAACAGCCGAGGTAGTTGGCGAAATTCTTCCAGTTGAGCGACTGCCCTGCATCGATGAGCATTGCCAACACAAGAATCTGCATTGGGGTGAGGTCGAGTTCTGCCTTGAGGAACTCCAATGGTTCATTGACAGACTTCCAGAATGTGTCTGTGAGGTTGCACTTCACGGCCTTGACAAGAATGTTGTCGAGTGCAGACACGATGGTCCACTTCGGAGTCTTTGGCTCGTCCTTCTTACGTGTTCTTCTACGAGGTGCTGGTGTCTCAGTAATTGATTTGATTACTATTGTACTCTCTGCGTCGGTGGTGGTTGTGCGTTTTGTTGTCATATCTTTTATCTTTTTCAATCGTTCGCTACAAAGATAGGACAGAAAAAGGTAACGCCGGACAGAAACAGAGAAAAAAAATGAAAAAGAAGTCCCTCCCCTGCCCTTCACTCAGCGGGAGGGATGGTTGTTTCCCAAAAATTAGAGAGACGTCGCTTTAGCAGCTACGTCTCCCTAATTCCCATGACAAATAATGTCATTATCTGAAAATATCATTCAGCATCGCAGCCAAACGATAACCGGCATTGCGTAATTCCTTGAAAACCAAAGGACGCATTTCATAAGGATAATAGCTACTCAGTGCATCATTGGGTTCTACGTTATGAGAAGGCCAAGACTCTATAGCTGCAGATTTTGCCCAATCATACACATCGCCCTTTGTGATGGTTTTGATTTCGCTGGAAGAACAGTCATCAACCATATGAGCCAAATCGCCAAAGCTCCATGGGAAAGCATCGAAAATCTGATCATCCCAATAATGATGCAAAGTGGTCTTCAGCGTTCCGCCCACTGTAACATCAAAAAAGCCTCGCTTTATATCTCTATCATAATAAGCAATGTGCATTGGACAATGCATATCGCCCACAAGATGTACGATTTCGCAAATGGCAATGTGACGTTCCTTAGGGTCCATTCCTTCAGCACCGGCTTTAAGCTGTTTATAAAGGCGCTCAATATAGATGATGCAATTTTCAAACAGCTCACCATTAAAATTATCGATACGCAAAGCATTGAAATCTTTGTCCACAGCCATACAATGAGGATAGCGTATCATATTGCCTGGTGCAGAGGTGTCGAAGTCTTTCACCCAACCTGTTCCACGTGCAAAATCCAGATTGGTAGGTACAAAACCTACGTCCAGCGGCCATTTGCCTATATAAACATCGGCATCTGAGGCAATTGCTGTTATCGAAAGGCCGTCCAAATACTTATGAAGGGCTTTCTTCGCTTTTGGCGTCAAGTGATTTTCTGCCACCTGTGCCACAGTGGCATGTCCATACCTTCCCCATCCCAATGCAGTCACAGAGAATGTTATTCCTAAAAGAAGTACTGCAATTTTTTTCATTGATAGTCAAATAAATAGCTTGTTAATATGATTTTTCCTCTGTGGTCTTACATCTTTACAGTGTACGTACCCGCTTTGTATTCCTTCGAATCCTTCTGACCCGGGAGTGTCACTGTTGCTGTGGCTCCCTGAGGGATGGTGAAGGTCCAAGTGCATACATCGCCCTTGTAACTCCACGCACTCTTGATGGTGCCGGCTGCCGATTTGTATTCTGCTGCAATATTACCGAGACGCTTGTCTGGCACTGGTTTCATGATGATATGCTTGAAACCTGGCTGTGCAGGATCGGCTGCAATACCAGCGCAGGTCTCCCAAATCCACTCGCAAACGGCTCCGTAAGCATAGTGGTTGAATGAGTTCATGCCCTGAGGGCCCATTCCCTGGTCAACCATATAACTGTTCCAACGCTCCCAGATGGTGGTGGCACCGTTGTCGATGGAATACAACCAACTTGGGTTCTTTCTCTGGAACAACAACTCGTAGGCTATATCCGCCATACCGTTCTCAGTGAGTGTGGCCATGAGGATTGATGTACCGAGGAATCCTGTCTGCAAGCAGTTTCCGTGGTCAGCGAAATTCTGGCGCAGACGGGCAATGAGTGCCTCCTTCGCCTTACCAGTCAAGATGTCATTCTTCAATGCAAACAACGCTGGAGTCTGCATAGTATTGAGGATTTCTGTCTTGAACTCACCGTTCTCGTTGAAGAATCGCTGACGGATATAGTTGCGTGCCTCGGCTGTCATAGCCTCGTATTTTGCGGCATTGCGACCAGTTGCCAATGCCATGTCGCGCATCATCAGCGCATCGATTGCCCAATAAGAGGCACAGAGATAGTTCCAGTATTCCACAGCTTCTGGCAACGGACCGTTAGGACCGAAGGCTCTTCCGCTGCAACTCTCCAATGGCTCATAACTCAACCAGTCGGCCCACTGGTAGTTACTATTCTCGCCCTTCAAAGCATTATGGTCGTATTTTGTTGCGGCAACATGGTTCATGTAGAGTTCCATCGACGCCCAACTCTCATCAACGATGCTATTGTCGCCAAACTGCTTCCAAACGGTCCAAGGCACGATGATTCCTGCATCTGCCCAACCCACACGCATCATATCGCCATCCATAGCGCCATACTGTGCGAAAGGTGCCACTCCCGGATAACCGCCGAGGGCTGTCTGTGTGTCGCGCATATCGCGCAACCACTTATGGAAGAACGCATCGGTGTTGGCGAAGAATGTTCCTGTCTCGGTGAACACCTGTGTGTCGGCTGTCCAGCCAAGGCGCTCGTTGCGCTGAGGACAGTCGGTTGGCACTGAGAGGTAGTTGGAGCGCTGGCCCCAGAGGGTGTTCGAGATGAGTTTGTTCACGAGGTCGTTACCGGTCTTGATGGTTCCAATCTCGATGTTCTTTGCAATCGAGGTTACAGGAATGGTGCGCACACTCTTGATGACCACCTTCTCTGTGGCTTTGATTGCAGCAAAGCGATAACCGAAGAAGGTCTTTGTGGCACGATAGTTCACTGGTTTGTTGCCTCCTGCGAAGGTATAATCAAGATAGAAACCGGTATCAGGAATACGGAGGTTCAGTCGGTGAACACTACCCTCAGGACCGTCCATGCCGCGACTCTTGGCTCCATTACCATCGTTGAGCAACTCACCCGGGAGGAATGTCAACTTGGTGCCTTCTGCCGCACTGAACACGAAGTCAGGCACTCCGGCACAGTTCTGGCCGAAGTCCACAACGAGAGTCTCGCCTGGGTTAACCACCATTGTATTGCCGTTTTTGTACTCGCGGTTGATGACCACCTTACCGTAAGCATCGTTGTTGGCATTCTCCACCTCTTTATATACATACGCGCGCACAGGCGAGAGAGCGAGGTCGTCGCGATGATAAATCTCTGCACCCTCTGATGGGAGGATGTCGCCTGAGAATTCCTTGTTCACCTCTGGTGCTGCGAACGAAGCCACTTGCTCATAGCCCATCTTCTCACGATTGTCGAACACCTCTCCGTCGAAGATTGCGCTGTGCTTCACCTTTCCTGCCTGACCGGCTTTCCACGCCTTGGTGTCAGTACCGAAGAGTTGTTTCGTTCCATCAGCAAAAGTCAGTTCCAGTACACCGCGGAAAGCACATTTCTTTCCTACCATACCGTCACTACCGCCAGGGGTAACGATCTTATCGCCCCACCAGCCCGGAGTAACCTCGGCAGCCAGTTGGTTCACTGCCCCCTTGGCTGTCTTCATAGCCGCAGTGACATCGTATGTGTATGATCGCTTGGTCTTCTGTGCATGGGTAAAACCAGGTTTCAGCACCTCGGCACCAATCTTCTTACCGTTCACATATAGGTCATAGACACCCAGTCCGGCTGTCATCCACTTGGCTAAAACCACCTGCTTGTCGTTTGTCACATTAGCAACAAACCAGTTAGCGCCATCGGCAGCACGACGACCATCGTCAACACGCCCTTCCACAACAGGAGCGTTCTTCACTGAAATCCACTCTGATGCATTCCACGCCTTATTATCCAGCGCAGCAATCTTTGCTGACTGTACTTTCTGTGCACTGACACCCGTCACCGCCATAAAAGCACAAGCAAATGCAAATAATCTGATTGTTCTCATATTGCTTGGTTTTGTTTAATAATCATTAGCAAGGAATACGCTATGCGTATCACATTACAAAATTATATCATTTTTTTCAAAAACCATCCTTTTCCCCGAAGAAATATCATAACACAATAAAGAAATATCATTTCCCCGATGTGCGGTTAATCCAGCATTAGTAAATTCGTTTTTATGTTTCGGAAGTTCCGAAACTTCAGTCAGTTACTTTGGCAACAAAATAAACCAGGGGACCAAGAGATCTGTCCCCTGAACCTCTATTGCCCCGGTTCCTACAATACCATATTAAACAACCATCCAAGTATAATGATGGCTAAGGCAATAGTGCCGAAGAAGATACCAATGAGTCGCATATTCATGACTTTTTTTAGCATTGTTGCTTCCGGAAGTGAAAGACCTACTACCGACATCATAAAGGCAAGGGCTGTACCGAGACTCACGCCCTTAGCCACGAACACCTCAACCACAGGCACGATGCCAGCGGCATTAGCATACATAGGGACAGCAAGGACAACGGCCAACGGAACAGCATACCAATGTTCGCCGCTCAGATATTCCTCGAAGAAGCCCTCAGGCACATAACCGTGCATCGTGGCTCCAATGGCAATACCGATGATGACATAGAGGATTACTCCACGAACTATGCCGAACGCATTCCTCAAGACTCCTTCTATTTCCACGAGGGGAGAATTGGGAGTTTGCCATTGCTGGGTGTTAGTCTCCTCCCCTCGGGGAGGCTGGGAGGGGGTCGCCCAAGGACTCAGGTGTTTCTCCAAATTCATCTTGCCAAGTACGAAACCACCAATAGTGCCGAGCAGTATGCCGCTGATGACATAGATGGCTGTCACCTTCCAGCCGAAAGTTCCTGCAAACATAGCCACAGCCACCTCATTGACCAAAGGCGAGGTGATGAGAAACGAGAAGGTTACACCGAGTGGTATGCCACCCTTAACAAAACCGATGAACAGCGGTATCGAGGAGCAAGAGCAAAACGGAGTGATGGCTCCGAAGAGTGATGCCAAAAGGTATTGCATACCGTATAGTTTGCGCGAATTGAGGAAGTTGCGCAGTCGCTCTACAGGAAAATAGGCATTGACCACGCCCATCACTGTGCTGATGAGGAAGAGCAACAGTATGATCTTCAGCGAGTCATAGACGAAGAAGTTGAGCGCTTCGCCCAAGTGCGTTGTGGCGTCTATGCCAAAGAGGTCATAGATGAACCAATCTGCAAATCGTTGTATCATAATTGTTATAAGTTACATGTGTTATCCGAACAGCATTCTATCTTGATGCCTTTTATCTCTGCCAAATAGAAATCCTGCATCTTTCGTTTGATCTCATCGCGAACTCTGCGAAACTCTGGCAGTATCTCTTCTTCCGTTCCCTTGAAGGCATCAGGATCATCAAAGCCAATGTGTATGTGCTTGCCCACCTTGCCGATGAATGCAGGACAAGATTCATTTGCTCCTCCACAAACGGTGATGGCATAATCCCATGCTTCGCCAAGATACTGGTCGATGTGCTTCGGGTAATGCTTACTGATGTCGATGCCAATTTCCGCCATCACCTTAATGCCAAGAGGATGAACCTCCGCTGCTGGCTTAATACCTGCGGAATGAACTTCAATTTGTGGGTCAAGGCTCTGCAGAATGCCCTGAGCCATCTGACTGCGGCAACGATTGCCGGTACAAAGAACTAATATACGTGTCATATAATTTATGCTATTATTATGAATGAATAGTAGAGGCCTACTACGATGAAGAGGCCGGCAACGATTCTGTTGAACCATTTCTGGAACACAGCAATCCTGCCCATCACCTTACCCAACGACTGCATACTGTAGGCAAGTATCCATGCAACAACAAGGACAGGAAGCGCTGTGGCGATGGCGAAAACCAACGGAAGCAGATACCCCGCTGTGGCTTCAGCTGACATAGGAATCAACATTCCAAAGTAGAGAAAACCGCTCGATGGGCAAAAAGCCATTGCGAAGAGGATGCCGAGTACGAAGCCTCCCCCAGCCCCTCCCAAGGAAGGGTGACCTGAATACCCGAACTTCGGCAAATGCAATTTGTCGCCGAAGAGCATAAACAAACCGATGATGATGAGTGCAGGACCAAGTATCAGTTCGCCCCATTCACTGATGGCTTGCTGAAGTCCGAAGGCATCTGCACCCCGCCTAATAATGTAAATAAGGAGTGCGCCAAGGATGGTGTAAGCCAATATGCGACCGAGGGTATAGAGTATGCCGCTCCACAACACCCTCCGTTGAGTATGTCTTTTATCCTCACAGTCTTCCATGCAGTTGCGGGCGATATAACCTACAGCTGTCACGTTGGTGGCTAATGGACAAGGACTCAGGGCGGTGAGCAATCCCAACAGGAAAGCCGTAATCACAGGCACCTGACTGTTGTCTATGAGTTGGTTGAGAAAGTCCATCCGCGTTTATTTTATTGCTTTCACGACCTTTTCCTTCAACTCCTTGCGGAATCCCTCTGCATTGCTTCTCGCATTAGCAAAGGCGAAGCGAGTGAGGTCTTCTGCACCTTTAGGTGTTACAACGAAGAGCGATGAGAACGACACCTTGTACTTGGCTGCAATCTTCTTACCCTCTTCTGTCGAGATATCAACAACACGGAATTTTACATTACCTTTCTTTACTTGCTTTGCCAATTCGCCTTCCACAAGAGCCTTTGTCTCTTTCTCAATAGCCATGCAGGTCATGCAACGCTGCTTGCCGTGGAAGTAGATAATCTCAACTGGCGATGCATTCTTTGCAACAGTTTCCTTCTTTGCCTCATGCGCATTATTACCAGAACAAGCGCTGATTGTGGCTGTAGAAAGAAGAACAGTCATCATGATCATTGTAATCTTTTTCATTTCTTTTAATTTTGCTTTTTCATTTCACAAACTCCTCCCCTCGGGGAGGTTGGGAGGGGGCTTTACTTCAAGATTTCAAGCAGTTCTGCCTCATTCTTCTGACCGCGAGCCACAACTTGGCCATCTACCACCAATGCTGGCAGTGACATCACATTGTACTGCATCACTTCCATGATGTCATCCACAGTTTCCACGGTAGCATCAATCTGGTTGTTCTTTACAACAGCCTCTACGAGCGAAGCAAACTTCTGGTTGCAAGCGCAAGAACTTACCAATACTTTAATTTGTTTCATGATTTTTCTGCCTCCTATTAACTCTCCTGAAGGACGAGAACCGCAACAAGGCTTGGGTTGTATTATTAATGTTTATAATTCGTAGAACAACGAACATGTAGGTTTTAAGAAAACCCTCGATGATGCCACGAGGGTGCAATTAGGTCAAAGAATAACTTTCCTGCAAACTAAGTCACTTACAGCAATCCTCCTTCTTCTCGCATAGTTCCATGTTCCAGAGCTCCGAGAAGAGTTGCTGAGCATACTGCCAGTTTTCGCGGTTGATACAGTATTTAACCTTTGGCGTTTCAATCTCACCCTGTATCAATCCCGCATCCTTCAAAGCCGATAAGTGCTGACTTACAGTCGCCTTAGCGATAGGCAACTCCTCATGTATGTCACCGAAATAGCACGTATGCTGCTTCGCCAGAAACTTCATGATGGCAATGCGAGCAGGATGCCCCATAGCCTTAGCAAATCCGGCCAGTGTCTCTGTCTTAATACAATATTTCTTTTCTGCCATATTATACACTGTTTTGATTTCCGATCGCAAAATTACGAACAATGATCAACACCCACAAACTATTGTTCGTAGTTTTACGATTAATTAACAAATCATTGCTGAGGGGGTGAGGCTTTCCTTACTCCAACACCGGGAGGATATTATCGTAGAGAATGTCCAGGACAAGTTGCATGCGGTCGTCGTGGGCGGTGGTGACAATGACAGCGTCCTTGTCTGGGAAGACGATGATATACTGACTGCTGGCTCCGTCGGCACGGAAACCGTTGTTGCGGCATCGCCACATCTGATAACCATAACCCTGACACCAATCGGGATTCTCGAGCGGATGCTGCGAGAGTATCTCCTCCGTGCGATCAGGATTCTGGCCTCCAGGAATAGACTGCACCTGCCAAGAGGTCATATCCTTTGCCCAGAAGTCTGGGATGACCTGACGTCCTTCCCACCGTCCTCCCTGCAACAAGCACTGCCCCATACGAGCCAGGTCCTCGGTCTTCAGGGCAAGTCCCCATCCTCCGGCATTCACTCCGGCAGGGCTCTCTGCCCAAGTGGCACCAGTGATGCCAAGTGGCTGGAAGAGGCGTGGTTCGAGATAATCCACAATCTTCTGACCTGTGAGACGCTGCACGATGGCGGAAAGATTTCAGCGTATTGCTGAACGCCACCGACTGTGCCGGTGTAGGTGTGGCACGATGCAGAGGACGAGCCTTGGTGAGGAAGTTCACGATAGTATCGCAAGGGTTGAGCGAATGAGGGTGATGCCCGCAACCGGTCTTGCCGATGATGCTTATCTCGCGGCAACCGGAGAGGTCGTAGGTACCAAACTGCTTTTCCATTCTTACAATCTCGTCGGCAGCACCATAGACCACGATGATTGGGATATCCTTTATGTTTGAGAAATGGCGTCGAGGATAGTCATGCACCTCGTCGCGCTTCACGCCCTCACTCTCCCACTGGTCGAGGATGCGCTTGTACATATCGCCCTCACGATCCTTGAACAAGTCGAGGTCGGCAAGCGGAGCATCGATATACAGTTTCTCAATCTTCTCAGGGTTGTTCACCGCATAAACCAGCGAGAACCATCCTCCTCGGCTCAATCCCTCGAGCACCACGCGCTCAGAGAGGTTGTATTTTTGTCGCGCATAGTCATAGAAATCGGAAAAAGCCTTCTGTGCCGAAGGAGTGGCATACTCATCGGTGACATTGTAGTAACCGAAGGTCCAGCCCTTCTCGAGCAATGCCTCGTCAACCTGCGGGAATGCCCCCATGAAAGCCGGTCGGACTATCCACCGTCCGTTGGGAGTCTGTGGCATGATGATGGTAGCATCGCGGTCGGAGATGCGTGTTGTCTCCACGATGTAACCCAGGTTCTGATACTTCTCTTCCCAACCCTGTGCGTAGGTTGCCAGAGAACAAAGCACTGCAATTGTCAGTGCACTGATGTGTTGAAATAATCGACTGCTCATAGTAGTTGCGTTTATGTTGTATTAAACTTCCGCACAAAAGTACAAAAAATATCTGTAACAGCAAACAAATCACTCCACTTTGTTATCTCGCCTGTCACCTGACTCACTTCGTTCTTGTAGCCCCCAAAAACACCGACTCGTTCGGGGCAAGCGTGATGGTCAACTCACCATTCGCGATTTTCACTTTCCTGATATCACCCGTACGAGGATCCATAAGCACCGGCTTCCTGAGTTTATCACGCAGACGGATGGTACAAGTAGATTCTTCAGCATCGATATTGCCGAAATAATATACATCCTGTCCTTCAATGACCTTATGGATATAGTTGAAAGGCACACCGCCAACGAACTCCACATCGGGAGTCTTCTTCGATAATGCCAATGCTTCCGACAGCGACACAGCCGTAGGGTCACTCACGAAAACAGCCTGACCACTACCCGACTGCCCGTTCAGCATCTCATCAACCATAGCCTTTATCTCCTCGTTCGTAGCATCCAGCGTGGCACTCTCCGATGGAGTCTGAGTAGTGAAAACAACCAATGCTCCTTGCTCCCAGGCATCATATATCTTTTGCATATTACTCTTCGAGATAGTCTTCACACCCGGCAGGATTATTGTTGTGAAATGCTCCGTGTTCACAGGGTTTGTCATCGTCAGCACACCATCGCTTACAGTGCAGCGATCATCCAGCACCTCGGGATGAACATAGGTAAAATCACGCCCCAGTTCGTCGGTAAGAATATGCGAAATACGATTATAATCAGTACCATCGATAGTCACCCCACCCTGATAGAAACCCAGTGTTCCATCAAGATGATGCCCACCCTGCAGAGTATGGATTGGATAGAGCCCAGC
>JAZQOD010000037.1:0-10885 GCA_045627685.1 Prevotella sp. | reverse complement strand
TTCGGCGACAGGAACAGAGTGTTGTCGTTGTAGAAGGTGGCACCGGTGTGCTCCATTCCACCAAACTGGAAACCAGGAAGCACCACAAAGTCGTATTTCGAAAAGCCATAAGGCTGCCCAGTGAAATCTTCGAGCCATTGCAATGCGAAATGCACCTGACGGAATATCTCTGGTAACTGCTTTATTCTTACGGGATCAGTCTCGCGGTAGTAGGCACCGATGGTGAGGCCCCTCCCCGCCCCTCCCCCTAATGGGAGGGTGCATGAATACTCTTGGTATTGGAATTTGCCGGCGGCGAAGGCGAAGAGATAGGTTGGCAGCATTTCGCTCTGCGCAAAGTTCAGTATGCCATTATCGTCGGACAGCTGTGGGGAGTTGCTCACCGCCTTCCATCCGCGTGGCACTTTCAGCGAGAGTGTGAACTTCGCCTTCATATCGGGCTGGTCGAAACAAGGGAAACAGGTGCGGGCTCTGTCGGGCACAAACAGCGTGTACATATACTCCTCGCTGCGATTGAGGCTTTGCTTGCCAGCGGTGAACGAAATCCGGAATGCGTTCTGCCCTTTCCTTGTTGATTCTACAGGAATGATAAGATGCTCGTTTTCAAAACGCCATGCTATCGGTTTCTTCTTGCCAGCAATGGTGACACTATGGATTTTCCCGGGCTGTTCGCGGAAGTCGAGGGCTATCTCCTGCTTTTTTTGAAGGGTGAACGCCACAATCTCAGTTGCCTCAATATCAGCCGAGGGATTCTCCGGGATATCGAAACTGAGGTCGTAGGTGAGGTTCTGTATTGTCGCAGCACGATATTGCGCCAGTTCCAACGACACACCCGATTCATAAACCGTCTGGGCTTTTGCGCCCACGACAAGCAATATAGCCATTAGTAAAAAGCCAAGTCTCTTCATATCGGGTGCTAAGTTACATAATTTCCAAGACTTTTCAAAGGAAATCGACAGAAAAATGGTATTTCACCTTTTCTGTTGAACTATCGTTCTGTTCCTTGCACATGCGTGTATGTGTACATTATTTATAATTGTTGTGGCAAAAAGCAAAAACAAAAGAAAAATGCTCTTTTTTCAAAAAAAGTTGCAGAAAAATTTGGTGGAATGAAAAAAAGAGTATACCTTTGCGGTGTACTATTAAGGTAGTACACTAAAACAGTAAGTAAAATTTATAAATTATTAAATAGAAATGATACAGATAAATGATTTGACATTCGCCTATCCAGGATCGAAGACGAATGTGTTCGAGAACTTAAGCCTCAACCTTGAAGGCAATTCAATATACGGCCTGCTTGGCAAGAACGGTACAGGAAAGAGTACACTGCTCTACAACATCTGCGGACTGCTTCTGGCAAAGAAAGGCACAGTGACAATAGATGGAATGAATGTGAAAGAGCGACTCCCAGAGGTGACACGCGACATATTCCTTGTTTCGGAGGAGTTCACACTGCCACAGATGAAACTCAGCGAGTATGTGAAGATCAACTCGGTGTTCTATCCAAACTTCTCAAAGGAGACACTCGACTTCTGCCTCAAGGAGTTCGGCCTTGAGGGCGACATCAAACTCAACTCCCTCTCGATGGGACAGAAGAAGAAGGTTTACATGTCGTTCGCGCTTGCCACAAACACCCGCTATCTCATCATGGACGAGCCAACAAACGGATTGGACATTCCTTCAAAGGCACAGTTCCGCAAGGTCATTGCACAGAACATGAGCGAGGATCGCACCATCATCATCTCTACACATCAGGTTCACGATGTCAACACTCTTCTCGACCATGTGGTAATCCTCGACCACAGCGATGTACTGCTTAACGCTTCCGTTAGCGACATCTGCGACAAATATGTGTTCGAGATTCGCACACCAAACGATATGGCTGACGCTATCTACGCCGAACCATCACTCCAGGGCAATGCCGTGATGGCTCCACGAGGCGACAAGCCTGAGACTCCACTCAACCTGGAACTTTTGTTTAACGCATTCACATTGAGAAAAGTATGAGATACATAGTAGAATTCCTCGTGGCAGTGCTCACAGTGATAGCACTCTGCGGTTGCACAATAAAGGTTGGCGACACCGACAACAGCAAGATTATCACAAAGTCGTTCGACAACAAGGATTTTTCCGAAATCACTTTCGATGGTGCTGTCAGGGCAGAGATCGTTCAGGACAGTGTCTATTCCATAAAGGTGGAGGCTTCTGAAAACAATATGGAAATGATAGAGGTTACACAGGATCACAACAAACTCCACATCGGTTTCAATGATTCGCTGAAGAAGGGTAGCAAGATTATCAACCTCAATCTCAATAAAGACTACAAGTGCAAGGTGTATATCACCGTCCCTGACATCAATGGGCTTGAACTCGCTGGCAGCGGATTGGTTGGCATGGATGCTCTCAGAAACAGCGAAACGGTCAACATCGCAGTGACAGGTAGCGGTATGATTGTCGTAGATACTCTCTATGCGAAGGATGTCAACACAACCGTCACTGGTTCGGGAAACATCACTTTCATGGATGTACATTCCACAACATTCAGCGGCATCGTCACTGGAAGTGGTGAAATCATGCCGAAGCTCGTTGGTGTTGATGAGATCAACGCACAGATAAGCGGTAGCGGTATGCATATAATGAACCTCAAGAACTGCGGTACTGTGAATGCAGAGATTACCGGTTCGGGATGTATTTCACTCTCCGGCACAGCCAAGAGCCTCAAGAAGAACATTATGGGTTCGGGCCATATCGAAACAAAGGAACTTAAGGTAAATGAATAAAGTTATGAAAAATATAGATTCAAAGAGATTGACCAATTTATTGAATTGGGACATCAAGACATATAAGAAAGAGTACACCAACATGCTCCTCGCCACATTCGGCACTCTTACTATGGCTGCATTGGTGGTGAGTGGCTATCTGACCAACTTCAGCGGCGATTTCCACGTAAACCATATCCTTGCCACCGAAATCACCCCGTTTGCCATCATCTTTGTGATGTTCGCAATGCTGGGTGTTGCCGGTCAGGCTTTCCAGCACATCATGACCAACCAGGAGCGAATAGCATATATGATGCTCCCTGCAAGCAACATCGAGAAATTTATCGTTCGTGTTGTGCTCCGCACACTGATCATGTTCGGTTTGATAATCGCTGCCGTTGTTGCTGCCGACTGCTTCTTCGGATTCCTCGTTTGGATACGCACTGGTGAGTTTGTGAGCATCATCGCAATGTCGCAGTTCTTCAGCTACACCCTCGGCGTAAACAATTTCGGAGGTGTTGACTGGTTGACCAACGTAATGGGAGTGATGCTTATCTGGAGTTTCTTCGTTCTCGGTTCGGCATTCTTCCGCCGCCGTGCAGTATTGAAGACCTTCCTCTGCCTCATTGCATTTGTATTGGTGTTCTCTGCTCTCATCGGCATCGGCGTAGGATACTTCATTGAATGGAGCCGCAACCTCTCACAGGACATCAGTATCGAGTTCCTTATCGAGCCAAGCCTGCTCTTCGAGATCATCGGCAACATAGTATGCGTGCTCTGGCTGGCGTTCAACATCTGGTACTCATACCGCTTGTTCTCTCGCATGCAGGTTATCAACAACCGTTGGAATAATAAATAATCAACAGAAGTTTCTGGAAGTTATAGGAAGTTACCGCTTCGCTGGGAAGTTAAGGGAAGTTAAGGGACGAATGTCTTTACTGAACAAGCCTTACGCTGCGAAAATAACTATTGTCCTTTAACTTCCCTAGTGAGTGAAGCGAGCGATAACTTCCCTTAACTCCCTTTAACTCCTAGGTTTCGGAACTTCCGAAACTTAAAAAAGATAATATGACATTCAATCAAGATAAACCCATCTATCTGCAAATGGCAGACCGACTGATGGACGACATTGTGGCTGGCATTTACACCGACGAGGCACGCATTCCAAGCGTTCGCGAATATGCAGTGACTCTCGGTGTGAACACCAACACCGCGATGAAGGCCTACGATGAACTGTCGCGCATGAACATTATTTATAATAAGCGTGGCTTAGGGTATTTCGTCACCCCTGGTGCGTGCGAGAACATCAGGTCACAGCGTCGCGAGGAATTTTTCAACAACACCATAACAAAGATGATAAAGGAGATGGAACTTCTCGGCCTTAGCATCGACGAAGTGGTTGAACAGATTAAAAATAAACATTAAGGACATTATGAATAAGAGATTAACAAAATCAAACGATAAACTCATCGCTGGCGTTTGCGGCGGAATAGCAGAGTATTTCGAATTAGATCCTACATTGGTACGCATAGCATACGTCTTTCTGAGTTGCTTCTCAGCAGCATTCCCAGGCATTCTGTGCTATATCGCACTTTGTATCATCATGCCTAAGAAAATGTACTAATCATGTCAATAATACATTTAAAAGACATCAACAAGACTTACCAGGGCGCGCAGCCACTGCATGTGCTGAAAGGCATCAGTCTCGACATTGAGCGAGGCGAGTTTGTCAGCATCATGGGTGCTTCGGGCTCGGGTAAGTCTACGCTTTTGAACATACTCGGTATCCTCGACAACTATGACTCTGGCGAGTATTACCTCAACGATGTGCCAATCTGGGGACTCAGCGAGAGCCGCGCTGCCGAATACCGCAACAAGATGATCGGATTCATCTTCCAGTCGTTCAACCTCATTCCGTTCAAAACTGCCGTCGAGAATGTGGAACTGCCACTGTTCTATCAAGGTGTGAGTCGCAAGAAGCGCCACCAACTGGCGATGGTATATCTCGACAAACTCGGTCTTGCCGCTTGGGCCGACCATTATCCTAACGAGATGTCGGGTGGTCAGAAGCAACGTGTGGCGATAGCCCGTGCACTGATAACCCATCCACAGATCATCCTCGCCGACGAACCGACGGGTGCTCTCGACTCGAAGACAAGTGTCGAGGTGATGGACTTGCTCAAGAAACTCCACGAGGAAGAGGGTATGACCATCATCGTGGTGACTCACGAGAGTGGTGTTGCCAACGAGACTGACAGGATTATCCACATCAAGGACGGTGTTATAGGCGAGATTGAAGACAACAAGGATCATCACCTCGTTGGTAAGGACCACACAAAATAAGCATCTATGGAACTATTACGCGAAATATGGGCAACGGCAAGGCGCAACAAACTGCGAACCTCGCTCACTGGTTTTGCCGTGGCTTGGGGCATCTTCATGCTTATCTTCCTGCTCGGTGCCGGCAATGGACTCATCAATGCTCAGACACAGCAGATGAACCGTTTCATTGCCAATTCCATGGTTGTGTTCGGTGGTTACACCACAAAGCCATACAACGGACTGAAGGAGGGACGATACATTGCTATGAAGAATTCCGACCTTGACATCACCAACAAGGCATTCCCCGACAAAATCGATGATGTGGGTGCCGAAATCGAAGAAAGCGGACAGGTGATCAGTCTTGGTCAGAACTATATCTCCACCACCATCAAGGGTGTTGACCCAAGTTATTCTAAGATACAGAAGATTGAGATGCTTCAAGGGCGTTTCATCAACGACATCGACCTGCGTGACCGTCGCAAGGTGCTGGTTTTGAGCAAGAACAACGCCAAGGAACTGACACAGCAGTATGGTTCGCTCATAGGTAAGTATCTCAAGGTGAACGACCTCTCCTTTCAGGTAGTGGGAATCTACAAGGATGATGAGAGTCGCCAGACAAACGAGGTTTACACTTCCTTCACCACCTTCAAGACCATTTATAACAAAGGTGACAATGTGGGCAATATTATCTTCTCGTTCCATGGTGTAAACAACATCGAGGAGAGCAACACCTTCGAGCGTGCCTACAAGCAGAGGATTCACCAAAACCACGATATTGCTCCCGACGATGATGCTGCTCTATGGCTTTGGAACAGATACCGACAGAACATCTCGATGGGCACTGGCATGGGCATCATACGCACTGCCCTGTGGATTATCGGTTTGCTGACACTGCTCAGCGGTATTGTGGGCATAAGCAACATCATGCTCATCACCGTGAAGGAACGAACCCACGAGTTTGGCATTCGCAAGGCTATCGGTGCAAAACCGTTCTCCATCTTGAAACTCATCATCGTGGAGAGTGTTGCCATAACCTCGATATTCGGATATATCGGTATGCTCATCGGCATCATTGCCAACGAATGGATGAATGCCACGATAGGCAACCAGGTGGTGGAAATCGGCGAATTCAAGGCTACGATGTTCCTCAACCCTACGGTCGGTCTTGATGTATGCTTCGAGGCTACTATGGTGATGATCATCGCCGGAACAATTGCTGGTCTTATCCCTGCCTACAAGGCTTCAAAAGTAAGACCTATCGAGGCACTTAACTCAAAATAAAGCCCTTATGAGAATAGACATTGATTCATATAAAGAGATTCTCGACACCATAACCCGCAATAAGAGCCGCTCACTGCTGACTGGCTTCGGAGTGTTCTGGGGAGTGTTCATGCTCGTTGTGCTCATCGGTGGTGGACAGGGCGTGAAGGAACTGCTTGCCAACAACTTTGAGGGTTTTGCCACAAACACAACGATGGTCTTCGTGCAACCTACGACGAAGGCCTACAAGGGTTTTCGCAAGGGACGCTCATGGAATGCCGAGGACCGCGATGTGGCTCGAATCCGTGAGCGAATGCCCGAACTGGAGGTTGTCACTCCAATGGTGTTCGGCGGACAGGCTACTGTCGTTTACGGCGACCGAAAGAGTTCGGGCAACATCAAAGGTCTGCTGCCTGAATATCAGAAGGTGCAGGCTCCGAAAATATACTATGGTCGTTTTATCAACGAGATGGATGTGAAGGCCTCGCGCCGTGTGTGCGTCCTGGGAAAGAAGATTGCCAAGGAACTGTTTGGCGACATCGACCCTTGTGGCAAACGCGTGAAGGTGGGTAACATATACTATCAGATTGTGGGTGTCGATTACAATAATTCGGGCATCAACATGGGTGGTCAGGCTGAGGAGGCTATCACCATTCCATTCAATGTTTGCCGTCAGATATATAACTTCGGTAAATATGTGCACACGATAGCAATGGTGGGCAGGGGCGATGTGAACATGAAGAGTCTCGAACCACGAATCCGCGAGATTATTGCCCGTGAGCACAGCGTAGATCCTACCGACGAGCATGCCATCTCGCTGTTCAACACACAGGTGATGTTCGGCATCATGGACAGCCTTTTCAAGGGAGTGAACTTCCTCATCTGGCTCATCGGTCTTGGAACAATCCTCGCTGGTGCCATCGGTGTGAGCAACATCATGATGGTCACTGTTAAGGAGCGCACCACCGAGATTGGTATCCGCCGTGCCATTGGTGCTACGCCAAGGATGATTCTGTCGCAGATAATGTCGGAGAGCCTCATACTGACCACTGTGGCGGGAATGAGCGGAATACTCTTCGGTGTGTCGATACTACAGATGATTGAACTGGCAAACACCGAGGACGGCATTCTGAAAGCCCATTTCCAGATAGGATTCTGGACGGCTCTGGCTGCCGCAGCCTTGCTGAGCGTACTCGGAATGGTTGCTGGACTGGCTCCGGCTTACCGTGCTATGGCTATCAAACCTGTCGATGCTATGCGCGATGAATAATATCCACATCAATATTTAAGAAAAAAACAAAAAACATATAACTATGAGAAAGTATTCTAAACTGATTATTGCGGCTATCATCGCGGCAATATTCCTTGGAACATTCGTGTTTCTGTATCAGAAGTCACAACCAAAACCTATCACCTACAAGGAGTTCACTCCTGCCATTGGCGACATCAGCAAGACTACCGTCATCACTGGTAAGATTGAGCCTCGCAACGAGGTGAATGTGAAACCGCAGATTTCGGGTATCATCACCGACATCTACAAGGAGGCTGGCGACTATGTGCAGGCTGGCGAGGTCATCGCAAAGGTAAAGGTCATCCCTGATATGGGACAGTTGAGCAACGCTGAGTCGCGTGTTCGTCTGGCTGACATCAACCTCAAGCAGACACAGGTGAACTACGACCGCGAGAAGGCTTTGTTCGATAAGAATCTTGTCAGTGCCGAGGAGTTCGACAAGGTGAAGCAGGCTCTTCAGCAGGCTCGCGAGGAGCGTAATGCTGCCAACGATGCTCTGGAGGTTGTTCGCGACGGTGTGTCAAAGAGCAATGCCAGTGCAAGTTCTACTCTTATCCGCAGCACCATCGCTGGTATCATCCTCGACATTCCTGTGAAGGTTGGTAACACCGTAATCCTCAGCAACACCTTCAACGATGGTACCACCATTGCCACTCTGGCAAATATGAACGACCTTATTTTCCGTGGCAATATCGACGAGACTGAGGTGGGCCAGCTCGCCATTGGTGTTCCTATGAAGATCACCATCGGTGCTTTGCAGGATGTGGAACTGAACGCAGCTCTCGAATACATCTCGCCAAAGGCTGTCGAGACTAATGGCGCCAACCAGTTCGAGATAAAGGCTGCTATCGCTGTCAACGGCGAGAAGAACCTGCGTGCCGGATATAGTGCCAATGCTGAAATCGAACTGAAGAGTGTGAAGAATGTACTCACCATTCCTGAGAGTGCCATCGAATTCAGTGGCGACAGCACTTTTGTTTATATAGTAAAAGGTACGGGCGAGGCAAAGACTTACGATCGCAAGCCGGTTACCGTTGGTTTAAGTGACGGTGTGAACATCGAGGTGATGAAGGGTCTCAGCAAGGACGACAAGGTGCGTGGCCCACAGATCATAGCCGATATCAACAACCAATAAATGGTAAATTGTAAAATTGTAATTGCAATTATGAAAAAAGCAATAATAATATGTCTCTGTGGCATCATGGGCATTGCCGAATCTCATGCACAGCAGTGGGATTTGCAGCAGTGCATCGACTATGCCATTGGGCACAATATAGCACTGAAACAGCGTGAAAACCAGTGCAAGCAGACCGAATTGCAACTGTCCACAGCCAAAAACTCCCGTCTGCCTGACCTGAATGCTGGTGCTTCAGAGAGTTTCTCGTTCGGTCGTGGTCTTACAAGAGATAACACTTACTCCAATACTAATACCAACAGTACTGGTTTCAACCTATCTACATCTGTGCCAATCCTCACCGGCAACCGTATTCCGAACACCATCAAGGCTACGGAACTGAATCTGCAGGCTACTACTGCCGATTTGGAGAAGGCTCGCGAGGATATCAGTGTGCAGGTGGCTCAGCAGTATATCCAGATTATCTACGATATGGAGATTATTGGAGTAACCAACCGACAGATTGCCATCGACTCATTGCAGTGCGAACGCCTTGCAGAGATGATGAAGAATGGAAAGGCGAGTCTTGCCGAACTGTCACAGCAGCAGGCTGCATTGGCACAGAGCCGACTGAATGCCACACAGGCTGACAACCAATATCACCTTGACATTCTGGCACTGACACAACTCCTTGAACTGCCATCGCCTGAGGGTTTCTCAATCGTAAAACCGACGGTCGATGGAGGCAATATCGAACGTGTAATTCCTTCGCCCGACCTTATCTATTCTGATGCAGTGAACATCAAACCATCGGTTGCTGCCGAACAGTTACGCCTGAAGGCTTCCGAAAAGAGCATCCTCATTGCCAAGTCGGCACTCTATCCTTCTCTCTCCGTGTCAGCCGGTTTGGGCTCTGCTTATTACAACTCGTCGGGCTATCACGCTGATGGTTTCATGGATCAGATGCGTCATAACTTCAGCCAGAACATTGGTATTTCGCTCAATGTGCCTATTTTCAACCGTTTCTCAACACGAAATCAGGTTCGTTCGGCACAGATTGACCGCGACAATCAGCAACTGGCACTCGACAATGTGAAGAAAGCCTTGTATAAGGAAATCCAGCAGGTTCATTACAACACCATTGCTGCGAGTGCCAAATACAAGAGCAGTCAACAGGCAGAGAAGAGCAGTCAGGACGCTTTCAACTTGATGCAGGCTAAATACGAGGCTGGCAAGGCGAACATCACGGAGTTCAACGAGGCAAAAAACAGTCTTATGAGAGCCCAGAGCGACCTTGCGCAAGCTCGCTACGAACTCGTTTATCAGTATGCCCTTGTGAACTTCTACCAAGGCAAAGGCATGGCATTCGAATAGTTCCTATTCCCCCTACCGCCCCATCCGTGAGGTACAAGGATAGCGAATTCTTTTGACATTGCCTATATAATTAATGATAAATTAATGTCTAATTAACGGTAATTAATGTTTCAAAACCCAACAACCATTCGAGTTTCTAAGCATCTGATTATCAACGCTTTACATTAGCATAATTTCGGTTGTATAAAACCACCGTTTTCATCATATTGGAACGCCGTTTTGACATCCTCATTTGGGCGGAATGAGGGTGTCATTTCAGCGTTTTCATTTTGGCGCAACGCCACTCAGTCAAAACAAGACTGTAAGTCCCACTTTCTTATAACCGAAATATATTTACATGAGATAACACAACATCCTGCACCCTGTTTTCGTCTTCGTTTTCGTTGAACTTTGTTCATACTTTTTACTTTAAGGTACTTATAAAGGGTGCAATTTGCGATTTGCGATTTTGCGATTTTTTTGTTTGACTGCAATCGTATAGAGTAAGCAACAATCTACATGTGGATAATCATTGCCTATCTTCCATGTAGTCTCAATTTGTCGCAAATCGCAAATCGCAAATCGCAAATTGGTGCCAAAATTTCGAGAATTTATAGTATATACTATATATATAATAATATACATTATACCCATCTATCTCCAGAAGGCCTAAAAATGCGATTTGCGATTTTAGATTTGTGATAATTCTTTCTGGCTGATGAAGCATGAGCTGCAAACCAAGTAAGTGTTATTTTGTCGCAAAATCGCAAATCGCAAATCGCAAAT
>JAZQOD010000036.1:0-6428 GCA_045627685.1 Prevotella sp. | reverse complement strand
CTTCTCACGAGGACCAGCGGACTTAATTTTAACACTAAGATATATATTAAGGAGTTAAAAAATCTATTTCTTTCAGCGGAAATCTTAAGGGCAAATCGTAAATGCGTAGTAAGCCCTTTTTCTCCGATGCAAAATTAATACATATTTATCAATTTATCAAATAATTTTCAATAAATGTTCAATTATTAATCAAAATTGTACATTCCAATTTTTCAACATTGCACAAATTTTTCAATATCGTGCAAGAATATGCCCCCCGATAGCCAAGACTAACTTCAATACCCTCCCCCACTGAGGGGGGAGATGGAGGGGGCTCGGTGTGAGAGGGTCTATAATTCCCAAATCGCTCCGTCAGGGGTGTCCTTCACGATGATGCCTGCCTCCTGGAGTTCATCGCGAATCTTATCGCTGGTAGCCCAGTCTTTCTCTGACTTTGCCTTGGCACGCATTTCGAGCACCATCTGCATCACCTTGTCGAGTGCCTTGTCCTTCTCGGAAGAGTCACCGCCGGTGGCATTGCTCAAACCGAGGATATCTACTATAAAGGTATGCATGACGCGCGCGAGAGTGGCGAGATCTGCCTGCGAGATCTTTGCCTTGCGGTCAACAAGCAGGTTGACATTCTTGCATGCCTCAAACAGGTTACTGATGACGATTGGTGTCTGGAGGTCATCGTTCATACCGTCATAGAGTTTCTGCTCGAGTTCCTTCACAAACTTCTCAATCTCTGGCGAAGAGCCCTTCGCTGGTTGGATGCGCTTCAAGTCCTTCAAGCCTGCCATGAGTCGTGCCAGTCCCTTCTCGGCAGCCTCGAGTGCCTCGCTTGAGAAATCGACTGTGCCACGATAGTGGGCTGAGAGGATGAAGAAACGGATTGTCATTGGCGAGAATGGCTTTGTGAGCAGTTCGTGCTCGCCCTTGAAGAACTGGTCGAGGGTGATGAAGTTGTTGTACGACTTACCCATCTTCTGTCCGTTGATGGTGATCATATTGTTGTGCATCCAGTACTTCACTGCCTGATGGCCCATAGAAGCCTGTGCCTGGGCAATCTCGCACTCGTGGTGTGGGAAGATAAGATCCATACCACCTCCGTGGATGTCGAACTCCTCGCCGAGGTACTTACGGCCCATGGCAGTACACTCACAGTGCCAGCCTGGGAAACCGTCAGACCATGGTGATGGCCAGCGCATGATATGCTCAGGCTGTGCCTTCTTCCAGAGGGCGAAGTCGGCCTGATTCTTCTTCTCGCCTACTCCGGCAAGGGTGTCGCGCGAGGCGTCCTTGATATTCTCGAGGGTACGACCAGAGAGGATGCCGTACTTGAAGTCTTTGTTGTACTTCTCGATATCAAAATATATCGAACCGTTCGACTCGTAGGCATAGCCATTGTCGAGGATCTGCTGAACGAGTTCCTGCTGCTCGATGATATGACCGGTGGCATGTGGCTCGATTGATGGTGGGAGCACATTGAGTTTCTCCATTGCCGAATTGAAGCGGCGGGTGTAGTACTGTGCAATCTCCATTGGTTCGAGTTGCTCCAAGCGCGCCTTCTTTGCAATCTTGTCCTCACCCTCGTCGGCATCATGCTCGAGGTGACCAACATCGGTGATGTTGCGTACATAGCGCACCTTATATCCGAGATGCTGGAGGTAGCGGAAAAGGATATCGAAAGTGATTGCCGGACGGGCATGACCGAGATGAGCATCGCCATAAACGGTTGGTCCGCAGACATACATTCCTACATTTGGTGCATGCAGCGGTTCGAAACGTTCCTTCTTGCGAGTCATCGTGTTGTATATCAACAATGTCTGTTCCATAACTGTAATTTTTTTATTCAACTTCGCAAGTTTCAAACTTGCTCAGTTTGGAAGTTATGGGAAGTTAAGAGAAGTTACCGGTCGCTTTGCTCCCTAAGAAGTTAAGTGACAATAGCTTCTAACGAGGGTAGAATCGGGCTGTGTAAAAGACATTCGTCCTTTAACTTCCCAAGCGAAGCGTTAACTTCCCTTAACTCCCTTTAACTCCTAAAGTTGAGCTTGCGAAACTTGTATCAACAATTTTTCTACTGCAAAATTACTACATTATTGCAAGAAGACAAAAAAAAACTGAAAAAAACGCTCATTATCAAAGTTTATTAGTAAATTTGCCACAAATTAATTGCAAAGAACCAATGAGTACATTTATCCTTACATGGAATCCTGCCATCTCGGAGTACAAGATGAGCCAGTTTCATAGTGATCTGAAAATTATCAATGATGGTGATACCGCCGACTTGTATTGGCCTGTCGAAGAGCACGAAGACTGCTACGAGGGCGACCGATTCTTTATGATACGCACGGGTAGAGGCCACACAGGAATTTGTATGGCGGGATATTTCCATTCCGACTCTTTCGAGGACGATGAATATCAGGGTCCGAAGAAGAGATATGTCGTGGGCATCGACCCACTGGTGCTTGTCAACACCGACGAGACGGAATATATTTCCATCGATGCACTGAAAGAGGTTCTGCCAAGCATCGACTGGGAACATATAGAATGCGGCACGATGATCAGCGAGGAGGAGGCAGGAATTCTGGAAGACTATTTCCTGCGCTATCTCTATAAGCATCAGGATATGTACAACGGATACAAGGCTGCGAAATCATGGAATTTCGACCTTGAGGACTTCGAGTCTATTCCTGAGCATCTGCAGGAATACTACAAGGATAATATTGGTTGCACATGCGAGAAATGTGGCCGCCACGAGGATGAGGTGGATGAAATGGCTTACCACCTGGTGCTCGACGGTGACACCGCAGCAAAGGCGCCATACGACAGCCATCTGCATTGCTATTGCAGTGAGTGCTGGTTTGGGAAAGAAGAATAAGATACAAGTTTCGCTAATTAATTGTCTAGATTTTTATAAAGATTTTTGTTGAGATGTCGAGGAGTGTTAGCGACGATCCTCCAATAAATACTCACTAAAAGCGAAGAATTTGAGCGCATTTTCAGTTGAGATTTTCGTTGAGGATTTTAAAATCTTAAACCATAATCCTTACCAAAATACGCTCCAGTACGTCGCTTTAATGGACGATTTTATGATGGATCGCATCAAAAGATGCTCGAAATCTTAACGAAAATCCTAAAAACATCTTAAAACAATAATTTGCAGACTTGAAAGTAGAGAAATATGAAACGACTATTGCTTGTTTTCTGGCTGGTCATTGGGGCTGCGCTAAACCTCTGTGCCCAGGGCATAACGACCGATGTTGCTACCAACGAGGATGGTAACGACGAACCATCGTTTGTGCCTATGGTGAAGGTGGGCAAGGTGCTCAACGAGGGTGACTCGATACCGTATGTGCAGTTCAACGATGTGTATATATACCCACAGCAGGTTTTCGCAAGCAAGAAACAGCAGAGGGCTTACAACAACCTGGTGCGCAATGTGAAGAAGGTGCTGCCTATTGCCAAGGAGGCTAACGCGATAATCATCGAGACCTACGAATATATGCAGACCTTGCCTAACGAGAAAGCGCGTCAGGCTCACATGGCTTATGTGGAAAAAAGCATCATGTAGGAATACACGCCGCGAATGAAGAAACTGACCTATGCACAGGGTAAGTTGCTTATAAAACTCATTCATCGCGAGTGTGCCTCATCATCATACAATCTTATTCAGGCATTCCTCGGTCCTGTGCGTGCCGGATTCTATCAGGCGTTTGCCTGGGCTTTCGGTGCCTCGCTGAAGAAGCAATATGAGCCCGAGGGCGTTGACCGCGTGACAGAGCGCGTAGTGCGACAAGTTGAAGCCGGGCAGATTTAGAAGACCCTCAACCAGAAGACCCTCTCCGCCCCACAAGGGGGCACCTCCCCAGCGTTGCTGGGCCCCCGTCGTGCTTAGCGCTGTTCTTCTTCGGTTCTGACCTTGAAGAAAGCGAGCACTTCCCCCTGATGCTTGAAATCGATACTCAATCGATTTGCTACGCATCGACCATGATGGGGAGGGAAGCCTCACCCCCCGCCCTCTCCCACGAGGAGAGGGGGCTTACCAGCCGATGCTCACACCGACTGTGGTTGTTGAGAACTCAGGACCAAAGCCTTTGCGGAGAACATTGTTTGGCGAATAGCGCACGAAGAAACCAAACACGCCGTATTGCACATCGGCCAGCCATTCCAGACGGAAGAGATTTGCCTTTGGACCATCAATCTTCTCTTTCACCTTCCTGCCATTTTCGTCCTTCCACTTTGTCTTTACGCTCAGTCCTTCGTTGAATGAGAACACCGGTCCGACACGCAGATAAGCCTCTTTGGCGAAAGAATATCGAACTGTAAGCGACAAAGTATTAGAGAATATCTTGATACGTGAGAAATCAGGCTTTGCATTCTCTGGATAGTCTGCTATACCTACAACTTTGTCTTCGCCCAGTGTGAAGCACTTATTATCAGTCATTCGGTAGTTGCGCCACTCAATACCATAATCGAGTCCTATTGCAAAATTCTTTGCTGGATGATAATTGATTGAGGCTAATCCAGGCATCCAGATGTTGATACTTGCAAATGCGTTGACATCGCCACCCCATCCGCCAGTGGCACCTGTGCCGCCCCAGAGAATACCAGGGTTGACTACAAAATCCATATAATTGGATTTCTTCTCTTTATTTGTTCCAAATACAGGAATGCCGAAATCCAAATCGCGCTCAAAAGTGCTCTTTTTCTCTTTTGTTATAACTGGCTCGTTGGTGTTGACGTCGAAATCCATAGAGTAACGATAGTCGCTGTTTGTGCCATTACCAAATACATTAATGCTCACATTTTCATTGTTGCGCACAATGCTTACAGAGTCTGGACGAGTAATTGTCACTGTGTCGTTTTGTGCCATTGCTGCTAAAGACATCAAAGTCATAGCAACCGTTAGAATTGTCTTGTTCATATATTTTCTTCTTTTTTATTTTAACTTGAATTTGTTCTCAATTTCATCGACTGTTGCCTGTCCTTCCATATATACAACTATAATCTCGTTGCCTTTGCCCTTGAGCGTGGTATCCTTGTAGAAGATGTAGCGGTTCATGCCTGATTTTTTATCGGGCGTAAGGGTGAGGATGGCATAATACAAATGGCCGTTCGTTTCTACCAGTTCCTTGTCGAGCGCCACCTTTGCATCTTCCTTTACGGCCGTCTCCATCTGCTTCGCCAAAGCTCCATACTGGTTCTTATTGGAAAGGGTAAAACTATGATAGAAGCGGAGGTTGTAGGGCGCGAGTTTCTTACCCGAGACATACAGTTCCTTTGTGCCATCGGTCTTGCGACTTTTGTCGTTGCTCATGAACTTACTGATGTTCAGGCTTGCACTCTGAGCAAAGGTTGCAAGCGCCATCACCAGTAGCAACATTATCATCATTATTCTTTTCATACGCATACCTATTTATATTTAGTTGAAGACAACAGCCATTTCACTCTCCACTGAGTTTTCCTCGTTGGAATTGAACAGCAATGCCATCTCACGATCCATCTCGTTTATTACCTCCTCGCTGTTGGTTGTTGTCTCGCCCTCGGCAATCATCATGCAGTCATGACTATTGCCCTTCACGAAAGGCGCTAATACCAACAATGCCACCACAGCAGCCGCCACCGCCAATGCCCATGGGCGAGCTTTCATTGGTCGAGCTTTTGGAGCAAAGCCATAAGCTTTCGACTCTAATGCCATAAAGCCCATCACCACTTTTGCCTCCTCGAAGTCTGGGTCGTCAGTAGTGGCAAGGAATTCTCGCAGTTCGCGCTCCTCGGCCACTGATGTATCAGCGTCGAAGTATCGGTTGGCAAGTTCTATATAGTATTGTTTATCTTTCATCGTTTTCTCTGTTTATAGATTTCTCTGATTTTCTGTCGGGCCCTTGAGAGTTGCATCCTGACGGCTGTAGGTTGAAGTCCCAACTGATTGGCAATATCATCATATTCACGCCCTTCGTAATCTCGCATATGAATTAAGCGCCGTTGCGTCTCGGATAATTCATTTTCGATTATCGCCTCAACATCCTTTAGCAAATCCTCTCGGGCATTGTCGGCAGGCAAATCTTCCACGGAGAGCGTCTCATCGAGTTGTTCTGTAGTCAGGTGTCGCCTTCGTGTTTGGTCAATGGAGAGGTTTTTCACCGTTGTAGCCGCCAGCGCATTGCTGTATTGCTCGTTGTCAATATTCTCCGCTCGCGGCCAAAGCCTCAGGAAAGCATCCTGCAGAGCATCCTCAGCATCGGCATCATTGCCTACGAATCGCCTCGCCAACGACCGTAGCCGTTCACGTTCACGAGTGAAGGTATTTATTAATGTGAGTGTACTCATTTGTTATTGCTTTCTATATATAGAACGCAGAAGGTGCTGGTTTGTAACAAGAAAATTGAGATTTTTTTGCTTTTCACGATATTTACCACCATTCTATATTAAAATTATAC
>JAZQOD010000035.1:0-10482 GCA_045627685.1 Prevotella sp. | reverse complement strand
CCACATATCGGCAAGGTCGTCGGATTCAAGCAACTGACCCTGAAGTTTGCCTTGCGAGGTAAGCATCAGAAGCAGATGCAACTGTAAGTCCTTTTCGTAATTGTTGAGATATTCTATTTGTTCCATATTGATAATAATTGTTCGTAGTTGAAATCGGAAAAATCGTCGATGACATAATCACATTTGTCTTGTATTGCCTCGCGGGAGTTGCCTGTAGCCAGTCCTACAGTGAATATTCCAGCCCTCATTCCTGCTTCCAATCCAGTAAAGGCATCCTCGAACACGACACATTCTTCACGTTGGCATCCTGCCACTTCTGCACCGAGGATGTAACAGTGTGGGTCGGGTTTTGAGGCTGTGAAATCCTCTGCTGAGAGAATGCGGTCAAAGAGCTGCAGAAATGCCGGTTCACGCTCTTTGAGCACTTTCATCTTTGTAGGAGGCGAACTGGTGACGATGATGCACTTCACTCCACGACTTTTGAGTTCCTTGACGAAATCCTCCGCACCCTTGATACGAGGGAACACCATCGTCTCTTCGAAATCGTCGATTGCCTTTGTGATGTCAGCCCACAGGTGTTCTGGGAAATATGTTGTGAGGATGTTTGTGAGGGTTGTTCCTTTTATCCTCAATGCAAAATCCTCGATGTCGGGACGTAGTTTCTTGCCCATCTCTCCCCAGAAGGCGGTGTATTGTCCTTCGGAATCGATGAGAGTTCCGTCGAGATCGAATAGCGCAGCACGTAATTGTTTCATAAAATACTTATTTTACTGCAAAGGTAAATAAAAACGATAACGAAAACGATAACGATAACTAATTTTAACGAAAAAGAAAACCTAAAATCCCTGTTGATAGCAAAAGTTCATTGTCATATATTTCATTTTCTCGCGATATTTTAGTACTTTTGCAATTAGAATATCTAATTACAAACGATTTACAAACAGTGGAATAAATAACAAACGATATATTTTATGAAAAAGAATCTTGAGACAATCTGCATTCATGGCGGATGGAAAGCAAAGAAAGGCGAACCACAACAGTTGCCTATCTATCAGAGTACAACATTCAAGTATGAGACCAGCGACCAGATGGCTCGCCTGTTTGATTTGAAGGACGAGGGCTATTTCTATACCCGTCTGGCAAATCCTACAAATGATGCCGTTGCAAAGAAAATCAATGCCCTCGAGGGTGGTGTCGGTTGTGTGCTCACTTCGTCAGGACAGGCTGCCAACTTCTATGCGGTGTTCAATATCTGCGAGGCTGGCGACCATTTCATCACCTCGAATAATATTTATGGTGGTACATACAACCTCTTCGGTGTTACAATGAAGAAACTCGGCATTGAGTGTACCTATGTTGATCCTGACTGGGATGATGAGAAGATTGAGGCTTGCTTCAAGGAGAACACAAAGTGTTTCTTCGGTGAGACAATCTCCAACCCTGGCGGCAATGTGTTCGATATAGAGCGCTTTGCAAAGATGGCACATAAGCATGGTGTGCCCCTCATCGTTGATAATACATTCGCTACACCAATCAACTGTCGTCCTTTCGAGTGGGGATGCGATATCGTAACCCATTCCACAACAAAGTATATGGATGGTCATGCTACTCAGGTTGGCGGTGCCATCGTGGACAGCGGCAACTTCGACTGGGAGAAGTATGCTGAGAAGTTCCCTGGTCTCACTACTCCTGATGAGTCATATCACGGACTTACATACACCAAGGCTTTCGGTAAGGGCGCTTATACCACCAAACTTGTTTCTCAGTTGATGCGCGACCTTGGTTCTATTCCTGCACCACAGAACTCATTCCTCCTGAATCTCGGTCTTGAGACTCTCGCTTTGCGTATGAAGCAGCATTGTGCAAATGCTCAGGCTGTGGCAGAATGGCTCGAGAAGAATGAGAAGGTTGGTTGGGTGAACTATTGCGGTCTTCCAGGCAACAAATACTATGATCTTGGTCAGAAGTATCTGCCAAACGGCTCTTGCGGTGTTATTGCCTTCGGTTTGAAGGGCACTCGCGAGGAGGCTATTAAGTTCATGGATAATCTCGACTTCATCTCGATTGTTACCCATGTTGCTGATGCCCGTACATGTGTGCTCCATCCAGCGAGCCACACTCACCGTCAACTTTCTGAGGACCAGTTGCGTGAGGCTGGCGTGGCACCAGACCTTGTACGCCTCTCTGTTGGTATTGAGAATGTGGAAGATATCATTGCCGATCTTGAGCAGGCAATGGCAAAGATGTAATTGTTGTTAAGCCGAATAGGAAAAGATGAAAACACTTTCAAACGATATCCTCTCTATTGCGATAAAGGAGCATGGAGCAGAGTTGGCGAGCATCCGCAAGGGTGATCGTGAGTATCTGTGGCAGGCACATCCTGAATATTGGAGCCGTCATTCACCGGTGTTGTTCCCTATCGTTGGAGCACTCTGGAATGGTGATTATTATACCCACGGCGAGACATTCCGCATGGGACAGCATGGCTTTGCCCGCGATATGGACTTCGAGTTCATTATAGGCAGTGAGACCGAGGCTTGGTTCATGCTTGAATCCAACCAGCAGACAAAGGCGAAGTTCCCATACGATTTCCGCCTTACAATCGGTTATAAACTCCACGACAATGTCATCGATGTCATCTGGAAGGTGAAGAACACCGGCATCGAGACAATGAGTTTCCAGATTGGTGCTCATCCAGCATTCCATTGGCCATTGCTCAGCAATGAGACAATAGCAGACAGTGTGGCAGCAATGGATGCACGATTGGCAGAAGACAATCAGCGTGGCTATTTCCTTTTATCGCCCAAGGCAGAAAAAATGACATCGTCGGTAATAGCAGAAGCCGGTTGTGTTGATGCTGAGAAGACAATGGAAGTGGAGTTGGAGGATGGCTATCTTGCCCTCGACACAAATTCTTTTGATATTGACACTTTTATCTTCGAGAACGGACAGGTTGATGGTGTCACACTCTGTGACCAGGAAAAGAAACCATACCTCACACTGAAGTTCGATGCTCCTGTCGTTGGTCTTTGGTCTCCTCCGGGCAAGAATGCTCCGTTCGTATGTATCGAACCATGGTTCGGCCGTACTGACTCTGTGGGCTACACCAGTTATTTCGAAGACCGTAAGTGGATGCAGGAGATTGGCATCGGTCGTGAGTTCGTGGCATCTTACCAGATTGTTATAGAATAGTGATGTACTATATAGAAAATGAACCCCGAGAAGCTCGAGAGGCTCGCGAACTGATTCTCCGTGAGTATGGTGATATCGAGTTTGAGGAGGAAGGTCATATCTATACTCTCCACGGTCAGGTGATAGAGACAACGATCTCTGGTCTTGGACATCGTTTTGAGCAGCGTCCTTTCAATGCAGAGGAGGCTGCGACAAGATATGCCTTGAAGAACGGTGAAACACCGGAATATTGGATTGCCCAGTGGAAGGCGCATTCCGAGCGCGCAACGACTCTCGGAACGAAAGTTCATGAGTATGGCGAATCTCTGGCTTACATCCTCAACGGTCTTTCTCCGGATATGATCCTCGACAGTGCCCGTAGTCAGTACGATGAGGCTTCACGATATATCAATCCTAATCATCCGAAGGAACAGGCGGCAGCACAGTTTCTTGGCAGACTGCCTGACAACTACCATCTTGTGCTGAACGAGGCGCGTGTGTATTCCGGAAAGAATCCAGATCCGGCGATGAATATCTCGGAACTGATATGCGGCACTTTCGATATGCTTTACTGGGACGATGGTAAGGGTGATCCTGCAAAGGCTGGATATGTGTTGATGGACTATAAGACCAACAGGTGCCTTACAAGTGACTACAACCGTCGAAACAGTTACTGTCTGGCAGCTCCTTTTGGTGATCTATACGAGGAGAGCCTGGGAATCTATACCATTCAGTTGTCGGCTTATCAGATGCTGTTGGAAGATATCGGCATCAAGATAAAGAACCGCATTCTTGTATGGCTTAAGGACGATGGTAACTGTCAACTCGTGGCTGTTCCGGATGTTTCTGCCCGGTTGAGGAAAATTTTGTAGATAAAGTTTGGTTGGTATTCAAAAAATGACTATCTTTGCATCGTTATTCAAACAATATCACAGACTATCTATAAACAGATTAATATGAGTGGCTTTATAAACAGCATAAAAACAGCATACAAGCGTCATAAGGTACGCAACATCCTAGAAAAATGGAAAAAGCATCATTCTGTTGTTGATGGTAATGCGTTGTCGCGCCATTTCGATATGAGTGATATCTATGTGGACCTTTATTGGTATGCTAACATTGGTGGCAGTAAACGCGAAGTACATTACTCGCGCCATTCGTTTGACAACTTCGCTGACTACCTTGAGCATCAGGAGCATGATTGAGTGCCAGATGCATATCGAGCATTCTTAGCCGAAAGGAAAGAAAAGTAATCTCATCATATACTATACAGAAAGCCTACCGTCACTGGTAGGTTTTTTTTGGGGGACCCCTCCCCAGCCCTCCCCGTAATGGGAGGGAGTCATGAGATTACTCTTTCTGACGGTGCGCCCTCCGATTTCCGAGACTATTAGGATTCCTCCCCATTCTTCTGCCCTACGAGCGAAGCGGCAAAGCCGAGCGATGGGGGAGGTGCCCCTTTCTTCTGCCCCTGCGGAGCGAAGCGCCACCCTACGGGATGTCGAGCGATGGGGCGGAGAGGGTCCAAAAAAAACCGCCGGTCTCTGAGAGACCAGCGGTATACTGTGAATTTAAGTTCGCGCTTAAATTACTCTGCTACAGTTGTGTCAGCAGCTACAGTATCAGCAGCAACTGTATCAACAACTACAGTGTCAGTATCCTGTGCAGGAGCCTGCTCTGTATTGTTACCACAAGAAGCGAAAGAGATTGCTGCGATAGCAACGAACATCAAAACTAATTTCTTCATTTTTTTAAGCTTTTTAAATCAGTAAAACAATCAATTGTTATTTAAAACCGATGCAAAGGTACTACTTTTTTTTATTCCACAATACTTTTTTTATGATTTTTTTTTGCTTTGTAGTGTAACTTTTTTGAAAGCAACTGAAAATCAGTGAGTTGTGAATGTTTAAAATGTGTTAACGAAATAGTTGGTTGATAAAAATCAACACTTTTTACCACTTTTGTGTCCGAACACACCACGAAAAACAAACCATATGATGGCTAAACCTACCACTGCAACAATACCGATCACGATGTAATGGCTGTACTGCTCAACTTTCTCGTTCAGTTCCTCGCGTGGCACGAAAGAGTAGAGCCACCAACCGAGGGCTGCCAGTATGCAGTTCCATACTCCGGCACCGAGAGTGGTGTAGAGCAGAAACTTGCCGAAATGCATCTTTGCCAGTCCGGCAGGAATGGAGATGAGGTGGCGGATTCCAGGGATGAGTCGTCCGGTTATTGTTGCTGCAACACCATGACTGTCGAAGTATCTCTCGGCTTTCTCTACCTTCTCCTGATTCAAGAGACATAACTTACCCCATTTGCTGTTGGCAAACTTATAGATGATTGGTCGGCCGAGGAAATATCCGGCAAGGTAGTTGATGGTGGCACCGCAGTCTGCACCGATAGTAGCCATCAGAATCACCATCAGGATATTCATCTGTCCATCGGCTGCATTATAGGCAGCAGGGGCTACTACAAGTTCTGACGGAACAGGAATGACGGTGCTTTCAAGCAACATCAGAAACCAGATGACAGGATAGGTGAGTTGATCGAGAAGTGAAAGTATATAGTCCATTATTTATTATAATATGTACGTACGCGCGAGGAGGCCTTTCAGCCCCCTCATCTGCGTATTCGTTTTCGTATTCGTATTCGTTTTCGTTTACTTCCCCTTACTGTCTTTCAAACCGACGGTCGAGTTGAATACTGGGTGCTCCGGTGTTGAGTCTGGGTCAACATTGAAGTAGCCGGTACGCTGGAACTGTAGGTAAGAGAGTGCTGGGAGTTCTGCTGCGAACTTCTCAACGTATGCGTTCTTGTTGATGTTGAGCGAGTTTGGATTGAGGAACGGACGCATAGCGTCGATGCCACGAACACCATTCTCTTTCTCATACTGCTTGATGGCATCGCGAGGGTTCTCGCATGTCCAGAGGCACTCGTAGTTACGAACCTCTGCTGGTACACAGTGAGCGCACGACACCCAGTGGATGGTACCCTTCACCTTGCGGTTGGCACCTTCTGTGCCGGCAAGCGAGTTCTCATCGTATGTGCAGTAGATTTCCTCAACCTCGCCAGTCTCTTCGTTAGCCTTGAAACCAGTACAGTCAACGATGTATGCACCCTTCAAGCGTGTTTCCTTGCCTGGATACATACGGAAGAACTTCTTGTCAGGCTCTGCCTTGAAGTCTTCGCGCTCTATCCACAACTCGCGAGAGAACTCGATGGTGTGGGTATTGCCCTCTGTGATAACGTTGCCCTCGGCATCCTTCAACTCAGGGTTGTTGATTACCTCGAGGTTCTCTACCTTACCCTCAGGATAGTTGGTGATGATAACCTTCACTGGGTTCAGCACAGCCGATACGCGGGTGGCACGCTCATTGAGGTCGGCACGAGCGGCTGCCTCCATCAACTTGATGTCGTTCAGGGCATCGAAGGTGGTGTAGCCGATAGAATCGATGAAACGGAGGATTGACTCTGGTGAGTAGCCACGACGGCGGATACCGCAGATTGTTGGCATTCGTGGGTCGTCCCAACCGTTCACAACGCCTTCCTTGGTGAGGATGAGGAGGTTGCGCTTCGACATAAGAGTGTAGTTCAGGTTCAGTTTGTTGAACTCGAACTGATGAGGACGGTTGTCCTGAATGTCGCCGTGTGGGTGACCTTCAACAACCTTGCCTGTCTCGGCTGCCCATTCCTTGATCCAAGTAACGAACAGGTCGTAGAGATCGCGGTGAGGCACGAACTCGAGAGTACAGATTGAGTGTGTCACACCCTCGAGATAGTCGCTCTGACCGTGGGTGAAGTCGTACATTGGGTATGCGTTCCATGTGTTGCCTGTACGCCAGTGAGGCATGTTGAGCACACGGTACATGATAGGATCGCGGAAATGCATGTTTGGCGAAGCCATATCGATCTTGGCACGTAGAATCATCTTTCCTGGTTCCACATTGCCTGAGTTCATCTGCTCGAAGAGTGCGAGGCTCTCCTCAACAGGACGGTCGCGATATGGAGAGTTTGTGCCAGGCTGTGTTGGAGTACCCTTCTGCTCAGCAATCTGCTCAGAGGTCTGCTCATCAACATAAGCACGGTTGTTTTTGATGCACCATACGGCGAAATCCCAGAGGTCCTGGAAATAGTCTGATGCGTAAACCAACTTGCCCCACTTGAAGCCGAGCCACTCGATGTCGTGCTTGATAGCCTCTACATATTCTGTGTCTTCCTTCTGAGGGTTTGTGTCGTCCATACGGAGGTTACACACACCACCGAACTTCTCTGCCACACCGAAGTCCATAGCGATGGCTTTCGCATGACCGATATGGAGGTAGCCGTTTGGCTCTGGTGGGAAGCGTGTCTGCAGGCGACCGCCGTTCTTGCCCTCAGCGAGGTCGTTGGCGATGATCTGCTCAATGAAGTTCAGGCTCTTTTTCTCTTCAACAATGTTTTCTACGATGTTTGTCATATTCTTGATGATTTTTATTTTCTGCAAAATTACAAAAATAAACCGAGAATCAAGATTATATATCTTGAAATCTTTGTAAAACTTGTACTACCTTATTCCTCGTTCGTTCAGGGCCTTTGAGTATCTCTGGGCGTTTTGCTGATGCTCAGCGTATGTTGCTGCGAAATTGTGAGTGCCCGAGAAATCCTCCTTCGCACACATATACAGGTAGTTATGGTGCTCGAGGTTAAGCACTGCGTCGATGCCTGCTACCGATGGTATGCGGATAGGACCAGGAGGCAATCCCGCGTTCTTGTACGTGTTGTAAGGCGAGTCGAAGGTGAGCCAGTTGCGATAGATCCTGCGGGCGTCGAAGTTCTTCATCGCAAACTTCACTGTAGGATCGGCTTGGAGAGGCATTCCAATCTTCAGTCGGTTGTAGTACATACCCGCCACGCGAGGCTTCTCACCGTTGTTGGCAGTTTCTGAATCGACAATCGAAGCGAGTGTCATCACCTCAACAGGAGTCATCTCCAACGTTTCTGCCTTGCCCTTACGGTCATCGTTCCAGAATGTAGTGTACTCCTTCTGCATCCTTTCCACCAGTTTCTCGGCAGGCATGTCCCAGAAGAACTCGTATGTGTTTGGAATGAACAGCGAGATGATGGTACAAGTGTCCATGTCGTATTTCTCGCAGAACGCCTCGTCGGTGAGGAGTCCAGTCAATTCGCTGCTCTTCACCATGAGTTTCTTTGACAGTTCCTCTGCCAGTCGGTCAACGGTTCTCACTTCCGGGATGGTAACTCTCATAGGAGTCTGGTTGCCGTTCTTTATCATGCGGAACACGCTGAATGTCAGTGTTCCCGGTTTTATTACGTAGTGACCCGTGTGGATGTTCTTGTCGAAGTTTGAATGGCGCGCGAGCATACAGAAACCGCTGTATGTGTAACGCTTGCCGATAGTATCGACCTTGGCGAGCACTGAGTCCAGGTTATCGTCAGTGTCGATGTTCACGAATCTGTCCTCATCGCAGTGGGAGTAAGGGGTGAAGAATCCAACAAAAAGCACAACCAGGATGAGTGCAAAACACATACTGATGACTGTTATATATGATGATTTCTTCAGTTTCAAATAATTTTGTTTCATTTACCGTTTCATTTTTTGCATTACAAAATTACTAATTTCTCGGGTAACAGTTATTTATTTGCGTGAAAAAGTTGTAAATTTGCAGTGAAAAAGAATATAGAACAAGTTTTCGCTATGCGAAGACCATAGAAACAACAGTTTGATGAAGCAATATTCAACATATATCTTCGACCTTGACGGTACACTTCTGGACACCCTTGGTGATCTGGCACAGAGTGTGAACCACGCCCTCCGCGAGATAGGAATGCCCGAGCGCAGCCTTGCCGAGATACGACAGTTTGTGGGCAATGGAGTGAGAAAACTCATAGAGAGAGCGGTGCCTGAGGGAACACCCTCCGATATCACTGAGCAGACCTTGGCAGTTTTCAAGTTGCATTATATCGACCACGGTCTTGACACCACGAAGCCGTATGAAGGCATCCCAGAGATGCTGGCGGAGTTGAAGGGTAGGGGAAAGAACATTGCCGTTGTCAGTAATAAGTTCTATGATGCCACCCAGCAGTTGTGCCGCCATTTCTTCCCAGATACAGTCTCCGTGGCAATCGGTGAGAGGGAAGGCATAAACAAGAAACCCGCACCTGATACCGTCCTTGAAGCCTTGCGTCAGTTGGGCGTGACCGCCGATGGAGCAGTGTATATCGGTGACAGCGATGTAGATATCAAGACCGCCGAAAACTGTGGCATGCCCTGCATTTCGGTGTTATGGGGCTTCCGCGACAAGGATTTTCTGATTGAGCATGGCGGAACGACCTTTGTTGAAACTCCGCGAGAAATATTGGCCCACCAGTAACTTCCAGTGCTTTCTATGGTCTTTGGGTGAATTGCCTGTAAAAATATTTCCCATATCGCTACTAAAAGATTCATACCGCAGATATGATTCTTTTGCTCTCTGAAAGCCCTGAGTATCAGCAGATTGAATTGCGCACCGTTTTCATCGTGTAATCTCAGCGTTTTCTGCTTGTCATTCCATTGATTTTGTATCGTCATTTAAGCGCTTTCATGCGACCAAATCAATGCTATGTGAGCCAGAGTTAATGCGTGTCAAAAGATTTTGGGGTAATCATATAATCATTGAATCGCCAATCATCAAATTATAATGTAGTTCCCTACACTTCCTTATACCCGAAAAGGGGGTAAAAATTAAGCCCTTGCCCAACTTTTTTTTGATTTTTTTTCAGATGTATTGTTTGTGATGGCTTTTTTGAGAAACCCACGTCTTATACTATGCGTGTCCATTTTTATTGTTATTATTGTTATTTGTAACGCTCAGGAAAGACACTGCGTTACAAATAACAAATAACAATTAAAATATGCGCCCCTATCTAAAAAGTTGGACATGAAATTTAATATTTATATATATTTATATATATAAATATTACCTATTATTAGTATCACCATGCGTGTCCATTTTTATTGTTATTATTGTTATTTGTAACGCTCGAAATACACTGTGTTACAATAATAACAAATAACAATTAAAAATATGCACCCTGTATAGTTTGATGTGAGCCGGAGAAGACGAAAAGGATGGTTGGGAGTTAAATCTGCAAATTCGGGAAATGGAGTAAAAAAGGGGTTGCCCAGTGATGTGATGAAAACTCCGAGAAAGGAAGTTTAGAGTGCACTCTTATCGTTGTAATCCACCGGTGGAGTTGCCTCGACTTAGGCCTTAAGGGCTTTATGCGGCCCGCCATTGAGAAGGGAAGCGACCTTAGTTTCAATCA
>JAZQOD010000034.1:0-2663 GCA_045627685.1 Prevotella sp. | reverse complement strand
TGATGCTGACCTTATTAGGCTTCGCCAAAACATGGGACAAGGAGAACGAGTTGGTTACATCTTGAACCGTTGGTGGAAAAACGGACTCATAGAAAGAGTAAAGAAAGGTGTCTGGCGGAAGAAATAGCCGTCAAGATATCTTATGAGCATCCTCCCTTCGGGGAGTGCTCATTTACTCTTGCACATTTAGCACATTAAGCACAATAGCGCAATAAGAGTATATAGACATAGTTAAAGTAAAATAATTATACAAAACATGGAAATAACATTAGTTAGGACAAAGTTCACAGACAAAGAGACCAGAGGTATTTTAGGTTGTGGTAATGTATTTTTCGGTTATACAATAGAACCTCCTTGTGATGAGAATACAACTGAAAAGGACGTATATGCTGTACCTGAGGGAGAATATTCTATTGAGATAAGAAATAATCCTGCTGCTGGTGTACCTTGCATCAAGGTTGTTGGAGAGAAATACTCTAACGAGACTTCTATTCGCTGTGCAAAATCGGCGTGGTCAAAAGGTTGCTACATTGTCCTTCTTGCAAATGAGACCAATACAGGCGATCCACACATTGTTGATGTTAGTGCTTGGTCAAAACTGCTTGCCTTCCTGCTTGAAAACGACAATGTTAAACTGATTATCAAGTAACCATTATGAAGATTATAATAGAACGAAACTACAAAAAGCCCGGCTACATAATAGGCAATCTTTCGGTAAAGTATAGTTGGGGAGATGAGGAATACACGCACTGGCTCTGCAATACACTTGAACCGCCTGAAGGGACAGCAACAGAGACCGTGACTGCTGGTTCAAAGAAGGCGATAGCATCTGGAACCTATGATGTTGCACTCTGTTGGAGTCCTCGGTTCAAGAGAAGAATGCCTTACCTTGTTGGAGTGCCAGGTCGGTCTGCGATAATGATTCATCCGGGAAACTATCCTCGTGATTCAGTTGGTTGCATTTTGGTCGGCTCGAATACCAAAAAGGGTATGTTGACTGACTCGAAAAAGACAACAGACATGCTGATTGATCTGATTTATCAGGCCATCGTTGATGAGGAAGAGGTGAAGGTTGTCATAATATAATGATATGGTTAATATTTTGTGGGGTACTCTGTTGTGATAACAGGGTACCCTTTTTGTGTTTTGTGGGGGCTTTTCTTTTGTGGGGGCATTTTTCTCTATGCACCAAATTTCCCAGGGGTGTGGGGAAAGGGAAATTGGTGCCGAGACCACAAGGCTCGAAAAAACACAAACTGCTCTCTTATTCTTTTGCAATAAGAGACGGTGTCAGGAAAACAATAAAAAGGACCCTCCTCATTTGGAGAGTCCCATTTTTTATATATTCCTTTTTTAATATTCCAATACAACCATTGTCCAATATTTGAGTGTCGGGAGGGTGAAAGCAACGGATGAACCGTCCTGAGTGAACACTAGTTCCTGAACACTGCCACCATGCTCATCTGGGGATGCACACCACACACGCTTCACCTTCTTCGCACTCTCAACAGTAATAGGCAACTTCGATCGGAGGAGCGGCGTCTGTTCCTTTCCATCGGCATCACGCCACGACTCTGCATTGGAATTGGTGAAATTAATGAGATGAACAACATTCATATTGCCATACTCACGGGCAAACGAAGAAACGCTATGAGCCACAGGTGGCCACTGGTTGATGACTGCCTGACTACTGCTGACCTTCATACTGACTTCCTTGCCGCCTCCACGTAACAGATTCTGGAATGCTACCTGGAAATCATAGTAGTGCTCAATGGCTGTCTTCAGATCTCCACTCATCCTCACTCCCGTATAAGGGAAATACTCACGGCAGAGCATGTGATCGCCTAACTCAAGGTGCTGACCTCCAAGCGACATCATGACAGCATCAGTGAGCAGGATTCCCGGAATGTTGAAATCACAACGGTCACGGTTATAATCCATATAGGCGGCGAAAACAGTCTTGAGTGCCCTACCCCCTTCGCTGTTACGGTCGTTCTCGCGAATGATATTATAAAGGTCAACGTATCGCTTCTCACTGTCCCATACTTCATTATAACAGAAATCGACCTTACCCGTAGAAGCAATCTCCTTTGTGCCGTAACTGCTCACAGCGTTCATGATAAGTCGTTTGTCAGGATGGCGCTCCTTCATTGCGTTGATGAACGATATATAGCCCTGTGGCAGTACGACCTGATTACCGTCATAGTCGTAGAGGGTGCCACGATAGCCTAACTGGTCAATCTGATATCCATCGAAATCGAAATTCTGGTAAACCTCCTCGTTACGATCGCCGAGATACTGCTGCCACTCTGCATTTCCCGGGTTGACAAGGTAGATATCACTCTTCCACGAATCTGGCAGAGGGTGCTTGTCACGCTCGTTGCGGTTTGGTTGCTTGTAGAGATTCCATTCTTCCTTCACGCCGTCATCATAGGCGTCTTTCAGTACACCGAAGGCGAGATTATAGAAAATGCTCTTCATGCCCAACGAGTGCTGCACATCGATGTAACGCTTTATGACAGATGTGCAGTTTGTGCGGTTTGCTATATCCTTGAACTCGGTCATGAGGTTACCGTCCTTGTCGATAGGGCAAGGCCAATGATGCGACAGGTGCCAGTCCTGGGACTGCACACCATTGATATGGCAGCGGTTGAGCCATTCCA
>JAZQOD010000033.1:0-11769 GCA_045627685.1 Prevotella sp. | reverse complement strand
ACGCCCATCTAAGGGTGTCAAAACGGTGGAATGAGGAGCAATTTGCGCGCAAATTGGTCGTTAGAACGCCCATCTAATAGTATATCATTGTGAAAATCGAGACAATAACACGCGAAACTTTTATGCTTTATTTGCCTATTTCAAAGAAAAATGTTATATTTGCACGCGGAAAACAAAGGAACAATTAAAAGCATTATAAAACAATGTATCTGAACGACCAACTCTATGTGGCTCATTGCGATAATGGCCCATTGTACATGACAGGAAAAATGTGTAACCGTCACGGACTTATTGCCGGTGCTACCGGTACTGGTAAGACCGTTTCCCTGCAGGTGCTCGCTGAGACCTTCTCACAGGCTGGCGTGCCTTGCTTCATGGCTGATATGAAGGGCGACCTCTCCGGTATCAGTCAGGTGGGCAAGATGACCGGCTTCATCGAGAAGCGATGCGCTAAGTTCGGCATCGAGAACCCAGAGTTCCAGGCTTGTCCGGTGCGATTCTACGATGTCTTCGGTGAACAGGGCTTCCCTATGCGCACCACCATCTCGGCTATGGGACCACAACTCCTGTCGCGACTGATGGATCTGAACGAGACACAGACGGGCGTGATGAACATTGTGTTCAAGATTGCTGACGACAAGCAACTTCTGCTCATCGACCTGAAAGACCTCCGATTGATGCTCGACTTCGTGGCAAAGAACGCTGCGATGTTCACCACCACCTATGGCAATGTGTCGGCAGCAAGCATTGGAGCCATCCAGCGCTCAATACTCGCGATAGAGTCGGAGGGTGGCGATAAGTTCTTCGGTGAACCAGCATTCGATGTGAACGACCTGATGGACACTGAGGGCGGTAAGGGTGTGATGTCGGTATTGGCTGCCGATAAACTCATGCTCAATCCGAAACTCTACTCAACATACCTGCTGTGGCTCATGACCGAACTCTACGAGACTCTCCCAGAGGTGGGCGACCTCGAACTGCCAAAGCTCATCTTCTTCTTCGACGAGGCTCACATGCTGTTCGAAGGAACATCGAAGGCTCTGGTGGACAAGCTCGAGCAGGTGATACGACTGATCCGTTCGAAGGGCGTGGGTATCTATTTCATCACCCAGTCGCCAACTGATATCCCTGACCAGATTCTTGCACAACTCTCTAACCGTGTGCAGCATGCCTTGCGTGCCTTCACACCAAAAGACCAGAAGGATGTGCGTGCGGCTGCTCAGACTTTCCGTGCTAATCCATCGTTCTCGACAGAAGAAGCAATCATGACTCTCGAAACAGGTGAGGCATTGGTGTCGTTCCTCGACGAGAAGGGTGCTCCGGGAATGGTGGAGCGTGCAAAGATGTTGTTCCCATTGAGCCAGATTGGTGCCATCACCGATGGTCAGCGCTTGGACATCAAGAACGCAGCACCGGCTCGTATCCGTGCTTACGAGGATTTCTTCGACCGTGAGAGTGCCTACGAGGTGTTGACAGCTGTCAATGCTGAGGTAGAGGCTGCAAAAGAGCAGGAGCGATTGGCCAAGGAACAGGCAAAGGCTGAGAAGGAAGCAGCAAAGGCACAGCGTGAGGCTGAGCGAGAGGCTGCCCGTCAGGAGAAGGAAGCAAAGAAGTCGTCGGGCTGGAAGCGCACCATCTTCGGCACCCTCGCCGGAGCAGTCATCACCAGTGTGGCTCGCAGTCTCGGTTCAAGTGTAGGAAAGGCCATCACCGGTGGGTCGTCGAAGTCGTCATCGGGCAAGGACATCATTGGCAAGGCAGCAAAGAGCGCTACCCAGACAGCCACCAAGAAAGTGACCGAGGAAGTGCTCAAGAGCATATTTAAGTGAAAAGTTAAAAGTGAAAAGTGAAAAATTAAAATTTATCTTGTAACGAGTATGCCCGCAAGAAAAGCAAATCAGGATTTTTCACTGTTCACTGTTCACTTTTCACTTATTAATCCGATCATTTGTCTGTTTACAGACTCTTGATATATGAACTAACTAACTCAAAGAGGCTGTCGCCTCTACTTAACTCCCCCCCCCGCGTCCTCGAGGGCGTGGGGGATTTTAATTGAAGATTATGAGAAAGATATTACTAGCATTGGTTCTTTTCGCAGGATTCCAGAATGTGCATGCACAGGCTGAAAAGACTGATTCTATCGCCAACGAGCAGAACCTTGAGGAGGTGACCGTCAGCCAGCGTCGATTGGCACTGAAACAGATGAACGGAGCACAGATGGGCTTCGAGATGAACCAGGAGTCGCTGTTCCGTGCGGCTTGCTGCAACCTCGGTGAAGCGTTCGTGAACAACCCGTCGGTCGATGTGAACTACTCCGATGCTGCCACCGGTGCAAAGGAGATAAAACTGCTGGGCCTCTCGGGACGCTATGTGCAGATGCTCACTGAGTCGCAGCCAAACTACCGATATCTCGCACAGCCTTTCGCCCTGGAGTTCATTCCTGGTCAGTGGTTGAAGAGCATCAGCGTGAGCAAGGGAGCATCGACAGTGAAGAACGGTTATGAAGGCATGACCGGACAGATAAATGCCGAGTACCTGCAACCAGAGGATGAGCAGCATCTGGAAGGCAACATTTATGCCGATTCGGAAACCACCACAGAGGTGAATGTAGAAGGAAACATCCATCTGAACAAGGCCCTCTCCACCGAGTTGCTGCTCCATGTGAGCAAGAACTGGATGGACATGGACAACAACCATGACGGTTTTATGGACACTCCTCGCCACGAGAACTATAACATCCAGAACCGATGGGCGTATTTCACAGAGAGATATATCGGTCATTACGGCATCTCGGCACTGAAAGACAAGCGCCAGTTTGGTATGTCGCATCATTTCGATCCTGTGATGTACACAAGGAAGGAATACTCGGAAGAGGGAGGTGTCACTGAAAAAGAGGAACCAATACCATTGTGGCAGGGCAACATCGACAACGAGCGCTATGAGATGTATATGAAGCTTGCCTTCATCCTGAACCGTGAGCATGCCACCAACATCGCATGGATGATGAACGGAAGTCTGCACAACACTGGTATGAACGTGGGTGAAAAGCCACAGCATATTCGCGAATACAATCCTGAAAATCCTTTCGCCTCGCAACTTGATCCGGCTGATTTCGATGGTCGCAATATGCCGTACAAATATTCGGGCTATCAGGCAAAGCAGCGCAGTTTGAGTACCCAGTTAATGTTCGAATCAAACCTCGGCAAATATCACAGCATATCACTCGGGGCAAGTCTCTCGCTCGATGCCATCGACGACACTCTGCAGTATTTCAACGCTTCTAGTTGGGTCAACTACGAAACATCTATGTCGGTTCAGAGTTTCCGTGAGAACACTGTCGGTGGATATGCCCAGTACACCTTCAACCTCAACAACCGCCTCATAGCAATGGCTGGAGTGAGGGTTGACAACAGTTCGCTTCATGGCACCTTCTTTACTCCACGAGCACATGTGAAATGGCAGATTGCCGACTGGGTGAACCTCAAACTGTCAGCCGGTCGTGGATTCCGCACAGTGCATCCTTATGCCGAGAACTATGCTCTGCTGGCATCAGGACGCCAGTTATCCGTGTATTCAGGTGATATCGGAGAGGCGCCTCAGGAAAATAAATTCTTCATGCAGGAGAAATCATGGAACATGGGAGCAGCCCTGGGATTTGATATCCCTCTCGGCAACCGCAACATGAAACTGAATGCTGAGTATTTCTACACCACCTTCCAGAATCAGATGGTTATTGACTATAGAAACGGAGGAATCAGCATCGGTCCGCTCGACAGACATAACGAGTACCTCTATGTGCCTTCAGCCTATGCAGGATACTTCTGGATGAAGAATGAAAACAAACCGCAATCATACAGTCATGTCATTCAGGTGGACGCCCAGTATGAGCCAGTGGAGGGCTTGGAGTTGCTTCTTGCCTTCAGACGAAACATCGTGAAGCAGACGGTGAGAGACCAGTTGTTGGATCAGGTGCTGATGCCGAAGTTCCGTGGACTCTTCACTGCTTCGTGGAAGCCAGGGTTGGGACTGTGGCAGTTTGATGTCAATGTGAGCCTCACAGGAAAGGCACGCCTTGAATATGCACCAAAGGGATACGACGATGACACATACGAATATTCGCCAGTGTTCGCCACAGCCAATCTGCAGGTGACACGATGGTTCCGTCAGTGGTCGGTATATGCTGGTGTGGAGAACCTCACCGGTTACAAGCAGAAGGATCCAGTGCGTAATGGCAGTTATGTGTGGTACACCGGCAATCGTTTCGATAACACCCAGGTATGGGGCCCAACAATGGGACAGATGGTGTATGTGGGAGTGAGGATGAAGATATAGCCCCCCCACAGACCCTCTCCCCTCGCGCTTTGCGCTCTTCCCTCTCCCGTTTCGCTTCGCTAGGGCGAGGGCGTTGAAATGCTACGGTTGGCGAAAAGAAGAATTAACGAAATAATTCACGGCCAATTCACGGTCATTCGCGTGCGCCGCAGGCATTAAAAAATAATAGGATATTAGTGGATAGACGTATGACTTACGAGGATTTTGTCAAGGAATGGAACAGTGACTCGGAGTTTGTTGCTGTGAAAACCAGTGGATCGACGGGTAAGCCGAAAGAGATGCTCGTTGAGAAGAGTCGTATGCTGGCGTCTGCACGAATGACTTGCGATACCCTCAACCTGCATGAAGGCGACACCGCCCTTCTCTGCATGTCAACCGATTATATCGCAGGCAAGATGATGGTGGTACGTTCTATTGAGCGAAGATTGAAACTGACCGTTATCAAGCCTAGCAATCATCCCTTTGCCACACTACGTGAGCCATTTGATTTCGTGGCGATGATTCCGTCGCAGGTATATGAGACACTCCGTGTGCCCGAAGAAGCCTCCGTCCTTTCCCGCTGTAAGAATATAATAATAGGTGGAGGTGCCATCAGTCCCGAACTTGCCAATGCCATCAACGAGATATCGACCGATGATATCGAATGCGTGTTCCTGAGCACCTATGGCATGACCGAGACACTATCGCATATCGCCTTGCGCCGACTCAACGGCAGTGAGGCATCCGAGTGGTACACTCCGATGAAGGGAGTCAGCGTGAGTCTCGCCGATGATGGTTGTCTTGTCATCGATGCCCCCCATCTGTGTGCCGAACCGCTGAAGACCAATGACATTGCAGAGATAAACAACGGACGGTTCCGGATCCGTGGTCGCAAGGATAATGTCATCTGTTCGGGAGGTATAAAAATTCAGATTGAAGAGGTGGAACAGATGCTCCAGCCACATCTTCACGCCCCGTTTGCCATCACAAAGAAGGCAGACAAAAAATTCGGCGAGATAGTAGTTCTTCTCACCGAATCGAATGATATTGAGTCAATAAAAGTTATCTGCGAAGACATCCTCCCTTGCTACTGGCGTCCGAAAGAGATTATCCACATCGCCCAAATCCCAATGACCGAAACCGGCAAAATCCGCCGCACTATAATCAAAGGGTAGATAATTCCCCCTCCCCTTGGGGGGAGGGAAGGGGTGGGGCTAGTGGTTGGCCTTTATGAACGCAATCTTCTTCCTATGCCATGTATATAGAATCCACACATCTCCATTGCTTGCCTCGATGATTGCCGGATAGGAATATTCCATACCATCGTCACCTTCCACATCAAGAACTTTCTCCCATGTCTCTCCGTCAGTGCTGCTAAATAATGTCAGTGGTGAACGACGGGCGTCGTTATCGGTGTCGTTGGCAATGAGGAGATGAGTACCGTTGCTCAGTGTCACTGCGTCGATACCGGAATTGTTATGCTTCATATCGGTGAGTCGCATAGGCGACCATGTTGTTCCGTTATCATAACTCTCCGTCACAGCAATTCTGTGATGACGAGTGCGACAGAGTGCTTTCAGATGCTCATCGCCGAGTTTGAGAATTGTTGGTTGGATGCAGAGTATGGTGTCGCATTCCACTTCCGACTTATACCATGAACGACCGTCATCGTCGGACAGTTCGAAATGCACCTTCCATGAGTCGTAAGTCACCTCCGTACTGCTACCCGCGATGATTCTGCCTTTGTTCACGATAGGCTTGTCCTTGATAGGACCAAGACGGAGATGTCGCTGTTCTGGATTATCGGTGAGTGGTCGTGGATGCGACCACGTCTTTCCTCCGTTCTTTGAACGAATCTCCCAACCCGTCCAGTCCTGCATATTCGAACCAATCTTGTAATCCAGGACCAGTTCACCGTTCTGGGCAATATACAGCACAGGATTATAGCAAGGTTTCCGCACTTTGTTGCTTATGAGAGCCTCGCCACTGTGAGGCGCTGTTTCGAGCCATGTGGTCTTTGCGAACATCTCGTTGCGGTTGAGGATTTTCCCCATCAGTGGATCATAGTCGAAAGCCGAACGAGTGTATCGGGTGAGTACACCATCGGCAAGGATTGTTGGTGCCGACCATTGTCCGTTATGGAAACGGCAAGTCCACACATCGCTATCAGGATGGCCTTCGTAGGTGCCACCGAAGAATGCAGCTATGATATCCCCGTTCTGTGCTTCAACAAGTGTTGCCGCATGGCAAGTCGGAGGCATCTCGTCATCATACAAGAATCCCCGCTCCACCACCGTCCATTCCTGAGCAGTGATGGTTGTACTCACAACCACCATTAATAATAGCAAACCAAACTTTCTCATTCCTTTTATCATCAATTAGTCTATTTAAAATCCTCCCCATCATGGGGGAGGTGCCGCTTATGCGGCGGAGAGGGTCCTTTTCACCTTATACCCCAACTTCTGGAACCCTGCTTCAATCTTTGCAGGGGTAGTCTTGGCAGCATCGTAAGTGATGGTGATGGTCTGCTTCTCCACACTGGTCTCAATCTTCTTGACACCCTTCACAAAACGGATGTTGTCCTTTATCTTCTTCTCACAATTCTGGCAGTGCATAGCCGGTGTTGGTGTGAACACAACAACCTTCATATCGCCTTTTGCAAAAACACAGATGCTCATCATAAGCATCATCATCATTACAGCAAACTTTTTCATATCGTTATATTAGAATCTTATTTTTGTTTATTTGAGATTTTCGTCCGTCACATCCTCGCGCCACATCTTTGCTCCGCGGAGTTCAAGATCCATGGCAATGTTGTCGGTGAACAGTTTTCCTGTGCCCAGTCCCTGAGGGAACAGCACATGTGGACCGTAGCAACGAGCAGCGAGCAGAGCCACGTTTCGCAGTCCCACATTACTCTCCAGTGCTGATGTCATCCATGACTTGATGCCACGCTTGTTGGCCTCGTTGACCCATTCCATAGAACCCGAGATGCCACCGTGGAGTGTCGGTTTGATGACGATATACTGTGGTCGGATGGTGTCGAGCATCGCCTGTTTCTCATGCAGATAATTCAGGCCAATGAGTTCCTCGTCGAGGGCAATAGGAAGAGGCGAGTTCTTGCATAGTTCAGCCATTGTCTTCCACTGCCCCGTCGCTATCGGTTGTTCGATAGAGTGGACTTCATAGCGAGCCAGTTCTTCAAGTTTTGCTGGAGCTTCTTCGGGAGTAAACGCACAGTTGGCGTCAACACGCAGTTCGAGGTTGCCCTTACGGTATTTGGAACGCAGGAAACGGATCAGTTCTATTTCCTGTTCCCATTCGATAGCACCGATTTTCAGTTTTATGCAACGGAATCCCGCCAGCAGTTTCTTCTTCACCTGTGCGAGCATCTCGTCGTATGAGCCCATCCATATCAGTCCGTTGAAAGGAATGCCCTCTTCGGAGCGTGCGAACGGAGTGTCGTAGAGGATAGGCGACTTTGTCATGTCGTACATAGCTGACTCCAATGCAAACAGCAGGGCAGGGTAGGGACGCAGATAATCAGCATAGTCCTTACTCTCCATAGCCTCGTTGATGAGTCGTGCCACATCGCTCATCATCCTATAGGAATCACGATCATAACTGAGGTCAGGTAACGGAGCACATTCTCCCAAACCGATACGTCCCTGGTCGTCGGTCATCGACACGAGCACCATGTGATGCTCCTTGTATTCTCCACGCGATGTCCTCGCCGGAGTCTTGAAATGCAATGTCTTTTGGAATAAATCTATATTCATAGCCTTTTAGATGGAATTATAGATGCCAATCTGGTTTGCGCTTTTCGAGGAACGCCTTACCACCTTCCTGGGCTTCGTCGGTCATGTAATAGAGCATTGTTGCATCACCTGCGAGTTGCTGGATACCAGCCTGACCGTCGAGTTCAGCATTGAGACCAGCCTTGATCATTCGCAGTGCCAGAGGCGACAGTTCCATCATTCTTTGAGCCCACGCTACGCATTCATCTTCCAGTTCTGCCAAAGGCACCACCTTGTTCACCATACCCATCTGCTCAGCCTCCTGGGCTGTGTACTGACGGCACATGAACCATATCTCGCGAGCCTTCTTCTGACCTACGATGCGTGCCAGATATGAACTACCGAAACCCGCATCGAACGAGCCCACCTTCGGACCAGTCTGACCGAAACGGGCATTGTCGGCAGCAATGGTGAGGTCGCATACTAAATGGAGTACATGACCGCCACCGATGGCGAAGCCGTTGACCATAGCGATAACCGGTTTTGGTAATCGACGAATCTGCATCTGCACATCGAGCACAGACAAACGAGGCACACCCTCTTCATCGATATATCCTCCACGGCCTTTCACATTCATATCGCCACCAGCACAGAATGCCTGTGTACGGAGCCATTCCTCATCCGTCTGTCCCTCTTTGCGCGGAGTCTCCTGTCCAGTAAGTAGCACTACTCTGATGCTCCTGCGCTCAGCGCAGATAGCAAAAGCCTGCGACAGTTCAAGAGTGGTCTTTGGAGTGAAAGCGTTTCTGTATCGAGGACGGCAAATAGTGATTTTTGCTATTCCCTCAAATTCTTCGAGCATGATTTCCTCGAAGTCGTGTATCTTTATCCAGTTTCTCATTATTATATTTTATTTATGTTTCGGAAGTTCCGAAACTTCAGTATTTTATTTATTCTCTTGGAGATAGATATTTGTCCAATATTCGTAGTTCTTCGGGCCGCGTGCGATGATTCGTTCGGCAGCCTCAAGTGTAATATGCTTGATGAACTTGGCAGGAACTCCACCCCACAGTTCGCCTGATGGAATATGAGTACGCGAGAGGACCAGTGCTCCGGCAGCCACCACACTCCCCGTCTCAACCACAGCATTGTCGAGAACAGTACTTCCCATACCTATCAGTACATTGCTGGCTATCTTGCAGCCATGCAAGGTGACATTGTGGCCAATCGTCACATTGTCGCCAATCTCTATGTAGGCATCACCGCCAGAGGTGTGTAATACACAACCATCCTGAACCGACACATTATGACCGATACGGATCTTGTTCACATCCCCCCTAATGACAGCACTGTACCACACAGACGAACCATCGCCGATGACAACATCGCCAATAACCGCTGCAGTAGGAGCAACGAACACCCCCTCACCAATCTGTGGTTTTATTCCAAGAATATCTTCAATCATCTTACGGCAATTCCTTATTATATAATGTAGATAAGAGCGGTGTTATTTATCAAATCCATTTTCCTTTGCTTTTTTCAGCCATGCCTGACCGAGTTTCTCGTTTTTCTCAACACCATCACCGTTGATATAGCATGCTCCGACATTGAACTGAGCCTGTGGGACACCATTCTTTGCCGCCTCAAGGTACCAGTCGAAAGCATATTTCTTGTTCATATCGACACCACGACCTTCATAATAGAGAATCGCAAGGTTGAGTTGCGCTTCTGGCACACCACCATTGGCAGCCACCATATAATAGTAGGCAGCCGAAACCTCGTCAGCCACTTTGCCGAAGCCTTTCTCGTTGAACAATCCTGCATAGAAAGCAGAATACGCATCACCCTGATCGGCAGCCATCTCTAAGTATTTCACTGCCAGAATCATGTTACGCTTTGTCTTCTCGCCCTTGAAATATTCCAAGCCCAAGGTAGCCTGCGCATTCTTGTTACCAGCATCAGCAGCCATTGTCCAGAGGTTGATGGCATTCTCTACATCTTGCTGTACATCTGTTCCATAGAAACAGAGCGATCCCAGTGTGAACATCGCATCGGTAGAACCCTGCTTTGCTGCTTTCTCAAGCCATTGGATAGCCTTTTCTGTGCTCTTGCCGAAACCGATGCCATGCAGATAGCAGTCACCGATACGGAAAGAGGCATCGCCCGAACCCGCTTCTGATGCTGCCAACCAGTATTTCATCGCCTTGTCAAGATTCTGGAGAGTACCGATACCTTCAGCATAACAGCGGCCCACCATCATCGCAGCATCAACGCTACCCAGTTCCGCAGCAGCCTTGTAAGCCTTTAACGCTCCCGAAGCATCACCGCTCTGGAAGAACTTGTAATCGCCAACATTCAAAAGAGAGTCGGCTTCTGATGTCTGTGCCTGAACGCTCAGCGCCAACAGCATCATTCCGAGATATATGAACAGTCTTTTCATAATTTTAAATTGAGAGGATTAAAGATGATTTAAGAGGACTTCTTCATTCTTCACTCTTCACTTTTCACTTTTCACTTTAACTCTTAACTACCATCACTTCCAGCAACAGAGGACAATTGCTCTTGCTCTCCACGAGCCATTCTATTGCAGCAGGCAGGTCTTCGGCTTTTGATACCATCTTCCGTGAGATGCCATACTGATGACAAGCACCCATTGCAGTGTTTTTATGTGCTCCCATCACAAGGTAATCCCTTGCCGGCGAGTCGCTCAGTCCCGGAAGTGTGCTGAATATCTCACCCCGGTTGTTGTTGAGCAGGAGAATACGCAGATTACCACGGAGATGCTGGTTCCACAAAGCGTTCTGATCGTAGAAGAACGACAGGTCACCAATGACGCAGTACACATTCTCGTCGGTCACGAGCGAAGCGCCGACAGCCGTTGACAGCGAACCCTCGATACCGTTCAGTCCTCGGTTGCAGAATACATAATGGTCAGCATAGCGGGCAGCAAGGCGTACCGCAGTAGAGTTGGCATAGAACACAGTGTTGCCCTTTTCCATCAAAGTTTCGAAAGCCTTGACAGCCTTCGCCTCGATAGTCGCAGGGATTGATGAGGCGTTCTTATCGGAAACGGTCTGTAACAGTTCGTTCCAATGCTTGAAGAATGGGTTAGCACCGCCATCGAACATACCTGTCAGTTTCGTGAGAATATGTTTTGGCTCACACACAAGCACATAGCGAGCATGGCGAGTGAGGTCCTCAAGTACTGGTGCACTGTTCTGCATCACCACTATGCAATCGTCGTCTAAACTGCGAAGGAACAGACGCAGTCGTTTGCTTATCGTCGTAGAACCAATGAACAGCACAAAGTCAGGTTCGTAAGCACCATTATCAGTCCCCATCTCTGTGAACACATCATCCAGCGAAGGTGAAGGGTCATCGGCAGAAAGCGGTTCGGCAAGAACCACAACACTGCGACGGAGTTCTCTAAGGGTTGTGTCATTGATAGCATCACGAGCCGTCTGACCGATGACAATCATTGGTCGTTCTGCCTTTGTCATCTTCTTGAGGAGTTCTGCCAAATCGTGCTCGCTGTCACCAGCAACAGTCTCTATGGCATGAACAATAGGCAGTTCAGGGGTACAGAACTCGAACAGCGGTTCACTGATAGGCACATTGATATGTACCGATGCTGACGACCACAGATGTTCTATCATCGCCTCGCACACGAGTCGGCGACAGTGCCAGCGCTCGTTGTCATCCTTACATTCCGGAAGGTTCA
>JAZQOD010000032.1:0-22844 GCA_045627685.1 Prevotella sp. | reverse complement strand
AGCACCACGGGTGAGGAGTTCACCACCACCGTTGGCACGGTAACTGTTCATTGCCACCTTATACATTTTATTGAGATCGAAAGTCTCGCCGTTCGACATGCGGAGAATCTTCACACGCTCACCGGCAGGCTTTGTTACATCCACCTCATAGTCGATGCCGGCAGCAGAGTCGAAGTTGAATGTAGGATATTCAAACGATGAACGCTCGGTAGCCGCACCAGTGGTGTCCTTCAGTCGCATGATGTGATCATCCTTGCTGGTCATAGTGTTCACCCACATGTCGTAGCTCATCTCCAAATGACGGCGAATCTCATCGCCGGTCATCATCAGCACCGCCAGTTTGTTCTCATAGCGATAGAGGTTGAACATATCACTCACATGCAGTTCACCCTTGTCGATCTTTGCGTTGAAGGCCAGTGGTGCTGTAAACGAAATCTGTGCATCGGTGAGAGCCAGTTGCAGGTTGTGGATGAGGTCGTTGAACGGACATGAGCCGAAGAACGAATCGCGGGTGTAGATAGTCTCGGTGAACGAACCGATAGGACGGTTGATATATTCGCGCACCTCCTTGTCGTGCGATGCAAACACTCTCATGAAGTCCTCGCTCACCGGCTGATCTTCGATATTCACAATCTTGCCCGTTATCTGCTTGTCCAACACAGTCACACCCTTTTTGCCACGGTCGTTGATGTTGAGCGTAACCTCAGCCTCAGCCACATTCAGCGCGTTGTTGGCTGGATCGAGAATCCATACCTTGCTGCCATTGATGTTGTCAATCTGACCACCAAACTTCTGGTGATCGTGACCATAGAAAATGATATCGAAGCCCGGCACCTCGCGAGCAATCTGCTCTGTTGGATTCTCGCTGTATTCCTCGGTGACGATGCCACCATCGCGTCCAGCGTGGAACAATCCCACAAGGACATCCGGCTTCTCGTTCTCCTGGATGTACTTCACCCATTTCTTTGTCGATTCAATCATATTCTCGAAATGCAGACCACTCCAGATATTCTCCTCGAGCCAACTTGGGATAGCCGCAGTACACATACCCAGAATAACTATCTTCACTCCGTCGCGGAATATCACCTTGTAAGGTTCAACGTATGGCTTGCCGGTATTCGTGTCAACGATGTTTGCGCCGAGCACAGTAGCCTTCGTCTCGCTCACCCATTTGTCGTAACAAGCATGACCGGTCTCCACATCGTGGTTGCCGAAAGCCTGCACGTCGTAACCCATATAGTTTGTGAGCGAAGCACCGATATTCTCCTTGTCGGTAGCAATATAGTTGTAGTAGTAGCAGATAGGCTGTCCCTGCAGCAAGTCGCCGTTTTCAAGCAAAATGAGGTTCTCGCCGAAGTCAGCGCGCACCGCCTTTACGTATGAGTCCACACGGGCCAGCGAACCACGTTTCTCGCGACGGTTTATGTAGTCGTAAGGCATAAACGAGCCATGCACATCAGATGTCTCGATAAACCTCAAGGTAACAGTTTTCTTCTTTGCCATCACGCATGTAGTACATAAGGTTAGTAGCAGGAAAATTGATAATAATCTCTTCATTGCATAAATATTTTATATTTAGTATTGCAAAATTAATCTTTTTTTTTGATACTCCAAAAAAAGTAACTAACTTTGTACAGCAATATTTTACAGCACCATCGGTGCAAACGATTATTTTAACAATAAAAATTAGTATAGAAAATGAAAAAGTTATCAGTAGTACTCGTTTCAGCCTGCACACTCATGCTCACAGCATGTGGCGGCAATACTGCTGCCCTCCTCGGTGCTCTCGCTCAGGGTCAGGGTGCTCAGGGAGTAGGTAACGCAGCCTCTTCTGCTGCAAGCGCAGGTGCCAACATCCTCGGCTCACTCGTAAGCAATGCCACATCAGGTGCAAACCTCGGAAACATTCTCGCATCAGTAATCGGTCTCGACAAAGTGTCGCAGGAAAACCTCGTAGGCACTTGGTCATATATCAACCCAGGCTGTGCCTTCACATCACAGAAGACATTGGCAAACGCCGGTGGTGAGGTCGTTGCAGCAACATGCAAGGAGAAACTCACCACATATTATAATAAGGTAGGTTTCAAGTCAAACAACACCGCATTCAGTTTTGCTCCTGACGGCACATTCCAGGCAATGCTTTTGGGCAAGAAACTCACTGGTACATACACCTTTGATGAGGCATCACAGGCAATCAACCTCAACCTCTCAATTCTTGGTGTTCAGGCTTACACCCTCAACGGTTTCGTAAAGCAGAACTCTAATGGTATTGCTCTGTTGTTCGAGTCAAAGAAGATTCTCACTATCCTCCAGACCGTTGGTGCCATGAGTGGCAATGCAACCGTTTCGAACATCACCAACCTCACCTCGAACTACGACGGTGTCCGCATCGGTTTCGACCTTGTAAGAGCACAGTAAACATCGAGACCCTCTCCGCCCTTTGGACACATCCCTCATGATGGTGAGGAATTTTTAACGTCTTTTCATTCGAAAGAGTATCATCATAACAGCCTGAGAGTGTAATAAAACTCTCAGGCTGTATTTTTTTATTTTCCTAATATAAACGAGGGATTGATTCGCATGTAAACTCCGAAGGCAAAATTGAACTCATTCTTGCCAGGGAGGGTGGTGAGGGTTACATCACCGGTATTTGGGGATGATGTCGGGATGATGTTTGTGGTACCTGTGTGGATACTGAACATCTCGAGATTGGCACCAATGGTGTAGGCCTTGGCGAAGGTGTGGGCATAGCCGAAGTCAAGGTAGACGTTCTTCATGCCGGAATAATACTCTCCCTCGTTTTTGGTGCTGACGGTGGAGAAATATGGATTGCCGTAGAGACTGATGAAATTCGACGGTGCGGCGAAGAATCCTAATTGGGTGTGGAAACCATTGAGATAGTTGGCTGTGACCGATGCGTTGTAGGCTATGCCACTATCGAAATTCCACAGATGACCGGTTTGCTGGAAGCATCCCATAACATCGGCTTCGGCTGCTAGGCTGTTGAAGAATCCTGTCTTGAAGTCTTTCTCCCAAAGGATGCCCAACAGTGCGTTGTGGTTGGTCTGAACCGGACGAGAGGGTACATCCATTTCGCCACCTCGGTGCTGTAACAATGCACTTGCCTTTACGGAGAACTGGCGTAGGGTAGGGCCGTTGAACGGTGTGACTTTTGTGGAAACGCCCACAGTGAAGACTTCCTGATGGTTGTCGTTGCGGAACTGGAAACTCTGCCAGTCTATATATGCGTCGCCACGGAAGTGACGGTCTTTGAACAGAATCTGGAATCCCATTTCTGGATCAGCCAGTAACATCTGCTCCTTATTATATAGAGGAGTAGAGAAATCGTGGTTGGCACCACCGTAGATGTTGCCCAGCACGAAGTTGAAATGGCCAGCCTTGAGGTCGGCTCTAACCCACGGCAATAAGTGGCAACCTTTCTGGTACTGCTCGCCCTTCCACATTGGTATGTCGTGATAACAATAGCATGGGTATTTGTTGGCGCCTGAAAAAATCAGTGCAGAGACACCCAGTTCGAGATGGATATTCTGGAGAGGGTTGTATTGCACCGATGGTCGCACCCATGCTCCCGGCAGGGTATAGCCTTTGGTGATATCGGAGTCGTATTCGTTGTCGCGGAAGAATGTCAGGGCATCCACATCGATAGCGAGTTTGCCCACTGCAACGGAGTCTTTCTGCTCAGGCACATAGAGTTTGTTGAACGCAGTTTCCTGTGCCCCGCAAGGGAGGGCGATAGTGAAAGCTAAAGCGAATATTATTTTTTTTAGACAGAATGACATAATGACATAATTTAGCGATGACGATGACGGAATTCCGATAGAAAAGCAAACTTCGTAGCCCTCCCCTTTGAGGGGGAGATGGAGGGGGCTAGAACATCAATTCTTCCTTCTCTGGGTTCTTGCTGACGAGGATATGCTGACCTGGGGTGAGCGAGTCAGACAGGAGGCGTTCACATACTTCGTCCTCGATGAGATTCTGGATGGCGCGCTTCAACGGACGGGCACCAAACTGCACGTCGTATCCCTTCTCTGCTACAAATGCCTTCGCCTCGTCAGTCAGTTCCAGATGATAGCCGAGAGACTCCACACGAGAGTAGAGCGATGCCAGTTCTATGTCGATGATCTTCTTCACAGCATCAAGGTCCAGTTGGTCGAAGGTGATGATATCATCGAGACGGTTGAGGAACTCTGGAGCGAACTGCTTCGAGAGACTCTTTTGGATAATGCTGCGAGCATACTCCTTGTCGTTCTCGTTGAGCATCATGCCCATGTTGCCACTTGCACCGAAACCAATGCCACGACCAAACTCCTTCAGTTGGCGAGTACCAGCATTCGAGGTCATGATGATGATGGTGTTGCGGAAGTCGATGAGACGACCGTTACCATCGGTCAGGCGACCTTCGTCAAGCACCTGCAAGAGCATATTGTAAACATTCTGGTGAGCCTTTTCAATCTCATCGAGCAGAACGATGGAATAAGGCTTGCGACGAACACGCTCAGTGAGTTGACCACCTTCCTCATAACCCACATATCCCGGAGGAGCACCGATAAGTCGTGAGGTATTGAAACTCTCTGTATATTCGCTCATGTCGATACGGATCAGAGCGTCAGCCGAACCGAACATCTCTATTGCCAACTGTTTTGCGAGATAGGTCTTGCCCACACCTGTAGGACCAAGGAACATGAATACACCGATAGGGCGGTTAGGCTCTTTCAGTCCCACGCGATTCCTCTGGATTGCCTTCACCACTTTCTCTATTGCCTTGTCCTGGGCGATTACCTTCGATTGGAGTTTTGCCTTCATATTGACAAGACGCACACCCTCGGATTCAGCCACACGCTGCACAGGAACACCCGACATCAATGATACCACTTCTGCCACATCAGCCTCGGTTACTTCTGCCACCTCGCCACTGTCGCCACGCTGCCAAGAAGCCTGGAGTTCTTTAAGTTCATTTTCCAACCGAACCTGCGTGTCGCGGAAAGCGGCAGCCAACTCAAAGTTCTGGTTAACAACAGCCTGCTTCTTCTTAGTATCGGCAATAGAAATCTGTTCCTGCAACTCGGTAACCCTTGGTGGTACATTGGTGTTTTTCAGATGCACCTTCGAACCAACCTCGTCGAGAGCGTCGATAGCCTTGTCAGGAAACTGGCGTGTGGTGATATATCGCTCGGTGTATTTCACACAAGCCTGGAGAGCCTCGTCGGTGTAATGCACATGATGATGCTTCTCATAGCGGCTGGCGATGTTACGGAGTATCTCGAGGGTTTCGTCAGCCGATGTCTGTTCAACGATAAGCTTCTGGAAACGGCGTTCCAAAGCGCCGTCCTTCTCAATGGAATTGCGGTACTCGTCGAGTGTCGTAGCACCGATGCACTGTATGATGCCACGAGCCAGAGCAGGTTTCATCATGTTGGCAGCATCCATTGTGCCAGGAGCACCACCAGCACCGACCATTGTGTGAATCTCGTCGATGAAGACGATGATATCATCATTCTCTTCAAGTTCCTTTATCAGCGCTTTCAGTCGTTCCTCGAACTGGCCGCGATACTTTGTGCCTGCCACAATGGCCGACATATCGAGCGACAGCAATCGTTTGTTGAACAATACCGGAGAAGTCTTGCGCTCGGCAATGAGTTGTGCCAGTCCTTCAACGATGGCACTCTTGCCCACACCCGGTTCACCGATGAGCACTGGGTTGTTCTTCTTTCGGCGGCAGAGAATCTCTGTGATACGCAGAATCTCACGATCACGGCCCACAACAGGGTCGAGTTTTCCCTCGGCAGCCTGCTGGGTGAGGTCGATAGAGAAATTGTCGAGGACTGGAGTCTTGGTGCCTTTCTTGCGTGCCGTTGTGGCAGTACTGATACGATTGTTGCTGTCAGCCTCCATCAGAATGTCATCGTCTTCACTGTCAGGAACATCGATGTTTGCCTGTGGTGTAGCCACCTCACTGTTCTCGCACGCAACGACATTATCATAGTTGATATTGTTGGATTCAAGCACATCCTTGGCATCGTTATTCGACTGGTCTTTGAGCAGAGCAAGGATGATATGCTCTTCGGTCACCACCTGTTCTCTTTTCATTCGTGCTTCAAGGATAGCCAGTCGGAGGATGTTGTTGAGATTGTCGTTGACGGCAGGACCATTCATGCCTACCGCCTCAAAACGCCCGTCCTTACGGGCTTTCTCTTCAAGTTCGGTCTTTATCTCCTCAATGTCAGCGTTGAGACGGTTGAGGATGTTGGATGCTTTATTATTGTTGTCGAGGAGTATGGCCAGAAGCAGATGCTCCGGACCTATGGTACGACTATAAAGACGTGTCGCCTCATTGCGACTCATCTCGAGTAATTTTGTTACTTTATCTGAAAAATAATTTGCCATACACTATATTTAGCAATAACTGTGCCAAATGGAGGACGCACTGTCAGAAAGAGTATCAATTGTCACCCTACCTCGGGAGGACCGGAGAGGGACCTGTATAGAACTCGATGAGCCTTACCAGTGCTCGTTTGCAAACCGGACAGAACTCTGGGTTCTCGTTTGTTCGCATACGGCAATCAAGGGTCGGACGATAGACTCCCTTCGCACTGTAGCCTGCTCCTTCGATGATATCAACATCGTCTTTACCGACCATATCCTTCCACTTCGAGTCAAAGTCCACCATAGTGGTGATGTTCTCCTCCCATGGTTCGATGTCATGAGGATACATCGGTATTGGTTCGTAGTCGTAGTAGTATTCATCGGCAAGTCCAGCCAGACTGTGACCAAACTCATGCACCACTACCGGACGGAATTTCTCGTGATGAGTCATCGACAGGTTGTATGAGTTAAGGATACCTCCACCGCCATATTTCTCTGTGTTCACTAGCACGATGATATGCTCATAAGGCACACCGGCAAGGACATCGTGCAGATCCTTGAGATTGAGTGTGGTGAGATAACGATCGGAATAGAATGTGTCAAAATGACTGCTCAACACCGTGCGCTTCCATATTCCGTTAGCTGGTTCGCTCGTGCCACTCTCCTCTGATGCCGACTTCACTGCCACCACATTGAACCTGTCCTTCATAGTCTTGAATGGCTCGTGGGCAAAGATTGCGTCTGTGGCTATGCGACAGTCGTTGAGGAAGATATCCATCTCCTGTTCAGTGTAGCCTTCTGCCACAAAGGCAATGTGCATACATCGGTCGGGGTTGACTGCAGGGATGATAGTCTCGTAAGGTGTGACATGACTTTCGCCGATATGACGGATGAGGATGTCGTTAGGCACCATCTGGTGAGTCATCTGCGTCATCACCTCACGACGATTGTTCTTCAACTGCACAGTGATATCGACTGTATCCTTTGGCATTGGCACGAGAAACACATTCTCAAACGAGCGGCGCAGCATCTGTGCTTCATCGTAAGAGAGCCATTCCTGGAAGAGGGTGGAGAACGAGTTGCAGTAGATGACCTCCTGTGATTTATGGTCGCGCACAATCACCTGCCCGTTGCCCTCTACAGGCAGTTCGGCAAGATGCTGCCGTTTTCCATACCATCCAGGGATGGTGTTCAGTCGGTCGAGACTGATATCCTGCCTATTGGCATCGCCGGAGAAGGAGTAGTCAAGACGCAGTGTAGCATCGGTGAAATACCGGTCAAAATCCTGTGCTTCGCATGGGAGGGCGATAGCGAAAACGAAAGCGAGAACAGCCCACCAACCCCAAAAGGGGAAGCGAAAGAGGCCCGAAGACTTGTGTTTATAATTGCTCATTTTTCATTTTACCTTATTTAATATACGCGCAAGGTAGCACCTGGACGAAGTTGGTAGTCGTAAGGCAGACCATTCTTCTTGTAGAGCGATTTCAGGGTAATGCCATACTTCTGTGCGATGGTGTACATGCTCTCGCCTGGTTTCACCACATGAGGCTTGTGTTTGAACGACTTATCAGCCTTTGAACGCTTCTTCTTCAGATACACGATATCGCCCTCGCTGAGTACATCCTTCTTGTTGCGCTCGTTGTATTTAGCCAGTTTGCGATAAGACACCGAGAACTCCTCGCCGAGAGTGCGGAATGTATCACCCTTGTGGGCAATGACATAGTAGTTTTTGTTGCACATCTTTATCACATGACTGCCGTCGTTTGTGGTTGCAGTAGTGTTTTTCGGCAGATGTTCAACGATGAACTTGTCGTAGTTGGTAGCCCTGTCATACTGTGCAAGGTTATAGCACTCGATGATGTTTATCAGCATGTAGGCATACTGAGGGTTGGTAGCATATCCTGCAGCCTTCAAACCGTGAGCCCATCCTTTGTAATCGGTGCGGTCGAGCTGGAAGAGACTGGCATATCGCTGTTTGCCATGCAGAAACTTGCTATGATCCTCATAACTCTGCAATGCGGAATCATACACGCGGAAACACTCCTGTCGTGCATCATCATCATGATGCATCGTCTTGCCGGTCCAGTCGTGGCATTTTATTCCGAAGTGGTTGTTGCCCTTGGTAGCGAGTTCACTGCGTCCAGCACCGCTCTCCAACAGTCCCTGGGCTAATGTGATAGATGCAGGGATGTTGTAGTGCAGCATCTGGTCGATAGCCACATCCATGTATTGGTCGATATAGTTTTGGTAGGTCTGGTTCCAACGCACTTGAGCTCCACATGGGAGCACGAAAACGAATACGAATACGAAAACAGTCCCCCAGCCCCCAAAGAGGTAGCGAAAGAGAGCCGAATGCATGTAATTATAATTTTTCACTTTTAACTTTTAATTTACTCCTGCTCCTTCACCCAACCGTGACGATAGGCATAGAGCAGTTCTTTCAGGTCGATGACCTGTTGTTTCAGTTCACTACCACGGTCGGTGTCGCCCACGAGCATACGATGGGCACTCATCTCTACAATCTGTGTTGTCGATTTGATGTCAGTACCGTTCATGATAGCCTCTGCTGCACTTGTGAATGGCTCGTGCTGAACCAATTGGAAACCACGGGAGTGATATACGAGCGTATATCCCGCGATACCCGTTGTCTTATGATATGGCTGTGAGAATCCACCATCAATCACCATCAGTTTGCCGTTGGCTTTGATAGGATTCTCACCCTCGGCAGCATGAACAGGCACATGACCATTGATGATATGACGCGCATCACCGGTGACACCGAATGCATCGAGGATACGATCGGCAACCTCCTCGTTGTCGCGCATCTTGAAATAGCAGCCCTTATCCTCGTGGTGGATGTCGTGGTCGTCGATGAAGTAACGCTCGAATGTAGCCATCTTCGATTTGTTGAACAGAGGACTCTCCGGTCCACACCACAGATACATAAAGTAGTCCTTGGCATACTGCTTGTCCTCTTGGTCGGCATCCTGCTGGAAGGCAGTGCGGATAAGAATGTCGATAGCATCCAGCAGTTCGCGGCCAGAGAATGTATGTCCACTGACAACCTCCACTTCACGCAGTGTGCCATCCTCGTTCAATGGGATAGCAGCATGATAGAGCAGGTTGCCGTTGCACACAACATACATCGAACCGTGGCGAAGCATCGAACGCATGTGCTTAGCCAGTTTCTCGCTCATCTTGAACGAATGGCGCAGACGCTTTATGAGCAGTAACTCCTCCTCAGTGAAAGCCGATGGGTTGCCAGGATCGACGGTAGGGAAATGGTTGCTCTTCAGCGCATACTCCTTGCCATCGATGGTGATTGTGCCCTTCTTATAGTCGATGAGGTTGAGCATACAACGGTCGTCCATCTTCCAGTGAGGATGACGCTTTATTATCTCTGCCTCCGCCTTGAACTGGAGCACAGAGATAGCCTTGTGCATCTGGGCTGTGAGGCGAGTCATCTTATGGTTATCGCCTTTCTTGCCAATGACACGAGGCATGAACTCCTCGCATGGATCGTCGCCATAGGTCTCCATAGCGAAAGTTGCAAGAGGCATCATATTGATACCGTAACCGTCTTCAAGAGTTGAGAGGTTGGCATATCGCAGCGAGAGACGAATCACATTACAGATACATGCGGTGTTGCCCACGCAAGCACCCATCCACAGCACATCGTGGTTGCCCCACTGTATGTCCCAGCTGTGATACTGACGCAAGGTGTCCATGATGATGTGAGCACCAGGACCGCGGTCATATACATCGCCGAGGATATGGAGTTCGTCGATGATGAGACGCTGGATGACATTCGAGATGGCAATGATAAAGTCGTCGGCACGACCGGTGGAGATGATGGTCTCTATGATGACATTCACATAGGTCTTCTTCGATGGTCTGTCGGTGTTCTCATGTAGGAGTTCCTGTATGATGTAAGAGAAATCAGCAGGAAGCGACTTGCGCACCTTCGAACGGGTGTATTTGCTTGAAACCTCGCGGCAGAGAGCCACCAGACGCTGTATGGTATCGATGTACCATGCATGTGTGTCTTCGCCCTTCGCCTTGATGATTTCCAGTTTCTCCTCTGGGTAATATATCAGTGAACAGAACTCACGCTTCTGGTTGAGTGTCAGTTCCGAGCCATACAGTTCGTTCACCTTTCTCTTGATGTTACCCGAAGCGTTCTTCAGCACATGAAGGAACGCCTGATGCTCACCGTGGATATCGGCAAGGAAATGCTCAGTGCCTTTAGGCAGGTTGAGAATGGCTTGCAGATTGATAATCTCGGTGCTCGCCTCTGCTACAGTAGGGAACGACTGTGCGAGGAGTTCCAGGTAACGCTTGTCGCGTTTCAGGTTGTATCTTTTGTTTGGCATAGTAGTAATAAATTATAGTTTGTTGTAGTCTGTTATCATTTCGAGCATCGCTTTCGATGCCTTGTCTTCTTTATAAGGTACAGGCATATAGCCTTCGCCAAGATGTGCTGTTACCATCATCACATGCTCTATATTCTGAGTGAACTGATACAGTTTGATGAGTTTCAGCACTCCTGCTAATTTGTCTTCATCGTAGTCGCTTCTCTCCATCACATCCGCCAACTGGTTGAGGAATATCTGCGGAAGATTCCTGCGCTGCACAAGATACTGTGCATAGAGCAGGTTCTTGCATATATTCACAATCACAGGGTCGATGTCCTTCAGCAGATTCATCTTGTTATCTACTGCATCCCATACCGCCTCGTCATTACGCTTCACTGCCTCGTGGTAGATTGCCCTGTACTCGCTCCCCATCAACGAAGCCGATGTCTTCTGTGTCACAACGGCATTGAGCACCATCTTCTGGTTCTCCATGCGCCCGTCGTTGAGCAGTTCGTTTTCCATCTGTCCCGATGCTACCACAAACGTGCTCTTCGTTGTCAGTTTCACATGGCTTGCCGATGGCTTGTACCATGGTGAAAGGGTACCAAGAGGTGTGTGCACAAATGCAATAGCCTTGGCGTGAGCATCTTTGGCAATGCTCACAGTTGATGATGTCCATGCCCCGACGAGATGAATGACGTCGGGATTTTCGTCAGTCAGTACGATGCTTCCGTCCTTGCTCAATTCCTTGGTGAGCATGGCGAGCATTTGTTCCGGGATCCTGTTTTTGTCGGGATCAGCACCGAGCAGTAATCGTATTCTCATAGTTTATGACAGGTGAAGTCGTATTTGCTTGCTGTGCGATAGTGGAGGCGGTCAAAGAGAGTGTGCCATACAGATGTCAGTTCCAGCAGCACTATTGCCCATGCAGGAATCTTTGCATTGAAACGCAGTGATGCCTTACGACCGATGATGGTACGCCACACGATATTGATGATGAGTGCAAGGACTGCAGAACCTAATACCACCCAGTTCTGCACCATAGCACCAGCGATGATTGCAAGAATCGAAAGAATCCAGGTGAGGTGGAGCAGTATTGAGTCGGTAACACCAAGAGTAGTATGCCAGAATCCGTGCTTCATGAGTTTGCATGAATGGATATAGAACAGACGACTGCTACGCCACAGTTTCTTTGTTGGCACATCCTCGGTAATCATTGCGTCAAGGTTGGTGACAACGGCAGTGCGCCCTTTTTCTGCATATTTGTTGACGATGAAGTCATACTCACCGCGAACACATTCCAGGTTGCCTCTATAGCCATCGCCTTTGATGAAGTCGCTCTTTCGGAAAGCAAGGTTCGAGTGGGTTGAAGCATAAGGAGTGCCAATTACGGCTTCACGGTAGATGCGTGCAAAATGGCGCAGACGGCTGAAACGCTGGAACACCTTCGACTCATGCGAGAAGTTGGAATATCCCATCACGATATTATTGTCGTCGGTACAAGCCGCACCCATCTTCGCGAGCCATTGGTCGCTCTCTGGGTAGCAGCGTCCGTCGATGAGCAGACACCACTCATGCTTTGCAGCCTTCACACCCAAGGTGATACCCAGTTTCTCCTTACTGATATAGCGGGCAGTCATCGGGATGAATGTTGACTGCAGACATGGAGCATCCTTGTAGCGCTTTATCAGGTCGCTGGCCTCCGAGTCGCCCTCGTTGGCTACGACGATGATCTGGAAACCAGGAGAATATTGCTGCGAAAGGAACAACGGCATGTTACGCTCAAGAGTGTCAACATCGCCATGAACCATGATTATCAGCGATAGCGGAGGGCAGGCCAGTCCTGTTCCCAGTCCTGTTCCCAGTCCCGTTCCCGAAGATATATCTTCGGGCTTCCCCTCCTCCCTCTCCTCTTCTTTAGGCATTCTGAAAAGGGGATTCATCATGCAACTGATGACAGAAAGCAGTACTAAACCGCAACACACAGATATCATGAATACAGATATGTTCATAATTGTTATTTTAATAGTTTTATCTGGGGGTGAGTCTCCCCTCCTCCGAATGGGTTCCCCCTCGCCTTATGGAGAGGGGGCTAGGGGGTGAGGCTTGAGGGGACTTTACACCAACTCCTCCGTCACATATCCCACTGGCAATCTTCTACAGTTATACTGTGAAGCCATGATCTCGCCGTAAGCACCAGCAGAACGCAATGCGATGAGGTCGCCGCGATGAGCCTTGTTCATATCGACAGCCTTGCCGAATACATCGCTCGACTCGCAGATAGGACCAACAACATCGTATGTCTCCTTTGGCTCTGCACTTGAAATATTCTCAATCTTATGATACGCCTGATAGAGGGCAGGGCGGATGAGGTCGGTCATACCAGCATCAACGATACAGAACTGCTTGAACGAGCCCTGCTTGATGTACAGTGTTTTGGTGATAAGACTGCCACACTGACCAACAACAGCACGACCCAACTCAAAATGAACCTTCTGACCGGCACGCAACTTCAGATGCTTTGCGTAGGTGTCGAAATACTCCTTGAACGCAGGAATCGGTTCACCGTCAGGATGCTCGTAACTGATGCCCAGACCACCACCGACATTGATGTTCTCTACCTTGATATGGTGAGCCTCCAACTGGTCCTGCAACTCGTTGATACGATTGCAGAGAGCCTTGAAGTCGGTCATGTCGAGAATTTGACTGCCGATATGGAAATGCAAACCGATGAACTTCACATTCTTCATCTGTGCAGCCTGTTCGATGACAGTCTCCATATCCTCCATGGCAATGCCGAACTTATTCTCTGCCAAACCTGTTGTGATGTTGGCATGAGTGTGAGCACCCACATTTGGATTGATGCGGAACGCTACGCGAGCCACTTTGCCCTGTTTCTCTGCCAACTCGTTGATAACCTCCAGTTCAGGGATGCTCTCCACATTAAAGCAGAAGATATCCTTCTCCAATCCGAGGTTTATCTCCCAGTCGCTCTTGCCAACACCGGCATATACAATCTTGCTGGCAGGGAATCCTGCTGCGAGCGATGCACGAATCTCTCCACCACTGACGCAATCGGCACCGAGACCGTTGTTGCAGATGATGTTGAGCACCTTTGCATTGGCGTTGGCTTTGATAGCATAATGCACCTCGAAACCCTCGTGCTTTGCCACTTCGTGGTTTATGGCATCAAGAGTGGCACGGAGTACGGCTGTATCATAATAATAGAAAGGTGTCTCTACACCTTGGAATCTCTCTACTGGAAACATATAACTTTCTTTTCTTTATTTGTTGAACAGAGTGTTTGAGAGGCTTTGGAGTGCCTGCTTCTTGTCGGCTTCGCGGATGAGGAACGAGATGTTGTAGTTGGAACCACCGTAAGAGATCATTCTCACAGGGATGTTCTTCATTGCCTCTGTTGCCAATGACTCGAAACCGACATTTGCCCAGTCGAGGTCACCAACAACGCAGATGATACACATATCCTGATCAACAGTCACAGTACCGAATTTCTTCAACTCGTCAACAATGTCGAGGAGATGCTTATCGTTGTCGATAGACATTGACACACCAACCTCACTTGTTGCAAGCATATCGATAGGAGTATTGTAACTCTCGAAAATCTCGAAGATCTTACGAAGGAAACCTGTAGCGAGGAGCATTCGTGATGACTTGATCTTGATGGCAGTGATGTTGTCCTTTGCTGCAACAGCCTTAATCTTGCCACGCATGATCACATTGTCGATGATAGTGCCGTGAGCATCTGGATCCATTGTGTTCAGCAAGCGAACTGGGATACCAGCGAACTTTGCTGGCTGGATGCATGTTGGGTGGAGAATCTTTGCACCGAAATATGCCAGTTCGGCAGCCTCTTCGAAGTTGAGCTGATGAACAGCCTCTGTGTCGTCAACAACACGTGGGTCGTTGTTGTGCATACCGTCGATGTCGGTCCAAATCTGGATCTCCTCAGCCGGGAGTGCAGCACCGATAAGGCTTGCTGTGTAGTCGGAACCACCACGCAGGAGGTTGTCAACCTCGCCATAAGCGTTGCGGCAGATGAATCCCTGGGTGATATAAATCTGATAACCCTCGTTCTGCTTCATCACCTGAGCAAGTTTCTCCTTGATATACTCTGAGTCAGGCTCGGAATTCTTGTCGGTACGCATGAAGTCGAGAGCCGAGAGGAGCACAGCGTTCACGCCAGTCTCTTTCAGGTAGTTCACAACCATATTGGTGCTGATAATCTCACCCTGTGCCACGATGGCCTTCTCCTCGAAACTGGTGAACAGTTCCTTGGTGAACGAGCGGAGATACTTGAACTCCTGCTTGAGGAAGTCGCGTGTGATGGTCTTGTATTCCTCGGTAGAGTAGAGGTCTTCTACATGACCATAGTATTTCTTCTCCAACTGGTTGATAACCTCGTTGGCACCGTCAGGGTTCTTCTTGTAGAGATAGTTGCTGATTTCAACAAGAGAGTTTGTTGTGCCTGACATTGCTGACAGTACTACAAATGTAGGTTCACCACTTTTAGTGATAAGTTGTGCAACACCCTTCATACGCTCTGGCGAGCCCACAGATGTTCCACCAAATTTCATTACTTTCATAGTCGATATATATTTTATTTGTTTTTATTCGTTCAATTATTTGTTTTCGTCTTCGTTTTCGTTGACGCTAACGTTTTCGTTTTCGTTTTCGTTGATAAGCTTCCCCTCCTTGCATTTATACACAGTACCAGGGAATCGGTCCATCATTGCCCAGTTGTGGGTTGACATGATGACGGTTGTGCCGGTCTTGCTGATCTCGTTGAGGAGTCCCACAATCTGTACTGCCGTCTCTGGGTCGAGGTTGCCGGTAGGCTCATCGGCGATGATCACTCTTGGACCGTTGAGCAGTGCGCGTGCTATCGCTACTCGCTGCTGTTCACCACCGGAGAGTTCGTGAGGCTTCACATTCTTCTTGTCAAGCATGCCCACATCTTCGAGCACCTTGTCGATACGCTCGTTGATGCGATCCTTGTACTTCCATTTTGTTGCTTTGAGAACAAACTCGAGGTTCTTCTTCACTGTTCTGTCGTGCAGCAACTGGAAGTCTTGGAAGATGATACCCATCTCTCGGCGGAGGGCTGGCACTTCCTTTCGCTTAATCTTTATCATATCCCGACCGAGAACATCAGCCTGTTCAGCTTCGTCCTCATAGATGTCGAGTTCTGCATACATTGTCTTCAGCAGTGAACTCTTACCCGAGCCCACCTTACCGATGATATAGATGAACTCACCCTCATCGGCTTTGAAATTTACCTGGTCAAGAATCAACTTATTGCCCTGGTAGATATTTACGTTTTTATATTCTATAATCATATTTTTCTTTTATAACAATAGCGATAGCGAAGGCGATGGCTTTTTTTTCCACGAATTACACTAATTTATTTCAGCTCGTATTTTGTTAATGATAGCGATGACAAGGCATTTCAACGCCCTCGCCCTAGCGAAGCGAAACGGGAGAGGGAAGAGCGCGAAGCGCGAGGGGAGAGGGTCCGGGCTGGACGAGTCTTTAATGTTTCTTCCACCCTGGATCATGACGCTCTATGAGTTCCTTTGCAAGATCCTCTATGCGCAGTCCTTTGCTGGTGAGAAGAACTATGAGGTGGTAGAGCATGTCAGAACCTTCGTATATCATACGCTCGTTGGTACCGTTACATGCCTCGATCACAAGTTCCAATGCTTCTTCACCCACCTTCTGAGCCATACGGTTCAGTCCGTCCTTGAAGAGTGATGTGGTATATGAACCCTCTGGCATCTCCTCGTGACGGCGGTTTATGAAATCCTGCAGTTCGGTGAGGAACAACAGTGGATTCTTTTCGTTTACCTCGCCCCAACAGGTGTCAGTTCCTTTGTGGCAAGTAGGACCTTCTGGTATGGCCTTCACCAACAGGGCGTCGTTGTCGCAGTCAACCTTGATGTCAACCAGATTCAACCAGTTACCTGAAGTTTCTCCCTTTGTCCACAGCTCGTTTCTGCTGCGACTCCAGAAGGTCACCTTTTTTATCTCAAGAGTCTTGTTGTATGCCTCTTCGTTCATGTAGCCGAGCATCAGCACGGTCTTGGTGTTTGCATCCTGAACGATTGCAGGAACAAGACCACCCATCTTTTCAAAATCAATCATAATCTTACGTTTATCTTTTGGTCTCTCAAATAATATTTCAGTTCATTAATAGGTATTTCTCCGAAGTGGAACACCGATGCTGCCAGTGCTGCGTCAGCCTTTCCTAATGTGAAGGCATCCTTGAAATGCTCCTTCTTTCCAGCACCACCGGAGGCTATTATCGGAATGCTCAGCGCGTCGGCCAACTGTGAAAGGGCTTCGTTGGCATATCCGTTCTTCACTCCGTCATGGTCCATCGATGTGAACAGTATCTCACCGGCTCCACGCTCCTGGGCTTCGTGTGCCCATTCAAAGAGCCCGAGTTCCTGGCGCTCACGTCCTCCTTTTGTATAGCAGTGCCATCCGTCGGCATCGTTACGTGCATCGATGGCACAAACGATAACCTGCGAACCGTAACGGCTGGCTATTTCATCTATCAGCTGTGGGTTGCGGATTGCTGCTGAGTTCACACTTATCTTATCCGCACCGGCATTGAGCAGACGGTCAACATCTGCAATCTCGTTGATGCCACCACCGACGGTGAACGGGATGTTTATCTCGCGTGCCACTCTGCTCACCATATCCGTGAAAGTCTTTCTGCCCTCGAACGATGCTGTGATATCAAGGAAACACAGTTCGTCGGCTCCAGCATCGCTGTAAGCCTTTCCCAGTTCCACAGGATCACCCGCCGAACGGAGGTTGACGAAGTTGGTGCCTTTGACGGTCTCCCCGTTCTTGACATCCAGACAAGGAATGATTCGTTTTGCTAACATCTTTCACTTTTCACTTTTCACTTTTCACTTAAAAAGCTTTCCCTCATAATACGCCTTTCCAAAGACTACAGCAGGAATGCCGGCTTTTTCCAGATTCTCAATATCCTCATTGGACGATACTCCGCCCGATGCAATCAGATGAAGATGTGGATATTCGCGCATTACTTCTTTGTACAGATCTATTGCGGGACCGCTGAGGGTGCCGTCTTTTGAAATCTCGGTACAGAGCACATTCTTCACTCCTGCGTCGATGTATTTGCGAAGGAATGGAAGCAGGTCTTCGGTCGAATCTTCTTTCCATCCGTTGATGCTCACCTTACCGTTTCTTACGTCAGCACCGAGGATGATCTTCTCTGCACCGTATGTGCTGAGCCATGCAAGAAACAACTCCGGTTGGGTGACGGCTATGCTACCGATGGTTACCATCGCAGCACCAGCATCGAAGGCTTTCTCTATGTCCTCTTCGCTCTTGATGCCTCCACCGAAATCCACCGTCAGCGATGTCTCTTCCGCTATGCGACGCAGAATGTCGATGTTGACGACATGCTTCGACTTCGCTCCGTCGAGGTCAACGATATGCAGTCGTTTGAACCCCAACGATTCGAACTCCTTCGCTTGCGCCACCGGGTCGTCGTTGTAGGTGGTCTTCTGTTCATAGTCGCCTTTGGTGAGGCGCACACATTTGCCACCGATGATATCTATTGCTGGTATAAGTTCAATCATTTACGATTTGTGATTTTTGATTTACGAATTACTTGGTAACTTTCATTCTCCCCGCCCTTTACGGGAGGGGATGGGGGAGGGTCTCGAGAAAGTTTTCTATTATCTTTTCTCCTACTTTGCCACTCTTCTCTGGATGAAACTGACAAGTGTAGAAATTGTCCTTGTTCAAGGCAGCGGAGTAGGGCAGTATGTAATCGCAGGTAGCAATGGTGAACTCGCTCTGTGGAACATAGAAACTATGGACATTGTAGATGAAGTCGTTCTCGTTGATGCCCTTGAAGAGCGGCGACTTCAGGTCGTGTATCGAGTTCCATCCCATCTGTGGCACTTTGTCCTCGTGCCTTTCCGGATTGAAACGCTTCACATCGAGTGGGAATACTCCGATACAGTCGGTGTTGCCCTCTTCTGAATGCCGACAGAGCAACTGCTGACCGATACAGATGCCGAGGACAGGCTGCTTCAAAGAACGGATCACCTCGTCGAGTCTGTGCTCACGAAGGTATGTCATGGCGTTGCTCGCCTCACCCTGACCAGGGAAGAGAATGCGGTCAGCCGACATCAGTTCTTCGGCATTGTCAGTCAGCATCGGTTCAACGCCCAAACGACGAAGAGCATTGACCACCGAATAGATATTGCCTGCGTTATATTTTACTATTGCTACTTTCACTCAGTCTTGTTAATGTTTCGAAGTCTCGAAACCTAGGAGTTAAAGGGAGTTACGGGAAGTTATCGCTCGCTCCACTCGCTAGGGAAGTTAAATGACAATAGTTATTCTCGCGGTAAAGGTTTGTATGGTAGAAACATTCGTCCCTTAACTCCCCTTAACTTCCCAGCGAAGCGATAACTTCTCCTAACTTCCGAAACTACTGTAATTTATATTCTATAAAACTTTGCAAATTTACAAAAAAAATCTTTCATTCCATCGTTAATCGCAAAAAATGTGCTAACTTTGTACACAAATCAGTATATTATTGATTTAGTTAGGTTAAAAACAACCGCAAGAAAATTGTAAAATCGTAAATCAGTAAATCCGTAAATCCCCAATGATAGATAGTTCCGTATTTCAGGGAAAGAAAGCGAAATATTATACACTGGGCTGTAAGCTCAACTTCTCCGAGACATCTACTTTCGGTAGGATGCTTTCGGAGATGGGTGTTGTAGAAGCCCAGGAAGGAGAGCAGGCTGATATCTGTCTTATCAACACCTGTTCAGTCACTGAGATGGCTGATTCAAAGTGCCGCCAGGCTATCAGGAAGATGGTGCGACAGAACCCTGGTTCGTTTATGTGCGTCACCGGTTGCTATGCCCAGTTGGAACCAGAAAAGGTTGCTAAAATCGACGGAGTGGGACTTGTTCTTGGTAGCAACGAGAAGGCCAACCTTATCCAGTATCTTTCGGAGTATTGGATGCAGAAAATGAATGCAGAGAAATGTAATGAAAGATCTGCTACTGTTGCTCCTCATTTTTCGGTAAAGACAAAAGAGATAAAAGACTTTGCTCACTCTTGCTCGCGAGGCAATCGTACACGATTCTTCTTGAAGGTGCAGGATGGATGCAATCATTTCTGTACATACTGCACAATTCCTTTTGCTCGTGGATTGTCAAGAAATCCGACAATCGATTCTCTTGTTCAGCAAGCCGAAAAAGCAGTTAGTGAAGGGGGTAAGGAAATTGTACTCACAGGTGTCAATATCGGTGATTTCGGTCGTTCTACAAACGAGACTTTCGATGACCTTGTCAAGGCGTTGGATAAGGTCGAAGGCATCGCCCGTTATCGTATCAGCAGCATCGAACCCGAACTGCTCACCGATGACCTGATACGTTACTGTGCATCACAGTCGCGTGCCTTCATGCCTCACTTCCACATACCTCTGCAGAGTGGTTCCGACGAAGTGCTGAAACTCATGCACCGCCGCTATGACAAGGCTCTTTTCGCCCATAAGATTGGGCTCATAAAGGAACTGATGCCTGACGCTTTCATCGGTGTTGACGTGATGGTAGGCTGTCGAGGTGAGACACCGGAATGCTTCGAAGAATGCTATGAGTTCCTCGATGGTCTTGATGTCACACAGTTGCATGTGTTCCCATATTCCGAGCGACCAGGAACGGCTGCGTTGAGGATTCCTTATGTGGTCAGTGACAAGGATAAAAAAGAACGATCAAAGCGACTTCTTGAACTGTCGGATGCCAAGACCGAGGCGTTCTATGCTAAATATATAGGTACTGCGCGCGAGGTGTTGTTTGAGAAGGCAGCCAAGGGAAAGGCAATGCATGGATTCACCGACAACTATATCCGTGTTGAGCTTCCTGCATCGAAAGCCGATCCTGAACTCGACAACCAGCTCTGCCGCGTCCGTCTGCTCGGTTTCAATGCCAAAAAAGACGCTCTCCGCTGCGAGATTGTCGACGAAGATAAATAGACATGGCACACTGTGGTTTCCCGTGTCGGATAGATTGAAAAAAACAAAAATAACCCCCGCTTGTGAGTTTGATGTTCCGTGAACATCTTGAATCTGCCTTGATAGCCTGAGGATTAATGCAAGCATTATCCATCAGTCACTCAATCCATATTCAGTTCTACGAACTAAACTCACCGCGGCGATAAACAAGCTCGCTTCACTCGCGATAAACCAAGCTACGCACGGAAAGGCCTGACGCGGGCGAGGTATCCGGATGGCTGTTTATTTTCGGTTTATCGCCTTGGGGTATGTCGAGTGGTGGGTAGCACCACGCTGATGTGAGTGGTTCAAAATATCTGGATGCTTGCATACAAGAATTTTGAAGCGCTCATAGCGGCAAGCCGACAGGCTCGACATAAGCACAAGGGGTTTATTCTGGTTTTTTTTTATCAAACACTGGATTCCTACTGTTGAACCGTAGAATTGTTATAGAATATTGCCTATGAAGTTAAAACGTTTTTTGGGGTTCCTTGGCGGAGTGTTCTGCTGTGGGATGGTTCTGTTCGCTGTCCTGACGGGGTGTGATTTCAATGTCATGCACTGGCATGCGCAGAGCAATGCCGACAGCATCAAGATCCAGCGCTACGACCGCGTGGAGAGCCGTTATCTCACCACCGGCGACTTTGCTGCGCTGCAGGAGATGAACACCGTTTATACCCGTGAGACGCGAGCCCTTATCGAGAATGTGCTCCGCCTGGGAAGTGTCGCCGAGGCTGATATCAACAAACGACTGCTGGAGTTCTATCGAGACTCTACGTTGCAGAATGTGATATACGCTGCCGAGTCGGAGTTTGCCGATATGGAAGATCTGAACAAGGAACTGCGTGCTGCCTTTGTGACGCTCCACGAACATATCCCTGAGATGCGCATACCGAAGTTCTACGCACAGATTGGCGCTTTTGACGAGAGTATCATCATCGACGACTATGATGTAGGAATCTCACTTGATAAGTACCTTGGACCCGATTATCCCGCCTATGAACGGTTTTATGACAAGGAGCAGCGCAAGACCATGAAGAGGGATTATATTGTGCCCGACTGTATTGTCTTTTATCTGTGGAGTCTGTATCCGCCGCAGAACATGTATATGTTGACCCAGTACGAGAGGGACATGCATATTGGCAAGTTCATGTGGGTAGCCAACTATGTCACCAAGAAGCCCCGTTTCAAGAGTGATTCTGTAGAAAAAGTTGAGAAGTTCATGCACCAGAATCCGAAAGTCACCATCCCTCAGCTCCTTAAAATGCAGACCTTCCAAAGGTTCTGAGGATAACGAAAAAGAAAGCAGTTTGTGTTTTTTCGAGCCTTGTGGTCTCGGCACCAATTTCCCTTTCCCCACACCCCTTGTAAATTTGGTGCATAGAGAAAAATGCCCCCACAAAAGAAAAGCCCCCACAAAAAATATTTTCGTTTTCGTATTCGTTTTCGTACGCAGTCACCCCACAAAAGAAAAGTCGAGCCTTGTGGTCTCGGCGTCCATCCCTTTTTCCCCACCCCCCTAGGAGATTTGGTGCAAACTCAGGAAGAGTTTATATAGTATAATACATTATTAATATATAAAGGCAGGAGATATAAACAATCCTCTGCCTTTTTCTTGTTGTTGAATTCCGTTGTTTACTGCTACATCACATTCACAGTGCCGATGGTAGTACCGATGGCGGTCAGAATAGTGATGAGCGTCTGTATTACTATTTGCCAGATGTTCTTCTTCATAAGATCTATTTTTTTAGGTTCTTGATTTTATCTACATAGCTGTCAACTCCGAGCAGTGTGGCAGAGAGTACCAGAAGCTGTGCTATGAGTAGAAGCACGCTCTGGTCAATCTCTCCCTGTGGTGGTAGGAACAGAGCCACACCACTTATCACCAATGCCCAGGCGAACGCAGCTATGGCTATTCCTACCTTTACCATACGCTACCGAGGATTAATACATACGGTACTGCACACCCTTAGTGAGCTCTGCCTCAGCATGCTTCTTCACCTTGGTGTTACCCTCCTCATCAACGTAGG
>JAZQOD010000031.1:0-2722 GCA_045627685.1 Prevotella sp. | reverse complement strand
TTACTATTACGATGGTGGTTCGATAGAACATTCGCTCCGCAGCGACAGTCAGGTGAAAGAAGCCGTGAAACTGCTCCTCAACGAAGAAGAGTACAAGAAGATACTTGCACCATGCTCGGCACAATAACAAATACCATCTGCATCCTTATTGGTGCTACGGCGGGCAGTCTGCTCCGTACTGGCATCAAGGAGAAATATCGCGACACGCTGTTCAACGCAATGGGCATCGTATCGCTGGCTATCGGATGCAACACATTCTGCCAGAACATGCCGAAGTCGGAATTCCCGGTGCTGTTCATCGTGAGCATCGCCTTGGGTGGCGTCATCGGCAGTGCACTGGGACTGCAAGAGCATGTGGATAGTTTTGCCGAGAAGAAAGGCATATCACGGATGATGCAGGGACTGGTCACCTCTTCCCTACTCTATTGCATAGGAACGTTCTCGTTTGTTGGTCCGATTCTCTCTGCCCTGAAAGGCGACAATACCTTCCTCTTCACCAATTCCACCCTCGACCTTGTCACCTCGACAGTCTTCGGTGCTGCCTACGGATGGGGAATGGCTCTCGCCGCACCGATCCTGTTCTGCTGGCAGGGCAGCATCTACCTCATAGCAAAACTCGCATCAACGGCCGAAGTGATGCAGGGACCACTGCTCAACGAACTGTGTATCGTGGGTGGACTGCTCATCATATCGTCAGGTCTGAACATCCTGAAAATAAAGGACTGCAAGACTCTGAACTATATCCCGGCATTGTTTGTGCCGATAGTATTCTATCTGATAAAGTCATTATTCTAAAAAGGAGACTACTTTGAACACTAAATATTCTACTGCAACTCTCCCCAACGGTCTGCGCGTCATTCATCGCAAAAGCGACTCACAGATTGTTTACTGCGGCTACCAGATAGCCGTTGGCACTCGCGACGAGGCTCCGGGCGAGGAGGGACTGGCTCATTTCTGCGAACATGTGACATTCAAAGGCACTGAGCGACGCAAGTCGATGCAGATAATCAACTGCCTCGAGAGTGTGGGAGGCGAGATGAATGCCTTCACCAACAAACAGGCTACGGTGTATTACGCTGCATTGCAGAAAGACCATTTCACAAAGGCTGTCGATCTGCTGTCAGACATCGTGTTCCACAGCACCTATCCTCAGCACGAGATTGACAAGGAGGTGGAGGTGATATGCGATGAGATTGAGTCGTACGAGGATTCGCCTGCCGAACTGATATTCGATGATTTCGAGAATGCCATCTTCGCAGGGCATCCGTTGGGTCATAACATCCTCGGCACGGCTGAGAATGTGCGCCGTTTCACCACCGACGATGCAAAGCGCTTCACCCAGAAGCACTACCGTCCGGAGAATGCCATCTTCTTCTGCTATGGCGACATACCGTTTGATACGCTCCTCCGTCTCATAACAAAGCACAGTCCGAAATCCGAGGCTGCTCCGCTGATGGAGGCTAAGAGGGATACATGGCAGGGTGGACCTACCGAACGGGAGATAATAATACAGCGTGACACCCATCAGGCTCATGTGATGATTGGTTGCCGTGCCTACGACATAAACGATCCTCGCCGAATGGCACTCTATCTTCTCAACAATATTCTCGGCGGACCGGGGTTGAACGCCCGTCTGAACATCGCTTTGCGCGAACGCTACGGACTGGTGTATTCGGTGGAGTCAACAATGGTGAGTTATGGTGATACCGGAATGTGGGCCACATATTTCGGTTGCGACCAGAAGGATGTGCGTCGCTGCCTGCGCCTCATCCGCAAGGAACTCGACAAAGTGATGGAGAAGCCGCTCACCGACAAGCAACTTGCTGCCGCCAAGCAGCAGATAAAAGGTCAGATAGCCCTTGCCTGTGACAACCACGAGAGTTTCGCCATCGACTTCGGCAAGTCGTTCCTCCACTACGGATGGGAGAAGGATATCGAGGCCCTTTACAGCAAACTCGACGGTCTTACCGCCACCGATCTGCAAAGTGTGGCGCAGGACCTTTTCAAAATAGAAAATCTAACAACATTAATTTATAAGTAATATGAAAAAGTTCTCTGTTATTGCCTGCCTCTGTGCAGCAACATTGCTCACATCGTCATGCTACGGATCATTCGCTCTGTTCAACAAAATCGTTAAATGGGAAGGCACAGCCACCAACAGTCGCATCGCCAACGAGATCATCTATCTTATCCTGACACCGGTGAACGTGATTTGTGCTGCTGCCGATTTCATTGTAGTCAACGCCATCGAGTTCTGGTCGGGCGAAAACCCAATGGCACAGAATGTGGGTAAGACACAGAATGTAATGGGCGAGGACGGTGTGATGTACGCTGTGAAGACCTTGAAGAACGGTTATGAGGTGACCAACGAGAAGGGCGAGAAGGTGAAGTACATCCACGATGCAAAGACCGACACTTGGAGTTTCGTGCAGAATGGCAAGAAGACCGAACTGCTTCGCTATAACGGCGACGGCACCATCAATGCATTCATCAATGGCCACAGCATGCGCGTCACACAGGATCAGGCTGGTTTGATGCAGGTTCGCATGGCTGTAGACGGCTCGGCTTGGGCTATGCGATAGTTTAAATCACATTATTGACAAAAGCCATATAAAAAAAGGTATGAAAAGACCTACCAATTTCACTATCACAAACTTCATGCTGCAAAGGGCGTTGTTCTTTCTGGCATTAGGAGGAGCATGGTATGTGCGATTCAACGCTG
>JAZQOD010000030.1:0-2760 GCA_045627685.1 Prevotella sp. | reverse complement strand
CTTCGCTCCACAGGGGCAGAAGAAAGGGGCACCTCCCCCGAGGGGGAGTGAAATGCCTTGTAACCAGTGATGAAAGACAAAAGGGAAATTCTGAATGGAAATAAAAGATATAAGAGAACTGTATGCGCTGTCACCGGGGGTGGCAGCGTTTCGCAGTACAATAGACGATAACTCAATACGACTCATAGCACTGCAGAAACTCGTGGCTTCTGCTGTGCCGGTGGTGCTTTCTACCATCGTGGGACGTACGGTGCTCGTCATCGCACAGGATGAAGACGAGGCGGGATATATATACCACGACCTGTGTCAGTTGACCGCCGAAGGAACAACACTCTTCTTCCCGTCATCATTCAAGCGTGCAGTGAAATACGGACAGCGTGATGCTGCCAACGAGATTCTCCGTACGGAGGTGCTCTCGCGAGTGTCATCGAAACAACCGTTGACAGACAAGGCACTGTTTATCGTCAGTCATCCGGCAGCCTTAGCCGAACTGGTGGTGTCGAAGAAGCAACTCGACGAGAAGATGATACCCCTCGTCGTGGGACAGGAAATCGATAAGGTGGAACTCGAAAAGCAACTCGTGGCGTTCGGATTCCAGCGCACCGACTATGTCTATGAACCAGGACAGTTTGCTGTGCGAGGAAGCATCATCGATGTGTATAGTTTCTCATCGGAACTGCCGTATCGTATTGACTTCTTCGGTGATGAGATTGACACCATCAGAACCTTCGAGGTGGACGACCAGTTGTCGCGCGACAAGAAGAAAGAGGTGCAGATTGTGCCCGAACTGACTGCCGTAAGCGACAAGATTCCGTTCACCGCGTTCCTACCCGAAGATTGTCTTGTGGTGACGAAAGACATTCTGTTTGTTCACGACAAGGTGAAACAGGTATATGACGAGGGATTCTCGCAGCAGGCCATCGCCGAGAAACTCGAGACAGCCACTGAGGTGGAGCAGCAACAGATACTGCAGGAGATGAAGAAGGAATGTACTCTCTGTGCACCACAGGCGTTCCTTCATGATATCTGTGCCTTCAAGCGTGTGGAGTATGGACCACAGCAGAACGGAAAACCACAGGCAGTGGTGAACTACGCCACTGAGCCACAACCGCTCACCCATAAGAATTTCGATATCCTCCGCCAGTCGCTCGAAGGTTATCTGTCGAAGGCCTACAAGATTTACATCCTTGCCGACAGTGAGAAGCAGCACCAGCGATTGAAGGAAATCTTCGCCGCCGATGGAGGCAGGGAGATTCCGTTCACTGCCGTGAAGGGTACACTCCACGAAGGATTCGTTGACGCCCAGAGCAAGATGTGTCTTTTCACCGACCATCAGATATTTGACCGTTTCCATAAGTACAACCTCAAATCCGACAAAGCCCGCTCGGGAAAGATGGCACTCACGATGAAGGAGTTGCAGGAACTGGAACCAGGCGACTTCCTCGTGCATGTGGACTTCGGTATCGGAAAGTTCGGTGGACTGGTGCGCAAGCCGACACAGAACGGAGGTTATGTCGAGGAGATACGCATTATCTATCAGCGAGGCGACATCGTCGATGTGAGCATCCATTCGCTGTATAAGATATCGAAATACCGTCGTCAGGACACTGGTGAACCGCCACGCCTCTCTACCCTCGGCACAGGAGCATGGGAGCGACTCAAGGAGCGCACGAAGAAGCATATCAAGGATATAGCCCGCGACCTTATCCGCCTCTACGCCAAGCGTCGCCATGAGAAAGGCTTCGCCTATACCCCTGACTCATATCTGCAACAGGAACTCGAGGCTTCGTTCCTCTATGAGGACACCCCAGACCAGTTGAAAGCCACTCAGGAGGTGAAGGCCGATATGGAGTCGCAGCGACCTATGGACCGACTCATCTGCGGTGATGTAGGTTTCGGCAAGACCGAGGTGGCTGTGCGCGCCGCGTTCAAGGCAGCATGCGACGGAAAGCAGGTGGCAGTGCTCGTGCCTACAACGGTGCTCGCCTTCCAGCATTTCCAGACATTCAAGTCGCGCCTGAAAGACCTGCCTGTGAGGGTGGAATATCTGTCGAGAGCCCGCAGTGCGAAGACCACCAAGGCGGTGCTCGCCGACCTGGAAAAGGGCAAGGTGGATATCATCATCGGTACACACAAACTCATCGGCAAGACAGTGAAATGGCACGACCTCGGACTGCTCATCATTGACGAAGAACAGAAGTTCGGTGTGTCGGTGAAAGAGAAACTGCGCCAGTTGAAGACCAATATCGACACCCTCACGATGTCGGCAACGCCAATTCCACGAACATTGCAGTTCTCGCTGATGGGAGCCCGCGACATGAGTATCATGCGCACCCCACCACCAAACCGCTATCCTATACAGACCACCCTCGCCAGTTTCGGGCATGAGGTGATATGCGATGCCATAAACTTTGAGATGAGTCGCAACGGACAGGTGTTCTTCGTGAATGACCGCATATCGAACCTGCCCGAGATTGCTTCGCTCATACAGCGATATATCCCTGACTGCCGTGTGGCTATCGGTCACGGACAGATGAGTCCTGAACAACTCGAGAAGATTGTGCTCGGATTCATCAACTACGACTATGATGTGCTGCTCTCAACAACCATCGTAGAGAACGGTGTGGACATTTCCAACGCCAACACCATCATCATCAACGATGCCCACCGCTTCGGACTCTCCGACCTGCACCAGATGCGTGGCCGTGTGGGACGAAGCAGCCGCAAGGCGTTCTGCTATCTGCTCTCACCACCGTTGAG
>JAZQOD010000029.1:0-6317 GCA_045627685.1 Prevotella sp. | reverse complement strand
TTATTATATTTTTGTGAATCGAGTTATTTAGTTGCAAAAATACTGCAAAAGCGCGAAATAACCAAATTTTATTTGGATTATTTCTCAAACGAATAGGCTTTATTGATGAAATTTCTGTTCTTTGCCATTGGATTATGGAATTTGTTTTGTGTTTGGCGTCGCTTTGGGATGAGAGTTGATATGCAATGTTATTGTTGTGAATTTACTTTACATAAAAACTACTTGCTTTGGTTTTGGTTTTGCGTGGCTCGGAATTGTGTTTCAGAAAAACGAGCAAAATTTACTCTTGTAACTATTTGATTTTCAGCGCATTACAAAAGCACTGAAATGAGATTGTCATTCCGCCGATTTTATCACTTCATTTCAATGGAATGACACCCTCATTTCGGCGTTTTAATGTGCTCATTCCATAGGTTTTGTTTTGTGATTTCGACGAAATGAGAAAATGGTACTTGTGGTTTTGTGAAATTGTTTGACATAATCAAAGATATTTCCCCGTTGTCGGATTTTGAGCAGAAATCTGGTCACTTATAGTGTTTTGCAAATTGTTGAGTAAAAAATGCGATGTTGGCTTTGTGTATTGGAGAAAATTTTGTAAATTTGCAAAAGATTTAGAAAGTCGTAAAATTCATTTAAAATTAACAGGAAATAAATATATGGGATTTTTTTCGAAGCTCTTCGGCAAGAGCAACAACGACAATAAGGCTGGCGGCATGGAAGACTACATGACACTGGTTAGAGTATATTTCCAGGCTTCGCTGGCTTCTAATCTGGGAATCAACAACTTAGCAGTGCTTCCTGATCTCCGCACATTCAAGGCTACTTTGCATATTCCGACTGTGAACAACAAACTCGGTGTGGGCGAGAAGAGCCAGTGCAAGAAGATGATGAAGGAACTCTACAACACAGAGGATTCGTTCTTCAAGGAAGTTGACCAGAGCATCCGCAAGAACTGCCACAAGATTCAGGATGTGCAGATTTACATGATTCAGTTCCAGGGATTCACTCAGGATTTGATGATGCTTCTCGGCAACCTGATGAAGTTCAAACTCCGTGTTCCTTCGTTCTTCAAGAGTGCAATCCGCACAATGACACAGAAGACGGTCAACGACATTCTCAATAAGAATGACTTCACCGATCCTGCTGTTATGAAGACTGCGGTTGCTATTCGTCAGTACAACAAGCGCCTCGGTTTTTCTGAGGATTGGATTACAGCGTTTGTGTATCAGATTGTGATGCTCGCCAAGAAGGAATCACCTAAGGCTGAAGACGAAAAATAATCAAACAGTAGTGCTTTACTGACATTTTTGCCGATTCTGTTGCAGAAAAATATAATATTTTTTGCACAATTAGAATTTTTTGAGTAAATTTGTCAGCAAAATCGTATAGTCTATGGATGCAAACGAGCAGAAGCTGAACCTTTTCACCACCCGGATGAGGCAGATGATTCTCCTTTACAAGAAAACAGTTAAGGAGAATGCTGAATTGTATGCGATGGTTGAGGAGCAGGAAAAGGCGATAGCCGAACTGAAAGGACAGCTGGCTCAGGCGCAGAGAGACTACGACAGCCTGAAAATGGCAAAAATGCTGGAGGTGACCGATGGAGATCTCGAAACCGCAAAGAAGCGTGTGCAGAAGATCATCCGCGATGTCAACAAGTGTATAACGCTCTTAAGTGAATAGGAATTTGAGCGATGGCTGGAGAAATTGGAGATAAGTTACGCATTACCATACATGTCTATGATACAGACATTTCTGTAAATGTGCCTCGCAGTGAAGAGGCGCTCTACAGAAAGGGAGCAAAACTCATATCAGATGTTATCAATCTGTATGCAGCAAAGTTTAAGGGTGTAAAGGCCGATAAGGAACTCCTTTACATGGCCCTTATTGACATAGCGCTTCGTTATGAAAAGGAAGCAGCGCGCAATGATGTAACGCCTTTCAATGATATTCTCTCAAAGTTGACTTCTGAAATCGAAGAAGCAATGAAGTAAACACCTTATATATAAATAGGTGGAAATTCATTTGCCCATTGTGCCGCAACCAAGGCGCAACCTCTTGCATTCAACAGGAAAAGAGAATGTTTAACCAAATTAACAAGTATAAATAATGATATTATCAATCGTGATAGCAGCAGTCGCACTCGTCTTGGGTGGATTGTTAGGCTATGTAGTCTTCCGTTATGTCATAAAGGGAGAATATAACAAGATGATTTCCGAGGCTGACAAAGAGGCTGAGGTTATCAAGGAGAAGAAACTTCTTGAGGTAAAGGAGAAGTTCCTGAACAAGAAATCTGAACTCGAGAAGGAAGTGCAGCAGCGCAACCAGAAGATTCAGCAGAACGAGAACCGCCTGAAGCAGCGTGAGATTTCGCTCAACCAGCGTCAGGAAGAACTCGGTCGCCGCAAGCAGGATGTTGATCAGGCAATGCAGCGCATCGAGAACGAGAAGAAACTCCTCAGCGTAAAGCAGCAGGAACTCGAGAAGATGCAGATAAAGGAACGCGAGAAACTTGAGGAACTTTCAGGACTTTCTGCCGAAGAAGCTAAGGCTCGCCTCGTAGAGTCGCTCAAAGACGAAGCAAAGACCGAGGCTGCAAGTTACATCAACGAAATCATGGACGAGGCAAAACTCAATGCAAATCAGCAGGCAAAGAAGATTGTTATCCAGACAATCCAGCGTGTAGCAACTGAAACTGCCATTGAGAACTCTGTGTCAGTGTTCCATATTGAGAACGACGAGGTGAAGGGCCGCATCATCGGTCGTGAGGGTCGTAACATCCGTGCTCTCGAGGCTGCAACAGGCGTTGAAATCGTTGTTGACGACACTCCAGAGGCTATCGTAATCTCTGCGTTCGACCCAATCCGTCGTGAGGTTTGCCGTTTGGCACTCCACCAACTCGTTGCCGACGGTCGTATTCATCCAGCGCGTATCGAGGAAGTTGTGGCAAAAGTTAAGAAACAACTTGAGAACGAGCTTATCGAAACAGGTAAGCGTACAGCAATCGACCTCGGTATTCATGGTCTCCACCCTGAACTCATCCGTGTTATCGGTAAGATGAAATACCGTTCTTCTTACGGTCAGAACCTCTTGCAGCATGCCCGTGAAACAGCCAACCTCTGTGCCGTAATGGCTTCAGAACTCGGCCTTAATCCAAAGAAGGCAAAGCGTGCAGGTTTGCTTCATGATATCGGTAAAGTGCCAGATGAGGAAAGCGAGTTGCCACACGCAATCTATGGTGCTAAACTGGCAGAGAAATTCAAGGAAAAACCAGATATCTGTAATGCTATCGGTGCTCACCACGACGAAATGGAGATGCAGACTCTCTTGGCTCCAATCGTTCAGGTCTGCGATGCCATCTCAGGTGCTCGCCCAGGTGCTCGTCGTGAAATCGTCGAGGCTTATATCAAGCGTCTCAACGACCTTGAGGCAATCGCTATGTCTTATCCAGGCGTTACAAAGACTTATGCAATCCAGGCAGGTCGTGAGTTGCGCGTGATTGTCGGTGCAGACAAGATGGACGATGCAGAGACAGAGAAACTCTCAGGCGAGATTGCAGAGAAGATTCAGAACGAGATGACCTATCCAGGTCAGGTGAAGATCACTGTAATCCGTGAGACTCGTTCCGTAGCCTATGCAAAATAAACAATGTATGGAGTGATAGTACCACAATATAAAAGAAAAAGACAGCATCGAAAGTAGCTGTCTTTTTTCTTCTATTTGAATAATATTATTGAGCGGTAAGCGGGGATCGCGCTCGGCTTAGCCGCTTTCGTAACGTAGTGGAGACAGAACCCTGACCTCGGTCTCGGGTGAGATCATGAGCGGTAAGCGGGGATCGAACCCGTGACCTGAAGCTTGGGAAGCTTCCGCTCTGCCAACTGAGCTATTACCGCAAATATTGAGCCGATAATGGGACTCGCGCTCGGCTTTTGCCGCTTGCGTAGAGCAGCGGAGCAAGAACCCTGACTGTGGTCACGGGTGAGACAACTCCCGTTTCTGCGAAACAATATTGAGCCGATAACGGGACTCGAACCCGTGACCCACGCATTACGAATGCGTTGCTCTACCAACTGAGCCATATCGGCAACATGTAAAAAAGCGTGATTTCATTAAATGCCGGAAAACATAGTTTTCAAAAAGCCCGAAATCCTGTACAAAAGTACGCATTTTTTTTGAAATGTCCAAGAAAGCAGTCGAAAAATAAACAAACTTACAGAAAACATTCGCTAACGAAGTATTTTTCGTAGAAAAGATTTGGAGATTTTGTTGCTTTTTAGTAAATTTGCAGAATTAAGGTGGGACTCTTGGGAATCCTGCAAGCTAACTTACTAAGTCTATAATCATTTTTCTAAAAAATAAATTTATCAATGAGCGAAAAAAGAGTTTATAACTTCGGTAACGGTAAGGCTGAAGGTAATGCGCAGATGCGCGAGGTACTCGGTGGTAAAGGTGCTAACCTCGCTGAGATGAACCTCATCGGTGTTCCAGTTCCTCCTGGTTTTACAATCACAACAGACACATGTAATGAATACTATGAAGTTGGTGAGGAGAAGATCAAGGAGTTGCTTCAGGATGAGGTAATGGCAGCAGTTGCTCACACTGAGGAGTTGATGAACTGCAAGTTCGGTTCAGTAGAGAATCCTCTTCTTGTTTCTGTTCGTTCTGGTGCTCGTGCTTCTATGCCAGGTATGATGGATACAATCCTCAACCTCGGTTTGAACGATGAGGTAGCAGAGGGAATGGTTAAGAAGACCAACAATCCTCACTTCGTTTACGACTCATACCGTCGTTTCGTACAGATGTACGGTGACGTTGTTCTCGGTATGAAGCCAGTAAACAAGGAAGACATCGACCCATTTGAGGCAATCATCGAGCAGGTTAAGGAAGAGCAGGGCGTTGTTCTCGACAAGGACCTTTCTGTAGAGTCTTTGAAGAAACTCGTTTCTCTTTTCAAGGCAGCTATCAAGGAGCAGACAGGTTCTGACTTCCCTACAGATCCAATCGAGCAGATGTGGGGCGCTATCTGTGCTGTATTCCGCAGCTGGATGAACGAGCGTGCTATCCTTTATCGTAAGATGGAGGGAATTCCTGATGAGTGGGGTACTGCTGTATCAGTAATGGCAATGGTATTCGGTAACATGGGTGATACATCTGCTACAGGTGTTTGCTTCTCTCGTGACGCAGGTAATGGTGAGAACCTCTTCAATGGTGAGTACCTTATCAATGCACAGGGTGAGGACGTTGTTGCTGGTATCCGCACACCACAGCAGATTACAAAGATCGGTTCACAGCGTTGGGCTGAGCGTGCTGGTATCTCTGAAGAGGAGCGCGCTGCTAAGTATCCTTCAATGGAGGAGGCTATGCCAGAGCTCTATGCTGAACTCGACGCTCTCCAGGATAAGCTCGAGCACCACTATCACGATATGCAGGATATGGAGTTCACCGTACAGGAAGGTAAGCTCTGGTTCCTCCAGACTCGTAACGGTAAGCGTACTGGTACTGCAATGGTTAAGATTGCTATGGATCTCGTTCGCGAGGGTCTCATCGACGAGAAGACTGCTATTCTCCGTTGCGAACCACAGAAGCTCGACGAACTTCTCCACCCAGTATTCGACAAGGCTGCTCAGAAGGCTGCTAAGGTGATTACTCAGGGTCTTCCTGCTTCTCCAGGTGCTGCTTGCGGTCAGATCGTATTCCACGCTGACGATGCTCAGGTATGGCATCAGGATGGCCACAAGGTTGTCATGGTACGTATCGAGACTTCTCCTGAAGACCTCGCTGGTATGTCAGCTGCTGAAGGTATCCTTACTGCACGTGGTGGTATGACTTCTCACGCTGCCGTTGTTGCTCGTGGTATGGGTAAGTGCTGCGTATCAGGTGCAGGTGAAATCCACGTTGACTACAAGACTAAGACTGTCGAAATCGGCGGTGTTGTATATAAGGAAGGTGACTACATCTCTCTCAACGGTACTACTGGTCAGGTTTACGCTGGTGAGGTTAAGACTATCGCTCCAGAGCTCTCAGGCGACTTCAAGGCTCTCATGGATCTCTGCGACAAATATACAAAGATGGAGGTTCGCACTAATGCTGATACTCCTGCTGATGCTAAGCTTGCACGCGACTTCGGTGCTAAGGGTATCGGTCTTACTCGTACAGAGCACATGTTCTTCGAGGGTGAGAAGATCAAGGCAATGCGTGAGATGATTCTCGCTGAGAACGTAGCTGACCGTGAACTCGCTCTTGCTAAGCTCCTCCCTTACCAGAAGGCAGACTTCTACGGCATCCTCAAGGCTATGGATGGTCTTCAGGTTAAC
>JAZQOD010000028.1:0-5789 GCA_045627685.1 Prevotella sp. | reverse complement strand
GTCGGCGTTTATCTCCCAGTAGGTGCCACCATACACCGGGTCGAAGAAATATTTCAGGATGTAATCCTTTGCACGAGTGGCTGCGTCGAGGTATTCCTGCTTACCCAGCACACGGTAGGCGGCAGAGAACGACCAGAGGATACGGGCATTGAGGATGCCGCCTCTATTGGCATCCTTGTCGAGGGTGAGGTCGCCACGCATCTGACCATAGAAACCACCGCGTTCGTGGTCTTGCATATTAAGCCAGAAAGGCAGGATATTGGTGGTGAGGCAATCAAGAGCCTCGGATTTGATGGTTTGGAGTCTATCCATAGGGAGGGATTTTAGCCCCGAGGAAAACCTCGGGGAACAGTGGCTATATTAACGAAAACGAAGACGAAAACGAAAACTATGACGGAGGCTATTTCAAGCCGCGGTTCTTGGCAACGAGGGCTTTGATGGTCTCGACAGAAGAGCCGGTGGTATAGCCGTCCTCAGGGGTGTTCATACAGTAATCGATGAGTTTGTCGATGGTTGAGGTCGCCACATGCATACGGGTGTCGGAAGAGGCGTAGTAGATGAACACCTTGCCGTCTTCATCGGCAATCCAACCGTTGGAGAATGCCACATTCATAACATCGCCGATATACTCCTCGCCCTCAGGAACGAGGAAGTAACCGCCCGGTTGAGCGATGACCTTTGTAGGATCCTCGAGCGATGTCATATACATATAAAGCACATAACGCAAGCCCGAAGCACAGCCACGGACACCATGAGCGAGATGCAACCAGCCCTTTGGAGTCTTGATAGGATGAGGGCCCTCACCGTTCTTCACCTCCATAATGGTGTGGTAGCGGCGTGAGTTGATGATTTTCTCTTCTTTCACCTCAGCATGAGTCATGTCATCGACAAGAGCCCAACCGATGCCACCACCCGAACCAGCATCGATGAAACCATCCTGTGGACGGGTGTAGAGAGCATAATGGCATTTACAATTTGGCGATTTGCAATTTACAATTTGGCCCTGCTCGTCGGTGTAGATGAATTCTGGATGGAGGACAACATTGCGCTGCTGAGAATTCGACTCGAGGTCAGGCAGGCGCTCCCATGTTTTGAGGTCCTTGGTGCGAGCGATACCACAAGTGGCAGTGGCAGCGGAGAGGTCGCCCGGCTTTGAGTCATCATGACGCTCGGCACAGAAGAGACCATAGATATAGCCGTCTTCATGAGCAGTGAGACGCATGTCATAGATATTTGTTGCAGGGATTACATCCTCAGGCATTGTAACTGGCTCCTCCCAGAAACGGAAGTTGTCGATACCGTTAGGCGACTCTGCAACAGCGAAGAACGACTTACGGTCGGCACCCTCGACACGCACTACGAGGAGGTATTTGCCGTTCCATTTCATTGCGCCTGAGTTGAGAGTGGCATTCATCATGATGCGCTGCATGAGATATGGGTTGTCCTTCTCATTGAAATCATAGCGCCACTCGAGCGGTGTATGTTGTGCGGTGAGAATAGGATTCTCGTACTTATCATAGATACCATTGCCCCACTCTTTCATCTTGTTAGGGCAAGAGAGCAACTCCTCGTGATGAGCACGGAGGGCTTTTACTTTTTCTTCAAAGTTCATATTGTAATTTTTAACGATGACGATAACGATGACGATGACAATAATCTACAACGACAAAGACTATTTTATTTTCTTGATGTCGTTGAGGAAGAGGAATTTCTTGTCCTTGCTCCACGATTTGAAGTCGGCGGCGGTGGAGGCATCCTTGCTTGCACCGAAATGCTCCTTCTTATAGTTGCGCCAAGGAAGGAAATACACAACCGGATACTTGTCGAGGATTGGTTTCAACACTCGTGTCCACCATGTAGGATCAGGCGAGTTCTGATATCCACACTCGGTAACGGCAAGCAGTTTATGATGGTCGCGGGCAATCTTAGAGACCAATTCAAGATCGGCAACAACGCCAGCCTTGAAATCAGCCTCTGTGCCCCACTGATAGGCATCTTCGCCGATGAGGTCAACACGATCATCGCCAGGATAGCGCACAAGCCATCGCTCCTCTGTCCAGTTGCCCTGGAGGTTTGGAGAGAACGACCATACGACATAATTGCGGAGTTGGGTGTTGACATAATCCTGTGTAAGATTCCAGAATGCATGATACTCCTCTTCAGTGCAGTTTGCCTGCCCCCACCAGAACCAGTTGCCGTTGTTTTCATGCCATGGGCGGAAGATGAACGGAACTTGATTGCCTTTGGAATCTTTGAGCGAGCAGAGGAACTCGGTGACGAGGCGGAGCCATGTCTGGAACTTAGCTGCCCTCTTGCCACCAGGGAGAACAGAACGGACGGTGGTGCGAGGGTCATCGAGTTGACGGATAAGGTCCTCACGACCAACGGCACGGAGAGCCTCGACGGCATTGTCGTAGGCTTTGATATCCGAGTCTATCCAAGCGGTGGTGCCAAGGAGCGGATTACGTGGATGCCACGAGATGGTGACGATGCCGCCACGCTCATGCTGACGCACTATCTCCTCGCGGATACGAGTGAAAGGCACACTGTCGAGATTCTTCTCGTCGCCCATCTCGATACCACCGAGGTCGAATCCCATAACACCAGGATAGTCGCCTACAAGGTCGAATGTTTCTGAACGATTGAGTTCCCACTCCCAGGTGATGCCATAGAATGTATCATCCTGATGGCCATACATATAACCCTTCTGCTGGATCTTTGCAAGACGAGCGAGGAGCAATTCACGAGGAGACTTCTTTGCTGCATTCATCTGGAAAGAAAAGAATGATATTACGAATACAATAGAAAATGTAATTAAACGCTTCATGACGAGTTATTTTATAATTTCGGGACAAAGGTAGTTAAAATATAAGCAAAGAAAACGCATTATTTTGGCTACTTGTTGCACTTTTATAACATACCGATAAAAAACACCGACACGATAGTTTGGTAATTACACTGGTTTTTCATATCTTTGTACTATATATATATAAACTAATAAACCTTATATAAATAATGGAAAAGGAAAACAATGGTTTTTACAAACTGACATGGTTGCAGAGAATCGGTTTCGGTTCGGGCGACCTGGCGCAGAACCTTATCTTTCAGACAGTGGCATGTTACCTCATGCTTTACCTCACCACAGTATTGAAAATCAGTCCGGCATTCGTCAGTGGACTGATTCTCGGAGTGCGACTCCTTGACTGTATATGGAGCCCTGTGGTAGGTCGTTATATCGACAATCACAACCCGAAACTGGGTAAGTATCGCTCATACCTACTCTATGGTGGTATTCCACTGACCATGGCTGCATGTATGCTTATGCTGCCACAAGTGTCAGAGTGGTCGTACACAATGAAGATTGTTTATGCAACCGTGAGTTACACCGTATTGAGCATGATATATTCGGTGGTGAACATCCCTTACGGTTCGATTATGGCAAGTATGACTCGCGACAACGACGAAGTGCTGAAACTCACTTCCACACGAATGGTTTGCGCTAACATCGGCCAGATTATCGTACAGGCAGGTTTCCCTATCGGTCTTGCCATGGTCATCAACGAGGCAATCAACTGGAACCAGGCGTTGTTTATGGCTATCGGCACCATTCCTGCTTTCATCATCCTGCCTTCACTCCCAGCATTGAAGAATATTTTTGGTAAGAAGGGACTCTACTATCTGCTTCTCAGCGTAGGTTTTGTTGGATTCGGCATTCTCTATGTCATAGGAAAATTCTTTGATGTTGCAGAGTTCAATGTGCTGGTTCAGGCTGCAAAGGTCATGACTGGTGTAGGCTTGCTCGTGGGTTCACTGATGTGGGCACTTGTACCTGAGGTCATCACAGAGGCAGAGTACCGCACTGGCAACCGCCCTGCAGCCACCGTCAACGCGCTTGCCGGAGTTGCATTCAAAGCCGGTTTCTCGTTGGCTGGATTCATCACTCCGCTGGTGATGGGATGGGTAGGTTTTAACCTCGCCAGTGAGGCTTCGGCACTCCCAACTGCACCAATGGCGTGGTTCACCGTGACATCGATATTCGCACTGGTTGGTTTTGTACTTCTGCTCTACTGTTTCAAGGGTTGCAAGGAGCGCATTGCCACCACACCAGAGAAGCCTGTGACCTACGGCGAGATGTTCAAGGAGTTTGCAGCAAACAAGTGTCTGCAACTTATGATATGCATCTTCATCACTGTGTTCATGGCATCGTTTATCAGTGCACCGGTGAATGCTTACTATCCAAAACTTGCCGATTACTCAGAATCATCAAAAGAAGCAATCCTCTGGTTTACAACAATAATTCCTGCGTTGCTCCTCATCGTAGTGGGATTCCTTATCTACAAGTATCCTCTTACCGACAAGCGTCTTGATGAGATGAACAAGGAAATAGAAGCAAGAAAATAAAAAGAACCCCTATGACTAAAAAATATTATTTGTGGCCTCATGACTATATGGCCGACCCTTCTGTTCATGTTTGGAACGGAAGAATATACATCTACCCATCTCACGACTGGGATGCAGGTGTTGGTGATGACGACAGTGGCGCTGAATACGAGATGAAGGACTATCATGTGTTCTCTACCGATGATCTCGAAGCCGTTTGCCATGGAGAGAAAGAACTCGTGGATCATGGTTGCATACTCAAACTTGAGGATATACCTTGGGCGAGTCATCAACTGTGGGATAACGATGTCCAGGAGAAAGACGGGAAGTATTATATGTATTTCCCAGCAAAAGATAAGAACGATATATTCCGCACTGGCATTGCCGTTGCCGACAGACCGGAAGGTCCGTTCATTCCACTCAACGACCCTATGCACGGTTCATATTCCATCGACTATGCCGTTCTCAAGGATGATGACGGCGAATACTATTTCTATCTTGGCGGCATCTGGGGCGGTCAGTTGCAGTGGTACAAGGACAACAAGATTGCCTTCAACGAGGTAGGTCCATACTGTCCTCCTCCGGGAGACACCGAGGGTATTGTTCCTGCAAAGAAGTCGGAGGTCGATGCTCTCCCTTCGCGTGTGGCTCGCCTTGCACCCGACATGCTTCATTTTGCAGAGGCTCCAAAACCAGTGATCATCGTTGACGAGGAGGGCAAACCGCTCAAGGCCGATGACCCGCACCGTTTCTTCGAGGCTTCATGGTGCCATAAATACAAGGGGAAGTATTATTTCTCATACTCTACCGGTGACACTCACATGATTTGCTATGCTATCGGCGACAATCCTTACGGACCTTTCGTGTTCAAGGGTGTTCTCCTAACTCCAGTGAAAGCCGGTTGGACAACACATCACTCGATTGTGGAATTCAAGGGGAAATGGTATCTCTTCCATCATGATTCGGTTCCTTCAGGTGGTGTGAACAGCCTCCGTTCGCTCAAAGTGGCAGAATTACATTACAACGAGGACGGTACGATTGAGACGATTGAAGGGTAGGAATGAAGAGAGAAGAGAGAAGAGTGAAGAGTGAAAAATTAAAAGTTAAATAAAGATATGAAACGACTTTTTGTTACCATTATTTGCGCTGTCGGTATTTTGACAGGTGCTAAGGCGCAGGATGTGAAGACCTTCAAGGAGGCTTACAAGGATTACTTTAAGGTGGGCGTTGCTGTGAACCAGCGTAATGTGACCGATCCTGACCAGATGGCTCTTATTGAGTGTGAGTTTAACAGCGTCACTGCTGAGAACGATATGAAACCAGTGAGCGTTCAGCCAAAAGAAGGCGAATGGGACTGGGAGAAGGCCGATCGCATAGCAAACTTCTGCCGCGAGAAAGGCATCAAGATG
>JAZQOD010000027.1:0-2709 GCA_045627685.1 Prevotella sp. | reverse complement strand
GCAACGATGGTGTACTCCGGACGGAAGTTCACCTTACAGCCACTGATGTGCTGTGATGCGTTGAACTCGGAATCGGTCTTGGCGTACTTGCTCTTGAGACCGACCTTGAACGAGCCGAAGCCATCGATGCGTACTACATGTGATGCCATAAGCTCATCATGGAGTACCTCCACAAGCTCAGTGAGCACTGCAAGACAGTCGGACTTCTTGGCGGTACAGTTACGCTGGATACGCTCAGCGAGGGTGTTGAGATCCACGGTCTGAGTGTGGTATGCCTTAGCGTAGTAGCGACCATAGTTAGCAGAAGAAGCGTTATTGTTCTTCATAAGTTTGTAATTTATCATTTTAATTAGGAGCCCCCTCTAAACAACGCCCCCCCTCTAACTCCCCCCATTAGGGGGACGATTGTAAATACCCTTTTTTGATTGAAGGCATTTCACTCTATGCTCCCTCCCAATGAGGGGAGGGCTGGGGAGGGGCTCCTGTTGCGACCGTTTCAGGGCTTGGGTCTGGTTTAGTACTTGTGTTAATAAATAATGTTGGTTTAGGGAATCGCTTTTGCTGCTGTGGACTTTAGCAGGAGATCTTCATCACTTGTCCTTCGCTTAGGACCTCTGGCGGTTCCGTCCTTAACGGGTTCATAGAACCCGAGACAGTGCAAGGCCGGTGCAAACGAGAGCAGAGCAAAAGAGCATCGCTCTTGATGAACATGGGGAATCAGGTACAAGCTTGCTTGATAGCTGATTATTCATGGTTCATCGGTGGAATTTATTCCGCTCTGCCGAGTGTAGCCTCGGGCTCGCAGTGTCCTTCAAACGACACTGCAAAGTTACTAAATTTTCAAAGCGATTCCAAGTTTTTTTGCCTCTCATTTTATTTTTAACAAATGCGAACAATTTTTTCTTTACATCGCCATGATGGAAAGGAAAAATGTGAGCAGAACAAACTTGTCGAAAACTCGTTTGAGACTCACTGACTGAGCAAGCCTCGTCGGCAACGCCGGGGGCTGGTCAGCGAGGGAAGTAATTAATTCTTTACAAATTGCAAATTACGCAGAGGTATTGTCAAAATCTTTCGCTTGTCATAAGAATATTGCTTTCTTCAATTCTTGTCATTTTTGCCATTATAACAAATTGATTTTCAATGCATTATAAAAGCACCGTTTTGACCAGATGAAAGCGCCATTTTCGTCATGTCATTTGGGCGCTTTCATGGTGTCATTTGGGCGTTTTCATGACATGAAATGGACGGAATAGAAATGACTACACAACGCATGTAAATATATTTCACATTACATTGGTTTGCTAGCGCCAAAAAGGTTAAAAAGTTAAAAGGTTAATTTTGGATTCTGTTGACCTTTTGAGGGGGTGGAAATATTCCAATATAGTATATTTTATATACTATATTGAATTCTATAAACACATCTCCTGTTGAAAATAGTTCCTGCTAGAGAGGGAAAAAGTAAAATTAACCTTTTAACCTTTTAACTTTTTACTCTCGTGTTTTCCGGAAATATATTTTTCTGCAGAAATGAATTGATTGGTTCTTATTATTTGAAATAAAAATCGTATCTTTGCAGAAACAAAGAAACGATTGCTGTATGCCACTAACTCCCGAACAGATTGCCAAGATACGCCGGAAAGAGGCTGAAACGCCTGAGGCTTTGAAGCGTAATCCTCTCAATGACTACACTGAGGGGTGGTTTCATGTGACGCTCAATGTGAGAGGTGAGGCGCCAGTGCTTGGATTTCTCGATGGTGATCCCGAGGCGGCAGATGGGGGCGCCAATGCCCCGCGGTGTGTGTTGACGGAACTTGGCAAAGCCGTGGAGAAGAGTTGGAACGACAATCCGGCGTTCTATCCTGGCATAGAGAATATTGAATTTCAGATTATGCCCGAGCATGTGCATGGGCTGGTGCATCTGAAACCTGAGAATAAGAAACATCTGGGAAGGATTGTATATGGATTCATGGTTGGCTGTACCCACGGTTATTGGGACACGCTGGGCATACCTTGGCGCGAGATGACATATGAAAAAGGCGTACGTACGCCGGAGTGGCAAGACCGGGATCACACGCTGACCTACCGCGGGCCGTCGCTTTTTGTGCGTGGCTACAACGATGTGGAGGCTGTGACAGAGGAGGAGATAGAGATAAAGCGCCAGTATATACGCAACAACCCACGCAAACGACTGATAACACGCCCAAGGCCTGATCGTTTCCGCGTGATGCGCAATCAGCGCTCTCGCAACTGGACTATTGAGCGGGCTCTGGGGGCTGTTGCCGCCGACCGATGGATGAGCGCAAATCCCGACAAATGCCGTGAGGCACAGGCAAAGGTCCGAGCGAGGCTGAACGGCGAGGCTAGCAGTCTTGGCATTGACTATGTAGGCAACAGGGCTTTGCTGGGAGCAGAGCGCAAGGTGAGCCTGATATGCCACAGGGCTGACGCATGGCTCTTCGACAAGCAGAAGGCGGCTGTGCTGCAGGCTGCTCGCGAAGGAGCAGTGGTGGTGAGCGCTTTCATCAGTCCCAAGGAGCGCGACATCATGTAACAGTTGATGTTGGTGCAACTGCCGTTCATCGAACTTATGGACAACGGCTTTGGCGACCGCTACAAGCCTATCGGCAAGGCGTTCTATTCGACTGCCGAGAACCGCCATGTGCAGATGACCTGCTGGAACTTCTACCCACAGTCTGCCACCTGGAC
>JAZQOD010000026.1:0-5728 GCA_045627685.1 Prevotella sp. | reverse complement strand
CATCAGTCACTCAATCCATATTCAGTTCTGCGAACTAACCTCACCGCGGCGATAAACAAGCTCGTTTCACTCGCGATAAACCAAGCTACGCACGGAAAAGGTTGCCGCATAGAATCTGATTCCCGGAAGGCGGTTTATTTCCGGTTTATCGTCTTGGGGATATGTCGAGTGATAAGTAGCACCACGCTGATGTGAGTGGTTCAATATATCTGAGAGTTTTCTCTCAAGGATTTTGAAGCGCTCATAGCAGCAAGCCGACAGGCTCGACATAAGCACAAGGGGTTTATTCTGGTTTTTGTTCAATCAAACACAGGCTCCTTATGGGGAGGGGCTACCTGATGAGGTTCATGAATTCTTCGCGGGTTTTGGCTTGCTGGAAGGCACCGCTGAAGGCAGAGGTGGTGGTGACGGAGTGCTGCTTCTCGACACCGCGCATCTGCATGCACATGTGCTCTGCCTCAACGACTACCATCACGCCCATAGGGTGGAGGGTGTTCTCGATACAGTCTTTGATCTGCTGTGTGAGGCGTTCCTGAACCTGCAAGCGGTGACTGAAGATGTCCACGACGCGTGGAATCTTGCTGAGTCCGGTGATGTATCCGTTAGGGATGTATGCGATGTGTACCTTACCGAAGAATGGTAGCATGTGGTGCTCGCACATCGAGTAGAAGTCGATGTCCTTGACGATGACCATCTGGTTGTAGTCTTCGGCGAACATTGCTTCGCGGAGGGTTGCCTCTGGGTCTTGGAAATATCCTCGTGTGAGTGCTTGCATTGCACGTGCCACGCGGAGCGGAGTCTTCTGCAGTCCTTCGCGTTCTACGTCCTCGCCGAGGAGGGTTATGATTTCTTTATAGTGGGCAGCCAGTTCTTCCTGACCGTCGCGTAGGTATTGTGGGTTGTCCATTATTTCCGTTTGTTTTAGTCGGTGACAGTGATCTGTCCCTTTACGATGCTTGCCTGTGTGTAGCCTAATGACTTCACTCGGCTTAATATCTGTTGTGCCTCTTCGTATGTGCGATAGTTGCCCATTCGGCATATCCATCGTGGTGAGTAGAAGTGGCAATAGACGGGTTGCCCTGGGAAGAGCGATTTTATCTCGTTGCTTATCTGTTCTGCTTTTTGTTTGTCTTTGCGTGAGTTGCCTCCTGCATAGACTTGCACGCGATAGCCTTGTATCTTATAGGCGTTGCGCATGACTTTCTTGCTGGTGTCGAGAGCGGTGATATCCATTCCTTCGGATGTTGTGACGGGTGTTTTCTTCACTGTCTCGTGCTTTTCGCTCGCTGTTTCTTTTTTCTCGGCTTTCTTTGGTGCTGGTGCAGGGGTAGTCTTCTTGATTTCAGCAACCATCGGGTTGGTGCCGTTCACGAGTTTGTCGATGTCGCTCGACTCATGGACGGTCACGGTGCCTTTACCTGCCTCGCGAGTCTGCAGGTGTTCGATATAGGTCTGCGCACTGGCATTGAGCGCGCAGACCAATATAAGAGTTAAAAATAGAATTCTTTTCATATAAGATTGCTATTTTAGAGTTCCCTACTATTTAGGGTTTGCTGGGATTGAAGAAAACCGAGATAAACCCCTTGAAGAGGATGGGTGCCTATCAGCACCTGACGCTATACTTCCACTTTGTTCTTATAAGAATAAATTCTTAACGCCCAAACAGAAAGCATATCATCACTTTCTTTCAGAAAGCTTTCATCCTCTTCAAGGCGATAAACAGAAAATAAACCATGCTACGCACTGAGAAGAAAAGTCAATATTTCTTTCTCCGCTGCGCTATGAAAGCGGCAAAGCCGAGCGCAATACTTCAATTCTTCAATACTTCAATGCCCCCAGAGACCAGTCAAGAGTGGGTACCCGGATGGTGGTTTATTTCCGGTTTATCGCCTTGGGGTTATGTCGAGTGGTGAGTAGCACCACGCTGATGTGAGTGGTTCAAAATATCTGAGAGTTACTCTCAAGGATTTTGAGGCGCTCATAGCAGCAAGCCAACAGGCTCGACATAAGCACAAGGGGTTTATTCTGGTTTTTGTTCAATCAAACACAGGAATCGTGGGGTGGGATTATTAGCCCCAAGCGTCGATGATGCCCTTGAAGTCAGCAGCCTTCAATGAAGCGCCACCGATAAGACCACCGTCGATGTCAGGCTTAGCGAAGAGCTCAGGAGCGTTTGAAGCCTTGCATGAACCACCATAGAGGATAGTTGTCTCAGCAGCAGCCTCTGCACCGTAAACCTCAGCAACGCATGAACGCATGTAAGCGTGGATCTCCTCAGCCTGGTCAGCAGTAGCAGTCTTACCTGTACCGATAGCCCAGATTGGCTCGTAAGCGATTACGATGTTCTTCCACTGCTCTGCTGTGAGGTGGAATACTGAACCAGCGAGCTCTGCCTTGCAAACTTCTTCCTGCTTGTTTGCCTCACGCTCCTCGAGTGACTCACCGATGCAGAAGATTACCTTCAGACCGTTAGCGAGTGCCAACTCTACCTTCTCCTTGAGGATCTCTGGAGTCTCGTGATAGTACTCACGACGCTCTGAGTGACCGAGGATTACATACTCAGCACCTGTTGACTTAACCATCTCAGCTGAAACCTCACCAGTGTAAGCACCTGAAGCCTTGTCAGCGCAGTTCTCTGCAGAGAGCTTGATGCAGCTACCCTCGATTACCTGAGCAACTGATGCGAGGTGGATGAATGGAGTACCGATTACTACTTCACAGTTAGGGTTCTTTACTACTTCTGTGAGTTCCTTTGCGAGGGCAACACCCTCCTGCAGGTTCTTGTTCATTTTCCAGTTACCTGCTACAATTTTCTTTGCCATTTTCTTTTCTTTTTTAAGAGTTAATATGGATGATAAACGTTGTTCCTTTAATGCTGTGATTCTTCTTTTCCTCATGAACCACTGTGTGAACGCGAAGGTTCTGTCGGCTATCGAGAGGATTATCAGTGGCAGGAAGAACCATGCGAGGATCTTCATAATCTGCATCATGTCGCTCACCTCGCGCTGCTTGCCTATCGGCAGTTCGTCGAGTGGGGCGTTGAGTTCGTCCTCGCTTGGCAGATCGTTGTGGCTCCACTTCTGGATTATCGTGCCGTCCTTCAGCAGAAGCAGTCCCGGATTGCTTCGGATGATGGTCTTGAGCGTCACTGGGTCGGTGGCACAGAACGGATATTCCGCTCCGGTCATATCCTGCCAGTGGGATATCGCAGCCTCGCCACTCGAGGTGAGACAGTAGAACGGATAGCCTTGCTCCTTGGCGTACTCGTAGATCTGGTCGATAGGACCGAAGTTCGAGTCGTTGGCTTTCTCGATGTATGGCGATATCAGGAGGAAGGTGTAACCCTCGTGCTGAAGTACCTCTTCTGTTATGTCATCGCCATCGGCGGTCTGTATCGAGAAGTCGTGGATTGGTGGCACATAGCCCTGTTTCACTATCTCGGTCTTGGTGTCCACATACTCCCATGTAGAGTCAGGATATTCCTCGAGTGTGAACTCCTTGGTCTGTCCGTCCTTCTTCATCACGAAGGTGGTCTTGAACTCCGGCTGTTCGGCATCCTCAGGGATTGCCATTCCCTCTTCGATGTTTGCTCCGATGTGATACGGACGGAAGTCGAACGGTGGCAACAGATACATGCTGTAGGCAGCAAACGCCAGGATGAATATCACGGCGTAGTTCATCACCAGTACGCTGTTACCTTTGGAGAGCGCTTTTATCATGTCTTCCGGTCGCCATGCCACGATGATGGCAAGCACGAGCAGAACGATGTTCTTCAGTAAGGTCTGACCGTTTGTCAGATGTACTGCATCGCCGAAGCATCCGCAGTCGCTTATCGGGTCGAAGAGGTAGAGCCAGATGGTGACGATGGTCATTCCGAGGAGGAACACCACAGACAGTCGGCTGGCAGTCTTTCGCATCATGGCGAAGAGGAGCAGTACGCCGAGGGTGAACTCCAATGCCGACAGTCCCACGGATGTGGCGAGCGTCAACCAGTCGGGCAGCATGCCGCCCATGTTGAGTGCCCCGAGGTAGTCCTCGATCTTGTATTGTGTGCCGAGCGGGTCGATGGCCTTGACAAATCCCGAAAGGATGAATGTCAGTGCGACAATGATTCGGCAGACATTTACTATTACCCTCGTCAACCTGTTTCTCACTTCCTTACTCCAAGTTTAATTACCGCAAACACGGAGTAGTTGATGATATCCATGTAGTTCGCGTCGATGCCCTCGCTGACGAGCGTCTCGCCGGCGTGGTCCTCAATCTCTTTGATACGCTCCAGTTTGGTGAGGATGAAATCGGTGTAACTGCTCACACGCATGTCCTCCCAAGCACCACCATAGTCGTGGTTCTTCTTGAGCATCAGTTCGGTGCACGCCTTTGCCCAACGGTCGTATTCAGCCATCGCCTCATCGTTGGTCATGTCCACCTTGTCGGCAAACCCTTTTTCCAACTGTATCAGTCCGATGAGACCATAGTTGATAAGAGCCATGAACTCCGGCAGTATGCCTTCGCCCACCTTTGATTCCTTCTTTATCTCAAGCGTGCGTATGCGCTTGCCCTTGATGAACAACTGGTCGGTCAGCGACTCCGGACGGAGCATTCGCCAAGAAGGTTTGTAGTCGTAGAGTTTCTTTCTGAACACCTCACGGCACATCGCCATGGCGGCCTCAAACTCAGACCCACCCCCTTGCCCCTCCCTTTCAAGGAGGGGAGTAGATACTCCTATATTGTTGATTTCTTGATTCATTGATTTTTTGATTTTACATATTTGCTATAAGGACATTTTACTCCCCGTCCTGAAAGGCGCTCGGCTTTGCCGCTTCGCTCGTCAGGGCAGAAGAAGGGGTTGGGGGAAGGTCTCCCTTTTTCTTAGCCCTAATTATCCTAACCACCCCACACTCTGCATCATAGCGAGCCTGCAGCGAGTCGCGCTTGTTGCGTAGCATATTCTGCTCCAGCAGGGTAGGGGCTTGGTCGATCTGTGCTATCGTTGCCTGAAGAGCCGAGTCTGTCACAGCCACCTCGTGCTGAGCCTGGAGCAGTGATGCTTCCTGCCACAGTTCGAGAGCACGCTTGCGAGTTTCGATGGCCTTCGGATAACGGTCGCGTAGTATCACTATGGAGTCCAGTGCACTGCGGAAATCGCCAGCCTGCACCGATGCTTCAATACCCTCAAGCATAGGACGAGCCTTGTCGTCCTCAGTCTTCTGATGGCACGCCGCGAGGCCAAAAACCACCAGAATTACTACTGCTGATATAATCAGATTCTTCATATTGACTGCAAATTTACTAAAAAAAGTTCATATCTCGCCATTTTTTTGTAATTTTGCATTTGATTTTAGAAAGTTTTTTATTTGATGAGAAATTTCAGCGATAGCGAACTGGCGGAAATATTAGATAAGGACATCTTCCACAAGATATCACAGGCAGCCGATACTCTCGGCGTGGAGTGCTATGTTGTGGGAGGTTTTGTGCGTGACATCTTCCTTGAACGACCATCCAACGATATTGATGTCGTTGTGGTGGGAAGTGGCATTGCCGTAGCCCAGGAACTGAAGAAGATACTCGGCAAGAAAGCCCATGTGGCTGTATATAAGAATTTCGGTACGGCACAGGTGAAATACCGCGACACCGAGGTGGAGTTTGTCGGTGCCCGCAAGGAGAGTTACCAGCGTGACTCCCGCAAGCCGATAGTGGAGGATGGCACTCTCGAAGACGACCAGAACCG
>JAZQOD010000025.1:0-4014 GCA_045627685.1 Prevotella sp. | reverse complement strand
CTATCAACTCTCCATGGGATGGTAACCTCTGGGCTTATATGCCACAGCGTATTCGTCAGGGATATATCTTCAACGAGAGAGTTCACGAACTTAATGACGGTGAAATCACTAAGACCGAGATTACGAATATGAAGAACGAGGTGAAGTTCCTCACTGCTTATGCTTGGTGGTTGCTTGCTGAAAACTATGGTGGTGTGCCTTTCCGTCCTGACTATATTGCTCCAACAGACTTCAATCTTGAGGACTTGATGGTAGGTCAGTCACCATTCGACGAGATTGTAGAGTATTGCGATAAGGAAATGCTTGATGCAGCAAATGCACTTCCTGCAGTATATGCCGACCCATCAAAGTATGGTCGTATCAACAAGATTATGGCTTTGACAGTCCGTTCTCGTATGCTTCTCTTTGCAGCTTCTCCATTGGTTAACGGTAACCCATGGTATGCAGACTATAAAAACAAGAAAGGTGAACTCATCTTCAATCCTGTTTACGATCACAACAAGTGGATTAAGGCAGCAGAAGCTTGTAAGCTCGTTATTGACGAGGCAGAGGCAGCTGGCTATGAACTCTACAAAGAGAAGGGACCTGACGGAAAAGACGATCCTTTCATGTCAACATACAATGTACACATCAAGAAGTGGAGTGAGGGTAACCGCGAGATCACTTTCCCTGTAACAAAGGGCAACGCTTATGAGGACACATTCCTCCGTACAGCATCTGTTCGTGAACTTGGTGGTGGTAACGGTCTTGGTGTTTACCAGGGTCTTGTTGATGCATTCTTCACAAAGAACGGTCTTCCTATCGACGATCCAAACTCTGGCTACGACCGTGAAACTGAGTCGGAATTGTCAAGTGCCGTTGAGAAATACGAAACAAACTGGGAGCACGGTACAGGTAATGCAGGTGAGATCACAGCCAAGGGTACATTCAATATGTACTGCAACCGTGAGCCTCGCTTCTACAATGCTGTATCTTACAACGGTTCTTGGAACACAGTTCTCGGCCGTCCTTTCGATTTCTATTGGAATGGCAAGGATAACATTCGCGAGACATCTCCACACGATGCGCCACAGAACGGTTACCTCGTACGTAAGTCTCTCTGTATGACCGACTCTTACACCCCACGCAAAGTAACAAGCCGTCAGGGATTCCTCTATCGTCTTGCTTTTACATACCTCGACTATGCAGAAGCTGAGAATGAGGCATACAACACATCAGAGGCACGTTCATCTGCTCTCATCTACCTTAATAGAATTCGTGAGCGCGCAGGTGTTCGCCAATACACATTCGATGCTGTAGCTGTTGATGATCCAGAGTTCATCCATGTTGATGACGATCAGGCTGCTCTCCGTAAGGTTATCCACCTTGAGCGTCGTGTAGAGCTCTGCTGCGAGAACAACCGCTGGTATGATATCCGTCGTTGGATGGCTGCTAATGCAAACCGTTCAAATAACTCTCATGTTTACGCTTATGACTATGCTTATGAGCTCACAGGTTTGAACGAGGGTATGACAGTTACTGCAACCCGTACAAAGCAGCAGGAAGCAAAGGGAACTCATAACCCTGCATTCTGTAAGCGTATGACAGGTTGGCAACCAGCTCGTGTATGGAAGCGTAAGTACTACTTCTTCCCAGTTTACATCGATGAGTACGAAAAGAATACTAACCTCGTACAGGGTCCATTCTGGACAACTGAGTAAGCTAATTTATAATTGATAATTGAAAATTGATAATTAGTATTATTATGAAACTATATAAATTTTTCATGTTGCTTGGTGTAGTTGCATTGATGGCATCATGTAACAAAGATCCTGAGTACTATGAGTTGCCTGATCAGCCAGATGAAATGCATGTTGGTGCAACACTGGGTGTAAACAGCGATTCTGAGAAGAACCTCATCGTTCTCTCTGGTACATATAGTAACGAAACTGCGTTGACACTTACATGGTCGCCAATACAGGTAAACGATCCTGTTTCATATCTTGTACGTTTCTATGCTACAGAGAGCAAGAATGATGACCATACTGCATTCTTTGCTGATGGAGAAACTGGATGCATCGGAAAGTTTGGTAAGGACTCAAGTGGTAATTTGACTTATACTATTACCCATAATGACCTTAACACAATCGTTGCTCGCTGGGCATTTCCAGGTGATGAGATCAGTATCACAGCACAGGTTGTAGGAACTATCAACAATGAACTGGTGTACATCAAGCCACAGACATCTACTGTTGATGTTAATGTAATTGGTTGGGAGAAATATCCAATCTCGCTCATAGCTTATATCACAGACGCCAAGGGTAAACTGTCGACACTTGAACTTACACAGAACACTCTCGGTACTGGAGTATATACTGGTAAGATTAATGTAACTGCCGGTACTGTTTATTTCCAGAAACCAGTTACTTCAAAGCAAGCGGCATCTTATTACATGGATGAGAATGGCAAACTCAAGTATATCGATGAGGAGGTTCCTAATGCTCCTACTCGTGAGGATGAGTTGCAATTCCCAATCACAGAGGCTGGTACTATGATGGTTGATGTTAATGATGAGTACCTTGATGTTCGTGTTCTTAACATCAAGATGCCAGAAGGCGCAACTCCATATATGGTTGGCGATGGTATTGATGTAGGTTGGGTTCTTAATGAAGCCGCATACTACATGATACCTTCTGATAATCCACGTACTCCTTACATTTATTCTTGGACTGGTAACTTCTATGCACCAGGTGCATACCCTGCTCCAGGTGCAAATGGTACAAGCGATCCAAGTAAGGGTGAGTTCAAGGTTCTGACAGCAAACTCATGGGGTGGCATGGGCTTCTATGCTCCTGAGGCTGGTGCAAATCCTGCTGAGAACCATATTCTGACACCTGCTCGAAATGAGAATGAAGGTGGTGATAACAAGTGGGTAGTTGCAGTCACTGGTAAATACACTTTCAGTATTAATGCACTTGATATGACAACTTCATTTGAACCAGCAAATTAAAAACAATTGAATTATGAAAAAAATTGCTTATATGATTCTGTCAGCTGTTGTGCTGACTATGGGTTTTGCTTCTTGTGTTCAGGAAGATGGTCCTGGTGTTCCTTCACTCAAGAAGATGCACCTCCAGAATACAGAATTTACTATTGATTTCCGTACTGGTGCTACTATAAATCTCCCTGCAGAGGATGAGCAGCTCATTTTGCGCTGGATTGATGTGACCAATGCTACATATGAACTCTATTTCACCAACACCCGTGCTGAGGGCGACACAAAGTAAGCTCTCTCCAACCAGCAGGTACCAGGTGATTTGAGTACACTTTCCACAACTATTGCATATAGCCAGCTCCTTGACTATATCGCAGAGCAGAATATCTGGGAGGATATTATGGAAACCCAGAAGGATTCTGAGGGTAAGGATATCACAGTAGAGTTCCAGCGTGCTGTTGTGAATATCAATGTCAAGGGTACTCCTATCGACTTGTCGCAAACAGCACTTGATCCAGAGGGTAGTGTAGTGTACGCAGCAGTGACTCTCTTCAGAGACAAGCAGTAATTAAACAATAATGAAGAAAATACTTTTCTGTTTAGCATTTCTTGGACTGGCAGCTGCTGGCGAGGCACAGGTTTACAACAACCCTGTGACTCATCGTTCGCTGCCTGATCCAACAGTGATGCGAGGCGATGACGGATATTTCTATCTCATGGCTACTGAAGACACTCATAACATACCGGTTATGAAGTCTAAGGACCTTGTGAACTGGAACTATCTCCGTACGGCTTTCACCGATGCCACCCGTCCTGATTACTACTGTGAGCATGGTTGGGCATTCTGGGCACCAGATGTGAACAAGATTGGCAACAATTATGTGCTCTATTATTCACACGGAGTATGGGGACATGGTGATGAGTGTGCCATTGGTGTGGCTACATCAAAGCGTATCTATGGTCCTTACTCAAACAGCAAGGTGCTCTTTACCTCGCCAGAGATTGGTGTGAACAACAGCATCGACCCTTGTTTCTTCCAG
>JAZQOD010000024.1:0-12805 GCA_045627685.1 Prevotella sp. | reverse complement strand
AGAATGTATATGTCATACCACCGCAGAGGATGAGCTTGTCAACCTTGCCGAGGAGGTTCTTGATGATACCAATCTTTGAAGAAACCTTTGAACCACCCATGATTGCAACGAATGGGCGCTGGATGTTGTTGAGCACATTGTCAACAGCCTTTACTTCCTTCTCCATCAAGAGACCGAGCATACGATCCTCTGGTGCGAAGTAGTCAGCGATAACAGCTGTAGAACCGTGCTTGCGGTGTGCTGTACCGAATGCGTCCATTACCCAGCAGTCAGCATATGAAGCGAGTTTCTTTGCAAACTCCTTCTGTGATGCCTTCATTGCCTTCTTTGCCTCTTCATAAGCAGGATCTTCCTTGTCGATACCTACTGGCTTACCCTCTTCTTCTGGGTAGTAACGGAGGTTCTCGAGGAGGAGTACCTCACCTGGCTTCAAAGCTGCAGCCTGCTCGTCTGCCTTCTGGCAATCCTCTGCAAACTGTACTGGACAACCGAGTTTCTCGCTTACAGCGTCAACAATCTGCTTAAGTGAGAGTTCTGGCTTTACCTTGCCCTTTGGTTTACCCATGTGAGACATGATGATGAGAGAACCGCCCTTCTCGAGGATGAGCTTGAGTGTAGGAAGAGCACCGCGGATACGTGTGTCGTCAGTGATCTTGCCCTCCTTGAGAGGTACATTGAAGTCTACACGAACAATCGCCTTCTTACCAGCGAAATCGTAATCATTGATTTTTGTTGCCATGATTGTAAAAATATTAAAATGTGATATATCAATTCAATTTGATTATTTCAATGCAAAGATATTAAAAAAGTTCGAAATACAAAAGAAACTATTAAAATATTTAATAGAAAAATTAATCATCGTATATCGTTTTGTCGTCTATACCTGCCAAAAACAGTGCTTCTTTGCGTTCAACGCATGTTCCACACTTTCCGCAATGCCTGTCGCCGCCTTTATAGCACGACCATGTTTCGGTGTAGTCGATGCCGAGTTCCTTGCCTCTTTTGGCTATGTCGGTCTTGGTGATATTGGTGTATGGCGCCTCAATGGTAAGACCTTCGAAAGTTCCGGCAACGGAAGCGTCGTTAAATGCTTTTATGAATTCCGGTCGGCAGTCGGGGTAGATGGTGTGATCTCCGCCGTGGTTGGCAATGAAAATCTTCTTCAGACCGTTGCTCTCTGCCAAACCAACGGCGATGGCAAGCATTATTCCGTTGCGGAACGGAACAACTGTTGACTTCATGTTTTCTTCTTCATAGTGTCCTTCGGGAATGGCTTCGCTTCCTTCAAGTAATGATGATTTGAAGTATTGGTGCATAAAGTCGAGTGGGATAGTGATATGCTTTATTCCCAATCGCTCACAGTGCATCTTTGCAAATGGAATCTCCTTGTCATTATGATTACTTCCATAATCAAACGAAATACCCAATGCAATATCTGATGCAAAATCATATAACATAGTGATGGAATCCATACCACCACTTACTATTATTATGCTATCTTTCATATTTTAGAAGGAAAGGGGCTATCCAAACAAGCATCTGAGTGCCTCTTCCACTTTTTTTACAGGATGAATGTTTATCTTATACTTGCTTTTATCGAGCCCTTGAGCATTGTATTTCGGGATGATAATATCGGTGAAACCGAGTTTTTCTGCTTCAGAGATGCGCTGCTCGATACGGTTCACAGGGCGTACTTCGCCCGACAGCCCAACCTCGCCACACATACACCATCCTGATTCTATCGGGGTGTCAACATTGCTCGACAGTACTGCGGCGATGACACTGAGATCCATGGCAAGGTCTGTTACACGCAGGCCTCCTGCTATGTTCAGGAACACATCCTTCTGCATCAGTTTGAATCCCACGCGCTTTTCCAAAACAGCGAGGAGCATGTTCAGCCTTCGCTGGTCAAAACCTGTTGCCGATCTTTGTGGAGTGCCGTAAGCCGCTGTCGATACCAAGGCTTGTGTCTCTACCAAGAATGGACGTACTCCTTCTATCGCTGCACTGATGGCTATGCCCGACAGTCCTTCGTGGTCTTGAGTCAACAGCAGTTCCGATGGGTTGCTCACTTGTCGCAATCCGTTCTGTTGCATCTCGTAGATTCCCAATTCAGATGTGCTGCCGAAACGGTTTTTTATGCTTCGCAGAATACGGTACATATAATGCTGGTCACCTTCAAACTGTATGACGGTATCAACGATATGTTCCAGTATCTTCGGACCAGCAATGCTTCCTTCCTTGTTTATATGTCCGATGAGGATGACAGGGGTGCCGCTTGACTTTGCGAAACGCAACAAAGCCGAAGCGCATTCTCTTACCTGTGCTATGCTTCCCGGTGAACTTTCCACCTCTGCTGTGGCTATCGTCTGAATGGAGTCAATGACCAATAGTTCGGGTGCGAGATCCTTGATATGCTCAAAGATATCTTCAAGCGATGTCTCACACATAACATTCAGGTTTTCAGATATTTCACCCTTTTCGCCTGATGTGTTACACAATAGTCGGTCGGCACGCATCTTCAACTGGTGCGCGCTCTCCTCACCGCTGACATATAGTATGTTCTTATCGCGGAGGTTCAGTATCGTTTGAAGCGTCAGTGTACTCTTGCCGATTCCTGGTTCACCGCCTAACAATATGATACTTCCTGGCACCAAGCCACCCCCCAACACTCTGTTGAGCTCTGCATCGCCAAGGTCCATTCGTGGTTCGTCTTTTGAAGAAACCGACCGCAGGGTGAATGTCTTCTTTTCGCCGAGTTTTGCTGTCACCCCGCCTCTCACTCCTTTGGCGGCCGACTGTGCTGCCTTTGAAGCAGTGGTTGTTGCCGCAATGCGTATCTCTTTAAATGTGTTCCATTGTCCGCATGCTGGGCATTTGCCGAGCCATTTAGGTGACTCCTGACCACAGTTGTCGCAGACATACATTACCTTATCTTTTGCCATTTTTTCAATTTTGGTTATGCAAAAGTAATAAATTATTTTGCAACACGGAAATTTATTCGTACTTTTGTCGAAAATATAAAGAAAACAAAAATGAGAAAACTCGTCATATACATATTTTTGTTGCTTGTCGCCCTTGTTGCGTGCAACAAAAAAGATGATTCTTCTTCACCGGAAAAAGCATCAAAAGGGACCGTTCCTGAAGGTGTGAACATCGGTGTGATGCCAACAATCGATTGCCTCCCGATATATATTGCCTACGACAGAGGGTGGCTCGACGAGGCTGGTATTTCCGTCAATCTCGTGCCGTTTACAGCCCATATGGACATCGATACTGCTCTTGTGGGAAAATCGCTCGATGGTGCCTTTACCGAATTATTCCGTACGGAGTACATAACAAAGAGGCAGGGCGTGAAGTTCTATTATGCTTCTACCACCGAACTGCAATGGAGTCTCATTGCCAATAAAGATACGCGTCTGACGCGTCTTGAGCAACTTGGCGATAAGATGATTGCCATGACGCGTTTCTCGGCTACCGACTATCTGTCTGACAAGGCTCTTGCTGACGTAAAGACGCAAGCGAATGTCTATCGGGTACAAATCAATGACCTCGGCGTTCGCTATGCTATGCTAACCAACAACCAGATGGATACGGGATGGTTGCCTGAACCGTTCTTCACAATGGCAGTCCTCAATGGTCAGCGTGTGTTGAAACCGGCAAAGCAGAAGGATAAGTTTGGTGTGCTGGCGTTCCGCGAGAAGTATTCCACAAAAGAAGAAAACAAGGAGAAGATCACACAACTGTTGAAAGAGTATGACCGTGCTTGCGACTCGCTCAATAAGTATGGTTTCAAGGCGTATGCTCCGGAATTGCAGAAATACTGTTCTGTCGATACATCAGTAGTGAATCGTCTGCCAAAGATAACCTATATCCACACGGAGAAACCTGCTGACGAGACACTCGCCAAGGTTCATGAATTCCTAAAATAAATTATTATGCTCGCCCATCTGCAACAAATAAGAAAACATATACAGGACCGTGGCATCGGTATCACCATCCACGAACTCCGTAAACTTTGCACCGATCATCATCAGGTGCGTCTTTTGCCTGCCATCGATAGTGTGGCAAGCAATTATGCCTTGATGCGGCAGTTCTTTGCCAACGGTTTCGATGATCCAGGCCGTGCTTCGCTCTATAGTGATCTTGAACACAGACTGTATCGCATTATTCTTGAACTCACTGTGGAATGTGTTGCCGACAATAACTCCACCTTCCATCAGTCGCGCAGCAATGCCCAACGTACGGTCATCGAGTACAGCACCATCGAGAATGCACTCGTTTCTTATGAACAGGAACTTGCCTTGGCGTCGCTTGAAGCGGATTCATCTGCTCGACAGAAAGAAATCCACAACCGCTTGCTTCGCTATCGCATAGCACTCTTCGATACCATATACACCTCTCTGCCATGGTCGTCTAATGATGCAGAAACAATGACCGCAGTCCTTTTGTCGCCCCTCATTGATGCTATCGATCAGCAGATAATCCTTGCTGCTATGTTGCTTGCACAACGAACAGTGTTCGATGCCAACAAGTTTGTCACTCTTTGTTCGGTGGCTTCAGCCAGCACATGTACTGAAGTGCGTGAGCGGGCTGTCGTCGCCATAGCGATGGCTTTGCCTGATGATGTCGAGATGCTGATGTACGGCGATGCAATCCGTGAGTCGTTTGAACAACTAATGGCTGTTGAGGGGATGATGCAGAAGTTCACGGAGTTGCAGTTGCAGATGTTTGCGTGTCTTGATACTCCGAAGGTGGATAAAACTCTCAATGAGGAGATATTCCCTACATTGATAAAGAACAGCAATAATATAATCAGTCCAAATAAAACTGATGAGGAGAATCTTGATGCTCTGCTTCATCCTGACAAGGAGGAGAAGATTATGGAGGATGTGGAGGCTGCACAGGAAAAGATTCGTGCCTTGCACGAGAACGGTTCGGATGTGTTCTTCGGAGGATTCTCCAAAACAAAGAATTTCTCGTTCTTCTACACTCTGATGAACTGGTTCTGCCCGTTCTATATCGACCATCCGCAGTTGATGCTCGCAAATCTGGGTGAGATTCCTCCAGAGATGATAAGCAAACTTGTAGAAAATCCTCAATTGTGCTCATCCGACCGGTATAGTTTCATGCTGTCGCTTGCGCATGTCATCACGCAGATTCCAAAGGAATTTGTTGATATGATGAAGAAAGGTGAACTTGTGGCTGGCTTTGGCGGTGAGGTTGATGAGAATCCTGCATTGAAACGCCGACAGTATATCAATGATTTGTACCGTTTCTTCAATATCTATTCCGATAAGCGCAACTTCACTTCGCCATTCGCATCTGAAACTTCTGTGTGCTTCTTCATGAGTCCGTTGATGTATCAGCAATTCAAAGGTACGCGATATCCTATGCAGGTTTGTCGTAATCTTCACCGTAAGAAGCACACGGAGGGGTTGCGCCGTATGTTAGATAAATTTCGTGATTACGACAATGTTGAATTTTTGAAGCTTTACGCCCTCTTCGTCGAAAGCATCGGTGAGTATTCGTCAGCCCTTCGCTTCTATAATAGTGCTCTTCTAAAGACACCAGATAATCGTCAGTTGTTGCTGCGATGTGGTAATATGGCATTCAATATAGGACGTTATGACCAAGCTTTCGACTTCTATTCACGATACATCTCCCAGGCTTCTCCTGACGATGACATCGAGGTTGAGGAGTTCCGTATGGCTCTCTGCCAGTTGCAGATAGGACTGGCTGATGAGGGTATGCAGACTTTATATCGCCTGGCATATAATTCCAGTGATGAGAGTGGATACTACGAGGCATTGGCATGGGGCAATCTGTTGCAGAAGAAATACGAGGAGGCGCTGCGTTTCTACGATAAACTGGAACAGCCTACGGTAAAGGCGCATCTCCGTAAGAGTATCGTACTGTGGATGCTCGGCAAGGTTGGTGAGGCGGCTGCGGAGTTGAAGGTGTTTGCCGAACTCACCAAAGACAACAGCAACGAGAATGTGCTGGATGCAATGATTGGAGAGCTCCGTGACCTTCATCTCGATGAATACAAAACCGAGGCGATGATTCTCATCGATCACGCCCTCCTTTCCGAAGAATAAGGAATATGAAATACGCAGAATATATCACGCAGATAGAGATTGATTCTCTATGGTCGGGCGTTAAGCACATCCGCTGGACTCTCGATCGCAAGATTAATGTGCTCTCTGGTGTCAATGGTGTCGGCAAGAGTACTATTATTAATAAGGTGGTGAAAGGCTTGGCTGTTGGTGGCGAGTTCCCAAGTCACATGCTCAAAGGGGTGCACCTTGATGTGTTCCCTGAAGATGCAAAGTGGATTCGCTACGACATAATACGCTCGTTCGACCGTCCGCTTATCAATCAGGAACTGATAACGAAGATTGACCTGTCGTTGGCTACCGAACTCGACTGGCAATTGTTCCAACTCCAGCGTAAATACCTTGACTATCAGGTGAATGTCGGCAATCGTATCATTGCTGAACTGCAGTCGGGCAGTGCTGATTCTGCGATGAAAGCGCAGGAAATTGCATCTCCGAAGCGTATGTTCCAGGATATGGTCGATGAATATTTCTCGATGACCGGAAAGAAAATCGTGCGCACAGAGAATGAGATACGTTTTACCCAACTGGGTGAGACACTTCTGCCTTACCAACTTTCTTCGGGCGAGAAGCAACTGCTTGTAATTCTTCTCACAGTATTGGTTGAGGATCAGTTGCCATATGTGCTGTTCATGGACGAACCAGAGGTGAGCCTGCATGTAGAGTGGCAGCAGTCGCTCATCGATTCGGTGATGAAACTCAATCCAAATGTGCAGATTATCCTCACTACCCATTCTCCTGCTGTTGTGATGAACGGATGGCTGGATAAAGTAACTGAAGTTACAGAAATAGAAGTATAAATGCCTGGTCTCGGACAATATCTGAATTCTGATTATATTGCGGCTTCTAATGCCTTAAATGGAAAGAAAGCCCGCAGGAAAATCGTAGCCTTCGTCGAAAGTTACGATGATGTGTTCTTTTGGCGTAGTATTCTCTCCCAACTCGAAACACCGGAGCGCTATTTCCAGGTGATGCTGCCTGCCCGTGGACGAAAGTTGGAGCGTGGCAAGAAAGCGGTACTGATGTCTGCGTTCAAGGATTCCGTAGGGCCGGATATGATTGCTTGTGTCGATGCTGACTACGATTATCTGAAACAGGGCTCCAACGAGATGTCGCGTCAGGTGTGCCAGAATCCGTATGTGTTCCATACTTATGCTTATGCCATAGAAAACCTACAATGCTGGGCTCCGGCACTGCGCGAGGTGTGCGTCATGGCTACGCTCGTTGATTCCACCGATATCCTTGATTTTGAAGATTTCCTTGCGCGTTTCTCCGAGACTATTTATCCTCTTTTTGTGTGGAATATCCTCTGTTCACGCAATGCCACCTATGGTGATTTTGGAATTGTTGATTTCATCAAGACGGTACAGACGGGCATCGTTGTTCGCCGTTTCGTTGATGACACGATAAAGAGGGTGGGGGAGAAAGTGCAAAGAAAACTTCGTCAGATTGAAGCCGTTGCTTCCGCGAAGGCAAAGGATGCATACAAAGAACTGCTAGAAGAACTGCCACGACTGGGTGTTCTGCCGCAAGAGACATATCTGTATATCCAGGGGCACTCGTTGTTTAATGATATGATAGTGCCAATGTTGAGAAAGGTATGTGAACGTCTAATTGAAGAGCGTGAGCAGGAGATTCGTTTCCAGAGCAAGCATCAGACACAAGAGGAGAATGAGATTACTTGCTATGAGCATTCTCTCGAAGGGATATCGTCAATGTTAAAGAAAAACACGCTGTACCTCCGTTCTTCGCAGGTTCAGCGTGTCATAAGTGATATCCAATCGCGAATTTAGAGCGACCAGTCTTTGTACTCACTCTCGAAGTTTGGAGTGAGGATGTCTTTTCCCATAGCATCTTGAATCTCTTTGCGTGACCAGAAACGCCCTCCGTTGAGTTCCTCGGCGCTCGGGTTTACCGCTCCGTCATAGATGGCTTTGTTCACATACACCAATTCCCTTTCCGTAACACTCTCGAAGACATACATTCCAAGGCGTTCTGGTGTGTAGGCATCGGAAGGAATACCAAGTTCCTCTTCCACCTCTCGAGCCAGCGCCTCTTCCGGTGTCTCGCCGTATGCGATATGTCCACCGCAAGCAGTGTCCCATTTACCAGGTTGTATATCTTTCCAGTCTGGTCGGCGTTGCAGGTATATGTCACCATTGGAATTGAACACATGCAGATGAACCACCGGGTGCAACACCTTTCGTCCATCGTGTGCCTCACCACGCAGTATCTTGCCGAGCACCTTCCCCTCAGCATCCACAATCGGAAATATTTCTTGCAAATTATCCATAGTCTATTCTATTTCCACCACTGCCGTGAAGCACTCCGGGAAGATTCTTCTCAACTGGCGGTTTGTTACTTTGGTGTCCTTGAAGAACGCGTATAGTGAACTTCCAGAGCCGCTCATTGCGGCATACTTAGCACCCATACGGTAGAGAGTACGCTTTATCTCGGCAAGGCTCGGATGAGCAGGGAATATCGAATCCTCGAAATCGTTGAACAACATTCCTGCCCAGGTCTCTATAGGTTGCATCACAACCTCCACACAATTCTTGATAGGAGAGTGAGGAATGACATGTGAGAATGCTTCCTTTGTTGAAATGGCGATGTCTGGTTTCACGATGGCGAGTTTCATTCCACGCATCTGGTATGATATGCCTGGGATGGAATACAGTTTCTCACCGATACCCTCTGCGTATGCAGGCATCCCTTTGATGAAGAATGCGCAGTCGGCACCGAGTTTTGCAGCGTATCCCTCCATCTCCTCGGTAGTCATGCCGAGTTCAAACTGCTTGTTAAGCAGTCGTATCATAAATGCAGCATCGCTGCTACCACCACCAAGACCAGCCTGCGAAGGGATATGCTTGTCGAGAAATGCGTGTATGCGTGGCAGGTTGTGATGCTCTGCCACGATGTTATACGCTTTCACTACGAGATTCTTCTGTTCCTCGCATTCTATGGTGTCGCCAGTCACTGTCAACTGGCAAGGATAAGGATAGTCTTCTGTCTGCACCTCAACACGCAACTCATCATAGAGCGGCACTGGGATGAACACTGTTTCCAGATCGTGGTATCCGTCAGGACGGCGACGCACGATATTCAGACCGAGGTTGATTTTCGCACAAGGTTTTATTTCCATGATTTATCTAACGAAAACGAAAACTTTCACTTTTCACTTAAAAACTCCCCTTTGGGGCTGGGGGCTTTATTTTTCACTTTTCACTTACCCTGGGGCGCCTTTAGTTTCTCCACATACGCATCGATGACGGCTATGGCTGTGACATTCACAATGTCGCGCACGCTTGACTCGAAGTCGGTGAAGTGGATTGGCTTGTTCAAGCCCATCTGGATTGGACCGATAACCTCTACATCAGGGGCAAGAGCCTGCAGCAGTTTGTAACTGGCGTTGGCAGAATTCATATTCGGGAACACGAGGGTGTTCACATCCTTGCCCTTCAGTCGGGTGAATGGATATTTCTCGTCGCGCAACTCACGGTTCAGTGCGAAGTTCATCTGCATCTCACCATCGATGTACCAGTCAGGATATGTCTTCTGCAAAGTCTCAACAGCGTTGTGGACATTCACTGGCGAACCAACCTCGTCGGTGCCGAAGTTCGAATAACTGATCATCGCCATCACTGGTTCCTCGTTGAAGAACTCCACTGTGTCGTGGCTCAACTTTGCAAGGTCAACGAGGATATTATGGTCGGGGTGACGGTTGATGAGAGTATCGGCAAGATAGTATGTACCCTTCTTTGTGTTGAGGATGTGCATTGTGCCGAAAGTCTCGTGGTCAGGGCGGATACCGATAACCTCCTTTGCCACCTTGATGGTGTTAGAGTATTTGGTGTACAAACCGGTTATAAATGCGTCAGCCTCACCGGTTTCCACCATCATCATACCGAAGTAGTTGCGCTCGAACATCTTATCGTTTGCCTCCTGGAATGTGTATCCCTGACGCTGGCGCTTGTCGGCAAGAACCTGTGCAAAACGCTCACGGCGTGAAGCCTCACGATCATGACGGAGGTTTACTATCTCGATGCCCTCAAGCGACAGTTCGAGTTCGCGGGCTTTCTTTGCAATCATCTCATCGTTGCCGAGGAGCACTGGCTGACAGATACCCTCTGCCTTTGCCTGTACGGCCGCTTTGAGCATTGTTGGGTGGATACCCTCAGCAAACACCACGCGCTGTGGGTGCTTGCGGGCAATCTCGTAAAGTTTCTGGGTGAGTTTCGACTCCTGACCGAGCAACTGCTTCAACTGACTCTTGTATGCATCCCAGTCCTCGATAGGCTCGCGTGCCACACCACTCTCCATGGCTGCACGGGCAACGGCTGCCGACACCTCTGTGATAAGACGTGGGTCAACAGGTTTCGGGATAAAGTATTTTGGACCGAACGACAGGTCGTTCACATGATAAACCTCATTCACTACATCTGGAACTGGCTGCTTTGCCAGGTCGGCAATAGCGTGAACGGCGGCCATCTTCATCTCCTCGTTGATGGCTGTGGCGTGAACATCGAGCGCACCACGGAAAATATAAGGGAATCCGATGACGTTGTTTATCTGGTTAGGATAGTCACTGCGACCAGTTGACATTAGCACATCTGGGCGACTCTCCATTGCATCCTCGTACGAAATCTCTGGCACTGGGTTGGCAAGGGCAAACACCACTGGGTTGTCAGCCATCGAACGAACCATATCCTGTGTCAGCACGTTACCCTTCGACAAGCCCACGAACACATCTGCACCGCGTACTGCCTCCTCCAATGTGTGGACATCACGGCGCTCGGTGGCAAACATTCGTTTCTGTTCGTTCAGGTTCTCACGATCCGAAGTTATAACTCCCTTCGAGTCGAGCATCACGATGTTCTCTATCTTTGCACCGAGGGCTACATATAGTTTTGTACACGAGATGGCTGCCGCACCGGCACCGTTCACCACAATCTTCACCTTGTCTATATCTTTGCCAGCCACCTCAAGGGCGTTCTTCAATCCTGCAGCCGAGATGATAGCAGTACCATGCTGGTCGTCGTGCATGACAGGGATGTCGAGGGTACGCTTCAAACGCTCCTCGATATAGAAGCACTCAGGAGCCTTGATATCCTCGAGGTTGATACCGCCGAATGTTGGAGCGATCTTCTCCACTGCCTCGCAGAACTTCTCTGGGTCTTTCTCTGCCACTTCGATGTCGAACACATCGATGCCGCCATATATCTTGAAAAGCAGACCCTTACCTTCCATCACCGGTTTGCCGCTCATCGCACCGATGTCGCCCAGACCTAACACCGCTGTACCGTTGGATATCACAGCCACGAGGTTGCCCTTGGCAGTGTATTTGTACGCATCGTCAGGGTTGTTCTGTATTTCAAGACAAGGGAAAGCCACTCCTGGCGAATACGCCAGCGAGAGGTCTGTCTGTGTGCTGTGGGCTTTGGTTGGAATAACCTCAATCTTACCCTTCTTGCCTTCATAGTGATATTGAAGAGCTGCTTCTTTTGTAATCTTTACCATTGTTTTCAGTCTTTCTTTTTAATTGTTATGCCGTCGCCGGCCACCTCTTATAATATATTCCGTCACAAAATTAATAAAAAATACTCAAACTATAGGCGGTGTTTTTGATTTTTTATGTATCTTTGCAGTGTTAATGTTAATTAATTGATTAAAAATCAATAAATCAATGGAAAAGACCGGCACACCAAACGAATATCGCAGAGTGGTAAAAGAACGCATCCTGGAGTACGCGATGCGAGAATTCCTGTCTCACGGAATCCGTGCAGTGACAATGAACGACATTGCCACCGAACTATGTATATCCAAGCGCACCGTCTATGAAATCTATGCCGACAAGCAGGATCTCGTGTTGGATTGTCTCCATTATCATTTCCAGGTAACCGAGACACGAAGGCTGGAAGAGGCTGCGAAATGCAGCAATGTGATGGAATTGTTGGTGTCGTTCTATAACACTCAAATCAACGAGATTTCCAATTTCTGCCCGGCGTTCACCGATGATATAAAGAGGTACGCGAAGGCAGTGGAATATATCCATGAGGTGACCGAGGAGCGCAACAAGAAAGCCCTCGCGTTCTTTGAGCGTGGGGTAGAGGAAGGCTATTTCCGCAGTGATGTCGATTATGATGTAGTGTTGCAGTTGGCCCATGAGACCACCGTTGCCATCTCCGAGAAACGTCTTTTTGAACGTTATCCTCTCTCGCAGTTGTTCCGCAATTTCCTGTTAACCTACCTTCGCGGCATCAGCACCCTCAAAGGTGTTGAACTCCTCGACGGATTGCTGGAAAAACAGGAGAATAGCGAAGATTAAGAAAGAACATGCAAGAAGAAAATGTATTTATTCATTTGAATAACACATATAAAAAAGAAGCCACAGACAACTGCGGCTTCTTCTTTTTTATTTGAATTTATTTTACACGGCTGTTTTGCGTTTCTCATTTCGGCGGAATGAGCGTGTGAAAACGCCCAAATGAGGACATCAAAACGGTGGAATGAGGTGGTCATTCCATTGAAATGACAACGTCAAAACGGTGCTTTTGTAACAACCTGAAAATGAGATAGTTATGAGGGTGAATTTTTAGTTGCCGGCAAAATTGATTCTCAAATAGCTTGTGATTTTTGTTTACAATAGATGAAGCTGTACATTTGTTATAGTCTTATTACCTGTTTGA
>JAZQOD010000023.1:0-15877 GCA_045627685.1 Prevotella sp. | reverse complement strand
ATCTGCTGCCGACCGTGCTGCTCTCGCTAAGGAGTTCAACGGTTACAAGGAGAGTCTCGCTACAGCAACAGACGCTGCAGAGGTTGCTCGCAAGAGCACATCGCTCGTTCCATGCCTCGGCATCCCTGTAAAGAAGAACGCTTTCCCATCTGACATCGCTGCAATGCTCGATTCAGTATCAGTAGGCGAAGTTTCAAAGGTGTTCGAAACACAGCGCGACAACACTCTCAATGTGTTGAAGCTCGTTTCAAAGCAGAGTTTGCCAGACTCAGTAGAGTATCGTCAGATTCAGGTATTTGCTGAGACTCCAGAAGAGGCTCACAAGAAGGCTGACTCAATCTACACAGCTCTCAAGGGTGGTGCAGACTTCGAGGTTATCGCAAAGAACTACAGCCAGACTGGTGCTAAGGTTTGGATGACTACTGCTCAGTATCAGAACGCTCCTTCAATGGACATGGATACAAAGAACTACATCAATAGCCTCAACACAATGGCTGCTGGTGAGTTGAAGAACATCGTCCTCGATCAGGGTAACATCATCCTCGAGGTAACAAGCAAGAAGGCATTCGTTGACAAGTATGTTGCTGCTGTAGTTAAGAAGTCTATCGAGTTCTCTAAGGATACTTACCGTTCAGCATACAACAACTTCTCTTCATTCGTAAGTGCAAACCAGACTGGCGACGATGTAGCAAAGAACGCTCAGAAGGCTGGCTACACTGTTCAGGAGCGTAAGGATGTAACAACTGCTGCTCACAACCTTGCAAACATCCGTGCTACACGCGATGCTTTGAAGTGGGTATTCGAGGCTAAGGAAGGTCAGGTTTCACCAATGTATGAGTGTGGCGAAAACAACCACCTCCTCGTTGTTGTACTCGACAAGATCAATCCAGTTGGCTATCGCGACATCACAGACCCACAGGTTCGTGAGATCGTAAAGGCTGAGGTTCTCAAGGAAAAGAAGGCTGAGGTTCTCCTCGCTAAGGCTAAGGACGTTAAGGATGTGAAGAACGCTAAGGGTGCAAAGGCTGCTTCTGTTCAGCAGATCACATTCTCTTCACCTGTATTCGTTGCTGCTACTGGTGCTTCAGAGCCTGCTCTCGCTGGTGCTGTTGCTGCTACAGCAAAGGGTAAGGTATCTGCTCAGCCTGTTGTTGGTGAGGCTGGTGTTTATGTATTCCAGGTTACTGACAAGAAGAACCGTGAGGGTAAGTTCGATGCAAAGGCTCAGGAGGCTCGTCTCCGTCAGAGAGCAATGCAGTATGCAGGTAACTTCATGAACGAACTCTACGTTAACGCAAATATCGTTGACAACCGTTACCTCTTCTTCTAATCATTAAGAAGATTGTAAACCAAAATAAAAGCGCTGGCTCTTCTGAGTCAGCGCTTTGTCTTTATATATATAATAAGGTGTAAAGTCTTTATTTGCAGTTGCTGATATAGCAGCCTTCAATCATAGCTTTTTCATCGCGGAGTACATTCTCCAGTGCCTTATCGAGATCAGGGGTGCTTACCTGGATGCTGTTAAGCTCAGTGATGTGATGTTTCTTGCCATCAGAGATTAGTTTAACGATCTGCTCCTTTGCCCTGACCACAGCATCGCTCTTGTTTGTTCTGCGCTTCTCGCGACAGACATCACACTTGCAGCATACCTCCGAGTGCTCCTCACCGAAATATCCTAATAACTGCACACTGCGACAGTCCTCATCATTCTTGGTGTAGGCTATTATGGCGTTGATATTCTTTTCCAACTGTGCCTTGCGGTCTTCATAAACCTCGCGGCTTATCACGATACGGTCTTTCTCATCACGGTCCTGCAGATAGGTGATGAAAGGAATCTTCTGTTCAGGGATGAAATGCACGATGTGGCGATGGCTCAAACCTTTCAGGATGACATACACATCATTCTGCTCCATGCCTGAGTTGAGGGCAACGGCTGACTCGTCGATATATACATAGTCGCTGTAAAGACCGCCATACATTCGCATCAGGGTGGTCATCACCTTCTCCTCGTTTGGTGTTAGTGTTTCAAGCCGTGACAGTTCGCTGCGCGAGAGAGTAATCATCAGTCGTGCCTTCGTCTCTGGATCGGTCTCGTATTCAATGTATCCTGCGTTATGCAGAATCTTCAGGGAAGAGTCAACGAGGGTTGGGAACAGCCTATATGCACGGCAGAATTTGCTTATATCGAAGGTGTGCGATTGTCCTTTGCCGAATCCCATTGCCGTCTGATAGAAATAGGCAAGATATTCGTAGATATTGCGTATATACTCCTTGTCAGGATATGTGTCGGCAACGCGGCGTCGCAGTTTCATCTCGTCGTGGCCGTTATTGAGCAACACGGCGTATGCTTCCCTTCCGTCGCGACCGGCTCTGCCTGCCTCCTGGAAATAGGCTTCTATGGAATCCGGACAGTCGATATGGATTACCAGACGCACATCTGGTTTGTCGATACCCATGCCGAAAGCGTTTGTAGCCACCATCACTCTCACCTCATCTCGCTGCCATTGTTGTTGGCGCAGGTCCTTAATGGCATGCTCCAACCCCGCATGATAGAATGTCGATGGTATGCCGTTCTCGTTGAGGATGTCGGCGAGTTCCTTTGTGCCCTGTCTGCTACGGGCATAAACGATGGCACAGCCAGGAACGGAATTGAGGATGTGCACCATCTCGGCGATCTTGTCGGTGGCTTTGCGCACGATATATGATATGTTCTTTCGGGCAAAACTCATCCTGTAACAGTTCGGTTCACGGAAACCGAGCCGTTGCTGAATATCCTCAATAACCTTTGGGGTAGCAGTAGCCGTCAGTGCAAGGACGGGAGCATCAGGCTTTATCTTCCTGATGTCGGCAATGTGCAGATATGACGGACGGAAGTCGTAGCCCCACTGACTGATGCAGTGAGCCTCATCGACACAGATGAAACTAACCTTCATGTGGGCCAGTTTCGTCTGGAATATCTGTGAAGCAAGACGCTCCGGAGAGACATATAGCAGTTTTGTGTTACCGAGGATGCAGTTCTCGAGAGTCGATATTATCTCGTTTCTTGTCAGTCCGGAGTAGATGGCGGCGGCAAGGATACCTTTCTCGCGAAGGTGCTGCACCTGGTCTTTCATCAGGGCGATGAGTGGTGTGATGACAATACAGACACCCTCTTGGCATACTGCCGGCACCTGGAAGGTGATAGACTTACCACCTCCGGTTGGCATAAGACCCAGCGTGTCGCGCCCGGCTCCTATGCTTTCGATAATCTCCGACTGGATGCCGCGGAAATCATCATAGCCCCAATATTGCTTGAGTATCTGTTTATACATGGAAAAGAATAGGGGCGAGCTAATGCTCACCCGTATCTGTTTTTATTCAGGAGTTTGTTTATACCTCTTCTTCTGGTCGGATATCTTCAATCTGGAGTTGCATTGTTCCACGCTTGTAGATATTCTCTTCGATGGTGTATGCAATGCCGAAACTGCGTTTTGACTTGATGTAACGGGCTGCTGCACTCTGTCCGAAGGCAATTCCGTTGATTACATTGCTCGATTTCGAATCCACCAATTCCAGTTTTATATGTTCCTGTTCGCGACCTACAACCTTACTTGTACCGTAGTCATAGACCCCACGGGTGCAGAACACTGGTTTTGGATTCTCTGGTCCGAAAGGTGCAAAGCGCTTCAGGTCGGTGTGCAGGCGTTTGGTTATATCCTTGAAATCGATTTCGGCATCGATGTCGAGCGTTGGTTCTGTCTGTGTAGGCATGATATGGTTCTCGACATACTTATGGATGCGACGACGGAATTCCGGCACATCCTTCCAGCGGAGTGTGAGACCGCAGGCGTAGGTATGGCCACCGAAGTTCATCAGCAAGTCCCTGCAACTCTTTATTGCGGCATAGATATCAAATCCCGGAACGCTGCGCGCCGAACCTGTTGCAATCTCTCCGTCACGACATATTACTATTGTTGGACGGAAGTACATTTCGGTGAGACGCGATGCCACGATGCCGATAACACCCTTCTTCCAGTTCTCGTCGTAGAGCACGATAGCCGACTGGTGCTTCTGACTCTCCAGACGACCAACGATCTGGTTCGCCTCTTCCGTCATCTGCTTGTCGATATCCTTGCGCTGCTCGTTGTATTCGTCAATCTGATGAGCCTGCTGCAATGCCAAGAGATAGTCCTTCTCAACAAGCAGGTCCACACTCATCTTTCCGTTCTCCATACGGCCCGAGGCATTGATACGAGGTCCTATCTTGAATATGATGTCCGACATTGCCAGTTCGCGACCGTGCAGACCACACACGTCGATGATGGCCTTCACGCCGATATTAGGGTTCTGGTTTATCTGCTTCAGTCCATGGAAGGCGAGGATTCGGTTCTCGTCGGTCACAGGAACGAGGTCGGCAGCGATACTGATAGCACAGAAGTCGAGTAGGGGGATGAGTCGCGAGAACGGGATATTATTGTTCTTGGCGAAAGCCTGCATCAGTTTGAAACCCACTCCACAGCCACAGAGGTGCTTGAAAGGATAGGAATCATCCGGACGCTTTGGGTTCAGGATGGCCACCGCATTAGGCATTGTATCATCAGGAACATGATGATCGCACACGATGAAGTCGATGCCGAGCGACTTGGCATAGTCAATCTCCTCGAATGCCTTGATACCGCAGTCGAGGATGATAATCAGTTTCACACCCTGCTCATGGGCATAGTCAATGCCCTTCATGCTCACTCCGTAACCCTCATCGTAGCGGTCAGGGATGTAGTACTCGATGTTGGAATAGAACTGCTGCAGGAACTTATAAACAAGAGCCACGGCAGTACAACCATCAACATCGTAGTCGCCATAAACCATGATACGCTCTTTGCGCCCCATAGCATCGTTCAGTCTATCTACAGCCACATCCATATCCTTCATCAGGAATGGGTTGATGAGGTCGGCAAGCTGTGGACGGAAATAGCGTTTGGCTGCACTCTCGGTGGTGATGCCACGCGAAATGAGCAGTTGGCCGAGAATAGGATTCAGTCCTAACTTCTCGCCCAATTCCTTCGCCGAGTTCTGTGACTCAGGTGTAGGTGGATTATAGTTCCATTTAAAGTGCATAGTTCGTAATTTGCACAAAATTACAAAAAAAATGCGAAACCAACGATATTTTATTTCATAAAAGTATATAAAAAAGATGGATTTACCGCGAAAACGATAAATCCACCTTGTTTATGTTGCCAACGGATTATGATATCACGTTGCTGATTGGCATTTTTTTAGATGCCGAGCTTCTTGCGGATATTCTTTGGAATGGCGTTCTTGTTAACCATATAGTCCATGGTCTTACCCACGATGAAGTTCTCTGACATGTACCAGATACCCTTGTACTCGCCAGCAGGACCCCATGAGTTCTTCACCATGTAGTACTTGCGACCTGTCTGATCCTTTGCGATACCGTAGATAAGCATACCGTGGTCGTCGGTGAGAGTCCAGTTGTCGTACTCTTCCTGACGCTGCTCCTGTGAAGGAACCTTCTCTACAACATTCACGCCGAGGTCGTTGATCTTGTTCTGACGCTCTGTCTTTGAGAGGCCGAGCCAGCGGTCCATATCAGTGCCAGCAGCAGTAGGAGCCTTGTCAACATCAGCCCAGATAGCGAGACCGTTGCGTGTGAATCCGTCACCAGAAACGTCACCACCCCAAGCAACAGTGTAACCGTTCATCACTGCGTTCTCGATAATCTCTGCCATCTCCTCCATTGGAAGGTTCCAAGAGAGTTCCTGACGCCAGTTGTCCTGAACCTCTACTGGGAACTCAGTGTAGAATGGACGGTGTGTGTAAGAAGTGATTGAAACATAATCGTTGAGGTCGATACCGAGGCTCTCAGCGAAAGTCTTTGGAGTGTAGTTCTTTCCCTCGTATGTGAAAGACTCTGGGCACTCACCGAGATATGCGTCGAGGATGCCCTGGAAACCCTTCTTCCATGTGTTAGAGATTGTCTTAGCGTTGCTCTTTGCTACAGCATCAACGTATGGCTCGAGAACTGAGAAGAACTCGCCGAAGTTTGTCAATGTGTCGCCATAGAGAGTGCCAGGAAGAGGCATTGCTGTCTCAGGACAGATACCATAGTTCTTCAATACATAGAGAACATCGCCGGCAGAACCACCCTGTGCGAACTGAGCGTCACCGTGCATACGAACCTTCAACACTGCGCGGTCCATATAGTTCTTGTTGCATACGAACATCTCGCAGAGGTCGTAGGTCTTGCCAGTCTTCTTCAGGATCTCAGCCTCGAAGAACGAGAGTGTAGAGAAGTTCCAGCAGGTACCCGAACGGTTCTGGTTCTTGATTGATGTGATAGGGTTCTCCTTGATTACTGTGAACACAGGCTTGTTAGGATCAACAGAATCCTTCTTCTCGTCCTGTGCATTTGCACCGAAAGCAACCATTGCCATCAGCGCCAAAACTAACATTTTCTTCATTTTTTTAATTTTATTTGTTTGTTATAATTGTCATTTCAACTCCCTTTCCCCTTGGGGGGAGAGGGTCGGGGAGAGAGGCTCCTTATTGCGCCATAAACGCCTCAACCTCATCCGGCTGATATGGGATTCTCTTTGTACCCATGAAGCGGCAGCCGTCTTTTGTAATCAGCACATCGTCCTCGATACGTATTCCACCGAAGTCCTTGTATGTCTCCAGCAGGTCGTAGTTGATGAAATCGGTGTGCAAGCCCTGACTGCGCCAGTCGTCGATGAGTGCTGGGATGAAGTATATACCCGGTTCGTCGGTCACGATGAAGCCTTCCTGCAAGCGGCGACCCATACGCAGACAGTTAGTACCGAACTGCTCGAGGTTTGGTCGTGTCTCCTCGTCAAAACCAACATAAATCTGTCCGAGACCTTCCATATCGTGAACATCCATACCCATCATGTGACCCAATCCGTGAGGCAGGAACATTGCGTGAGCGCCAGCCTGCACAGCATCCTCTGTGTTACCCTTCATCAGTCCGAGGTCTTTCAGTCTGTCGGTCATCAGTCGGCACACATCGAAATGCACATCAGCCCATTTCACACCAGGCTTTGCCACATCGAGAGCAAGGTCGTGACAGTCAGCCACAATCTGATAGATGTCGCGCTGCTTCTGTGTGAACTTACCGTTAACAGGCATTGTACGGGTGTTGTCAGAGCAGTAGTCGTCCAATTCGCATCCAGCATCACACAACAGCAGTCGGCCGCTCTCCAGCGCAACCATCTGCGGACCACCAGGCATTATCTCTCCATGCTGCGAGCAGATAGTACCGAAACTTGTCTGCTGGGCGTATGAACGAGCAATGCCATCCACCTGTCCGCCGATGAAAGCCTCGGTAACACCTGGGCGACAGAGCTTCATTGCTGTGGTGTGCATCAGGTAACCCACATCGCAGGCACGGTCGATGATAGCAATCTCTTCGGCAGTCTTTGTAGAGCGCATAGCCACAACAGCATGAATCAGGTCGAGCGATGCCGCCTCCTTCTGCTGCGAAGGGTGAATACCAAGAAGATCCATAATCTGAATCTTTGTGTCGTGGCGGTATGGAGGCAGGAAGTGAACCTTCTGACCGCTGGTCTTAGCCTTGCCAATCATCACTTCCAACTGTGCCATCGGTGCACTGTTTGCCACGCCCACCTCGTTTGCCAGGTCAGCAACGCTTGCCACACTGCCGAACCACACTATATCCTCGATGTCGATGTCATCGCCAAACAGGTACTCGTTGTTGTTATCAATATCAATAACACCCACCAATCCGTCGCGATGCTGACCGAAATAATACAGGAACGAAGAGTCCTGACGCATTGGAGCATAAGCATTACCAGGGTAGTTGCATGGCGCCTCGTTGTTGCCAAAGAGCACCACAAGTCCTGCACCCACACGCTGCTTCAGTTCATTGCGGCGGTTTATATAAGTTGTTTTGCTAAACATATTTCTCTATTAAATTGGTTATTCCTTGCAAAGTTACAAAAAAACAGCGACAATACATTGCTTTTTGATTGAAAAATGTAAGTTTCTGTGCTAAACATACCAATTTTGAACAAGTTGCATATTTTCTTCCTCGTAAGTTTTGCGTTTAGACGGTAAGTTTGTACTTTTACAGAAGAAAACCTATCACCCCCACAGACAATGAACACAAAAGGATTTGAATCTCGCATTATATCTCAACGATATGTCTTTGCCATTGCTATCGCCATCGCTTGCGCTTTTGCTAACGCCAAAGCTGCAAATCCTTCGGCTGATAATCTAATCATCAACGAGGTGATGCCCGCAAATATAGATATGTTTGTAGATGCGTCGGGCGATTATGGCGGTTTCATTGAATTGTACAATCCAACCGACGAGAGTGTCCGCCTGCTGAATATGTTCGTTAGCGATGATCGCAACGATCTCTACAAGTTCCGTTTGTCAGCTTCCAATGGAAGTGTGCCTGCTCATGGGTATAAAATCCTGTGGTTCGACCATAACGGCACTGAGGGCGACTATTTCTCGAATGCCTCGCAGGTACCGTGGAAACTCAATCTCGATGGTGGCGACATATTCATTTGCAACAAGGACAGCCAACTTGTTGTCAGTCTGCATTATCCAAAGAACTTCGCACGCACATCGTGGAGCAGAAAGACCGATGGCGGCGTAGAGTGGGGGTACACCTCGCAGCCAACCCCGGGACGGTCGAATGTTGGTGTGAGTTATGCCACATCGCAGGTTGCATCGCCAAAGCCTGATGCCGATGGATGCGTGTTTGAGTCTGATTTCACCCTTCATGTGTCTTATCCAGAGGGCGCTACATTGCATTATACCACTGATGGCTCCACTCCGACAGAGTCGAGTGCCACAACTTCATCGGGCACATTCCGCATAAAGAAGAACGAATCGAAGGTGTATCGTTTCCGTTGTTTCCGCGAGGGTTACCTCCCGAGCGAGGTTATCACGCGTTCCTATATTTACCGAAGTCGCAACTACACACTGCCTGTGGTGAGCCTTGTTTCTGCCAACGACAACTTCTACGGCGACTCGTTAGGCATTCTTGTTAAGGGATTGTTCACTAATTATGACATGGATTGGGATCGTCCGGTCAACTTCGAGATGTTCGGCACCGACAACACTTGTATCATCAACACCGAGTGTGACATGGCACCGAGCGGAGCTTTTAGCCGTAGTCTTACTCCCCGCCCTTTCCGCCTCAAAGCCAGCAAGTTGTATAGTGGTCGCAATACCTTCGATGCGCAGTTCTTTGAGATGAAGAATCATGTCAAGACAAAGAACCTGAAATTCCGCAATGGAGGCAACGATGTGTCGAATCGCATCAAGGACGGAGCGTTGCAGGAGATAATACAACGAAGCGGTATGTATCTCGACGGACAACTCTACCGCCCAGTTCATGTACTCATCAATGGTCATTATCACGGAATGCTCAATATCCGCGAACCGTCAAACAAGTTCTTTGCTTATTCAAACTACGGCATTGACACCGATCTTGTCGATGCTTTTGAGTACGATCCTGCCGACGGCTATGTGCAGAAAGATGGCGATAATGAAATGTTCATGAAGTTCATTGCCTTGTCAGAGAATGCTTCCGACGATGCTGTCTATGAAGAGATATGCAAACTCGTGGATATCGATGAGTACTGCAACTATATGGCGGCACAATGCTGGATGGGAGGCAACGACTGGATAACCAACAATAATAACGCCAAGGGATTCCGTGAACGCTCCGATGATGGGCGTCTGCACCTTGTCATGTATGATATTGATGCCGCTTTTTCCATGACCGACATCTTCTCGCTGATGAAGAAGAAAGTCAGCGACTCACACTATGCTGGAGGCGCGAACTATCTCATCTCGTCGTTTCTCAATCTGCTTGAAAACCCTCGCTTTGCCAAACTCTTTGCCACGAGTTATTGTCTTGTGGCGGGAAGTGTGTTCGAACCAACACGCTGCGAGCAGATCATCAATGAGATACGTGACCTTATAAAACCGGCACTTGCTTTGGAAAACCTCGATCCTACAAGCAAGGCGTCGGAAGTGTTGAAGGATATAAAAAGCAGTAGTCGCCGAGCAGAACGAATGGCGGCTATGTCAAACTATTTGCAACTGGACAATGGAAAAAGTCTGGAGTTCTGTTCCAACATTCCAGAAGCCCGATTCCTGCTCAACGACTGTTTCGTTCCAACCAGCCGTTTCAGTGGCACGCTCTACGGAGAACAGACGCTCGAAGCCTTTGCTCCAGCCGGATATAATTTCGTTGGTTGGCGTCGTTCCAATGACAGTTCTGTGTTTTCAACCGACCGCCGATTGACTTTCACTTCCCTTCCAGCAATGAAGATCGTTGCAGAGTTTGAGCCCGTTGCTGAAGAGGAACTCCTCAACGCCTGTGCATTCCCTGTAGTAATTAATGAAGTCAGTGCTTCAAATACCATTTTCTGCAATGAATATTTCAAGCGTAACGACTGGGTTGAGCTTTATAACAATACCGACAATGAGATTGATGTCAAGGGAATGTATCTCTCTGATAATGAACATGATTTGCACAAATACCAAATCAACACATCAATGGGCGTCTCTACCGTGATACCCCCACACGGACATCTCATTATTTGGTGTGATAAACTCGATCCTGTATTTGAAGTTCACGCCACATTCAAACTGGCAAATAGCGACTATGAACGCGTGTTCCTCACAGCAGCCGATGACTCTTGGACCGACTCATTCCAGTATGTGTCGCATATAGGAACCCACAGTGTAGGCCGTTTCCCTGACGGCGGTCGCTCTGTATATGAAATGACAAAGCCGACAATCGGCCATTCCAATATCTACACAACCCAGTCTTCACTGCTCTATGGCGATAACGAGAATCATATCCCAGGCACCACTATTGGTATAGAAGAAACCTCGTTTGATTCTGCAGTCGATTGTCAGTATTATTCCGTATCTGGAGTTCTGTTGCCAAAAGCACAGAAGGGCTTGAATATCGTCCGCACTCCTGATGGAATAATCCGCAGGATTCTCGTGAGGTAATCGCTGTCCCAGCCCCCAACTGCCCCTGCAATCCATCAGCCATCTCATTGCTTTATACTTGTGCGCCCACCCTTGCACAGTTGTGTGCTCACCGTTGCACAGTTGTGTGCCCGTCGCCCGCACAATTATGTTCTTGTTTCATTTACTCCCCCTTTGGGGGTTGGGGGGCTGTCATTTGGGCGCTTTGACGAAGAATTCGCTAGCGAATTTTCCCTTATTCCACCGCTTTGACACCCTCATTTTAGCGTTTTACCTCACGCTCATAGAAGCAATGAAAAACCTTCTTTTCATTCGGTTCACGTTGATGAAGCCGTAGCCCCCCATTACACACCCCTCCTTTATAAGGGAGGGGTTGTAGATGGGGGTGGCTGAACGGGGCTTCATCAAGTGAAAAACTGACATCATACATAATCGTTAGTAAAAAACTAACAAAATATTTGGCAGTTTCAGGGAAATAATGTAACTTTGAAAAGGTAAAAGTTATAAGCGAAGTATAGGGATGCTCCTTTGATCGGTAATAGTAAGAAAAAAAATGAAACATTTTGTATTAATTGTTGCTTTTCTGGCGAATTTCCATTCTCTGTTTTCACAGGAGAATTTCGTAGCCTTTTTTAGGGATGCCATAACTAATGGAGTCCCTGTATTCACCGATGATTCTTGTCACACCAGTTTCACTGTCATTAAGGAAGACTACGAAAAAGAGAACTGGCATGATTTGGAAATCTTGGAAAAGTCAGGAAATAGATTTAAAGTACTTATCACATCACCTTATGAAAACAATTTTGAACCTGTTACGGGTTGGATTGAAAGAGAGCAATGTGGCGTTTTCTTGAAGGGCAGGTACATCACCCCTGGGCAATTTGATGTAAGGCTATATAAAGAGGTCGGTGCTACTGTTCCGTTCTTGACATTGTCAAGCACTTATGGTGATGACTATAGTAGTTTCGATGACAATAAAGCTGTACCCGTACTTGATATCGATGAACGGTGTGGGCAATTCTGGATTAAGACAGCCTTAAGAATTGAAGGTGAAATTGTTGAGTGCTGGATTATTGACTACTGCCCATTCATATATAATTCATGCACTTGAACATCAATGGTGTCAAAGATGGTATATATGAGTGCCTAAATTTTTATGGCTTTTCTTCGGGAGTGGGCTCTGAGGCGAGCATTGAAGGGGAAGGGTCGAGAGTATAAGTATAGAAATGCGTATCAGCAGATTCTGTCAACTGAAGAAGTTCCTTTCCAATTTTGTGTATTTCATCGATGATGAGACGAGTGCGCTCGGCTGAAGGCTTCTTTGTCCCATTGATATATTGCGCCATGAGGCTTTGACTTATCCCTAAGCGACGACCTACGGCTGAAGCGTTCAACTCGGGATGACTGAGAAACACATAGGAAATGCCTGTTGGTTCAGGCTCGTCATATTCAAAACTCTCGAACGAAATATCCTCGTCGATAGTTGGCCAATGAATGCCGTCACTGCTGATATTATACTGCTGACGCTGTTCATCGGTTGCATTCACGAGCCTGCGATACCATAGCAACGACTGCCACAATGTACGTCCATCGTCGGTCAAACCATATATGCGATTTTCTTCAAACCAGATCTTTGTAATTTTCATATCTTTAATCCTCCCTGTCGGTTACATGAGAACCGAAATATTCGTTCCACATATCGATTGCAAATATAGGTAATTATTTTATAACCTCCAAATTTCCGAGCTGTTTTTTGCATATAATAAAGGAATACAAGTTTCGCAAGTTGGCTAACGCCAAGAAATCTTGGCCCTCTTGCGAGGGGAAATCCTAAGCCCTTAGGGGAAATTTTAATTAGGAAATTATTTCTATAAATCAGATTTCTCCTGCCCTTCGAGCGGAGCGGCGGAGCCGAGCGCCAATAAGATTTCCGGCTTTAGCCGCCCGATTTCTCGCGTAGCGACATGATAATCAAACCATTCGTAACTTGCGAAAGTTGAATAAAGGAATTGCTTGTGAAATCGGGTTTATAGATGATTCCCCGACGAGCGAAACTCAAAGAATTGTAGATGATTGGGATATTATTTCTTACAGAATATTTGGCAGTTTCAGGAAAATAATGTAACTTTGGCAACAGAATTAATCAGGTGTACTGTGGGACCTGTCACCGTGGCTCTTATTTTACATATAACTCACGAAGTATTTCTGCCTTAAACCTCCAAAGAGGGCAATGAGAGAAATATATAAATATGTTGATGATAAACAGAAAATCAAATTTGTTGAACATCCTGACTTTAGATACGAAAGCATATCTTTTAGTTTAAAAAACGAAGGCAACGAATAACCCATTACTTCGACAAGTTAATGAGGACGGAAATGTATAAATTGATATTATCAAAACCATTATGATAAAAGCAGAAACATTGAAAACAGCAATATATGAAAATGATATTGCATTTTTTGAATCCAACATAGGAGCATATAACATCAATGCGAGATTTGAAGATGAAGACAATGATACACTTCTTCTGTTCGCCATTGGCATTAGTCAGAATGAAACTTATAAGTTTTTCCTTCAGAACGGGGCTGATGTTTATGCTACGAATGCACTAACCGAGAATATACTTCATTCTATAGTCTATTCAGGTGACTTTGACCGACTTGACTATATTATGAAACAGGGATATAACATTAATCTCGATGAAAAAACTATAGATGGAGCCACTCCTTTGCTAATATCTATAGCGTTAGGGAAGTCAGATATTGCAAAAGCCCTTATAAACATGGGGGCTGACGTAAACATACCAGATAAAGAAGGATTGACTCCACTACATATTGCATGTCAAGAAGGAGATATAGAATTAGTAAAACTACTTATTGAAAAAGGAGCGAATATCAGAACCAAAACAACAAAAGGGAATTATCCAATTATGCTGGCCATATCAAATGACAATGAGGAATTAAGCAGAATCTTGTTCGAGCAACATTTCTCATAATCCTATGGTCTATAGCATAATCTATTCTCCAATCACCCCTCCTTCTTTGCACTAATTCGTGGCTGTAGGTCCCTGGGTTTATTAGTTGCGCGATGTAGGAGTGTAGGATTGTTTTTGCATCCTACACGCAATCCTACACCCTGGAATCCCCCTTATTTACTGGGCTTGCGGACATACGGTGTAGGAGTGTAGGATGTTTTCTTGTTTTCTGAAAATTTTTATGGCATTATCGTGTCAGGAGTTTCTTTCCGTCGATGATGTTTATTCCATGCCTGGGACGGTCAAGCCTGATGCCTCCGAGAGTGTAAATCTGATGACTAACCTGATGAGCCATAATGTCCTCGATATCGCTTACTTCCTCAGGTGCCATCATAAAGGCATAGAAGATACCGCCCGTCTTGGTTCCCTGTGGAGATGTGAGGTGAATAGTAACCTCATCCTTGCCGCTGGTTCCTTCCTCTGGGATGATATAGGTGCGATAGAAGAAACGACCTGGATCATTGTTGCAGAGCAATTCCGAATCAACAAAGATATCATCGCAATAGATATCGAAACTGCGGGCGTCCCACTCGCCACCCCAATAGTAAATCATGAGGTAGTTGCGATGAGTTGGATCAACCTTCATTGTCCACGACTGACCTTCCTCACCGTGACCGTCTGCCCATGTGTGCTGACGAAAGGTGCCTATCTCACCATTGCTTTGGTAGTTATGGTCGTTGCGATTCTTCTGCAATGCCACAGTCATATAGTCCACTGGTGTGGTGTCATCAGGAGTATTTTCCGAGATGGCAGTATATACTCCATATAGGCCACCGACAAGACTGCCATCGATTGACTGCATTTTTATCGTCACCTCAGTCTTGCCCTTTGTCAACTCATAAGGCAGGGCGTGGTGCATGAAGTAATACTCGTTTGGCTTAAAGTTCTCGATTTCATCGTAGGAGATGATGCGCGGACCGCAATATATATTGAACCTGCGGTTGCCTGAATCGCTGCCCCAATGCTTCAGGATAAGATCCATTGGTTTGTCAGGCAGCACCTTCAGTGTGTACTGGATGTAACCTCCGTCAGAGTCGCGCCAGCCGAGGTCGGAACCAGTGCGCATATTAGTACCCTTCAGTCCATGAGCCTGCTCGGAAGCCTCATCGCAGATGATAACCTCATCGACATAGTCAACAGGTTCTGCTACATGAGTGTCGTCAACAGGAATCCAAACCTTCATGGCACTCTTTCCACGGTTGGCACGAGCGAAGTAAGGGATGAGCTTTATGGTTGCATCCTTTGCCTTTTTGTCATTGCCGTCGAAATAGCATTCCTTACCACTCACCTTCAGCATAGGCATATTGCCGTTGAAGGTGCCGTACATGATGGTAGAGGTTGTGAAGTCGAAATCTTCTGGGATATAGAGATTATCGAAAGAAGTCTGATTGTCAGCACCTTCCATGCAATAAACCAGTGGTCCACGCTCGAAGGAACGGAGTCCGTCGTTGGTCTTCAACTTTGCATTTGATATGACTTGATGAACATCCATAGGCAACAGCATCTCTATCTCCTCAACACCCGGAGCAGGAATGAGAGCATAGCCGTCCTTGGTCTCATAGGTCACCTCCTGGCCATTAACCTTTATGACAACAGGACTGGTCGTTGGATTTACGAAAGAATAGAGATCGCTCTCCACAGGCTTGTTCACTGCCCATCCAGGAATGCGAACCTTGATGAAATCAAGGAAACCATCGTCTGTACCGAGATCCTCGCGGTTGCTGATGACGATCTTCACATTGCCATCGTAAGGATAAGATGTTGACTGTGTGATGTCGAACTTCTGCGCACCCACGGCGATGGTAGCCTTGGAATCAACGAAGAGATTGACATACAGCGAA
>JAZQOD010000022.1:0-2828 GCA_045627685.1 Prevotella sp. | reverse complement strand
ATGCCAACTCACTCTCAACATTACCAACGAGAATGCTCCTTATGCTGTCAACGCAAAGGGGAAGTCTCCAGCTGTCGGTACCGATGGCAACACTCTCGAGAGTTTGAAAAAGGTGGAACTGCTCCGCGATGGTGTGGTAATCTTCTCTGTCGAAAATCCTTACACCAACTCTAACGTCCGCACCGACGATGAGAATATCCCTGAGGGCACTCACACATATACTGCCTATGCCTACTCTCTCGATGGCAGTCGCAGTCCTGCTGCCACAGCAACAGTGAGCCTCGGCGTTGTTGCCCCTGACGGTGTGCCTCAGGCTGTCACCGACCTCGTGGCTGTCTATGACCCTGTTTCACGCAAATCGACCGTCACATGGACTGCTGTCACAAAGGATAAGGACGACAAGGACCTCAACAATGCTGTCACCTACAACATCCGTCGCAAGGGTTCCTACGACCTCATCGCCAGCGGTCTCACATCAACCACATTCGTTGATGATGTCATCCTCGATGGTCAGGCGCTCTCTGCTTACTATGTAACTGCCGAGAACGAGGCTGGCAAGAGCGGTGAGACAAAGTCCAACGACCTCTTCATCGGAAAGCCTTACGACCTGCCGTTTGCTGAGTCTGCTCCTGGCGGTGAGTTCACAAACGCTTGGCAGATAACCCGCCAGGGTACCAGTCGCTGGGGTGCTTCCGACCTCGGTTCTATTGCCTACGACAACGACCGTGGCTATATCACCTTCTGTCCTCTCACCGACTACGACCAGAGTACTCTCACCTCGGGATATATCAATGTCGAGGGTGCGCAGAACCCATCGTTCCGCTTCCATTATTTCTATGTGATGCCGGGCGACGACCATTTCGATGTGTATGTCAAGGTGGACAACGGCGAACCAGTGAAGGTATGGAACTTCGACTATGAGGCTGATGATAATGTGGCAGAGTGGATGGAGGTCACCCTCCCTCTGAAGGACATCGTTGGCGAGGGTAAGTTCATCCAACTCCTGTTTGATGTTCAGATGGGAATGCCACAGCAGCCTATCATCTATATCGACGACATCACCGTCATCGACCGTCGTGAGAACGACCTCCAGATATCTGTTGTCAAAGCGCCACGCAACCTCAAGCCAGGCGAGAACCGCTCTGCTATCGTGCGCGTAGATAATTTAGGTGAGAACGATTTCAATGCTGGCACATACAAAATCCTCGCTATGGTGGGCGACAAGTGCATCTCTACCACCGACGGACCAAAGATGAAGGCTGGCGCGCGTAAGGATATCAACATCAACGACATCCGTCTCGATGTGTTCAACACCGACACCACCGCCGACCTCTGCTTCGTACTCGATGTCGAGGATGAGGATGCAACAAACAACACGACAGAGGTTATCGCCACTGAGGTGAAACCAGTATATGTAAGTTTTCCTGTCAACCTCACCGCCGAGGATGGCAGCAAGGCTGTCCTCAACTGGGCGATGCCTGAAGAGCATGCTGCCGTTGAACCACAGTCAATGACCGAGAGTTTCGAGGATGCACCAAGTTTCACCATCGATGACTTCGGTGAGTGGGCAGTATATGACGGTCTTGGCACATCGGTATATGGTCTCTCAACCCCTCAGGGCGATGTATCCTTCCCTAACACCTGTGCTCCACAGGCATGGACAGTCATCGACTGGGGTACAGGCCTCTTCTATGATTCGTTTGCACCAAACAGCGGCAACAAGATGATGGTAGCCTTCTCTCACGCAGGTTCTACTGCCGACAGTTGGCTCATCTCTCCAGAACTCAGTGGCGAGGAACAGACCATCACCCTCGCAGCAAAGGCTGCCACTTCAACCTACAATGAGAAGTTCGACATCCTCTACTCTACCGATGCCAGCCGTGCACTCTCAACATTCGAGGTTCTTGATGAGTCGGCAACAAAAGTCAGCACCATTTGGAAGACATATAGTTTCGACCTTCCAGAAGGCACACGCTATTTCGCTATCCACTGCATCTCATACGATGCCCTTGCGCTCCTCGTCGATGATGTGACATTCATCCCAGAGGCAACAGGCACCCCTTGCCGAGAGGTGAAGGGCTACAACGTATATCGTAACGGCGAGAAGGTGAACGCAAGTCTTGTCACCGGCCTCACCTACACCGACAGCGAGAGTGTCGTAGGCAACACATACAATGTCACAGCCGTCTATGCCACCGATGCAGAGTCACGTCCATCAGCCGACGCCCAGGTAGTGCCAGCAGGCATTAACGATGTTAACGAAAACGGAAACGAAAACGAAAACCGCTTTAACCTTGCTGGTCAGCGTGTCAGCGACAGTTACCGCGGAGTAGTAATAACCAAAGGCAAGAAGGTGAGGAAGTAAGGGGACCCTCTCCCCTCGCGCTTCGCGCTCTTCCCTTGAATATCTTCGAGCCTCGGCTGCACTCGGGAAATTGAGAATAAATTCTCTTTCCTCTCGCTAGCACGAGCCTTCCCGTATCACTTCGTTAGGGCGAGGGCGTTGAAATGCCTCGTATAATGCAAATATAAATAAGGTGTCATCGTAATGATGGCACCTTATTATGTTCAATAAAAAACTCGGGGTCAATTGACTCCGAGTTGAGCGGCACACGCCTGTGCCTAAAAAAATACCATGAAAAACACACACTACAAAGATAGGACATTTTTCCCCAATGCCGGACATAGAATAAAAAAAACTGAGCAAAATATAAAAAGGGGGTACCCTGTTATCACAACAGAGTACCCCTCCCCAGAATGAAAAAAAAATCCGATTTACAATTAACCACTTATCTAATATTTATCTTCACCTCCTCTCCTATATAAAG
>JAZQOD010000021.1:0-5356 GCA_045627685.1 Prevotella sp. | reverse complement strand
GTGTGCCCGAACCGATAAGGATAGCCAACAGTTCGGCTTTCGACAATTGGCTGGCACCAAGGTCGCGGAGTTTCTCACGCGGACGGTCTTCTTCTGCCCAGTTTGCAATGCTTATTCTATCTGCCATAGGTACACCTTATTTATAGAATGTTTTCTCGTAAGCCTGGAACTCATCCTTGCCACAGACACAACGCTTCCACCATGCAGAGAGGAATCCGCAACCGTAGCCGCCGAGTTGCACAAAGGCTGCAGGGATAGACAGTAATCCCACCTTCAGACTGCGGTTCTGTATTGCGGAATCGATACACAGCAACAGACTGTACAGCAACAGAGGCAATGGTGACAGTTCGCAGAGAGCGATGCCTACCGCCTTCGACATGTGGTCGGGAGCGGCGAGGAACATTACCAATCCGAGTACGAATACCATGATGAGGAATGCCACGCCAAGAGTGAACACCGCTGGGAGCAGATGTACCAGTTTCAGCGACTCCGGATATTTTTTAAATAGGTTTATGCGCGCGATACCCGAGTTGTACACCTGTCGCCAGAACTTACGGAAATCGGTACGACGCTTGTGCCACACCCATGCCTCAGGGAACAGTCGGCAGCGGCAACCAGCCTTGAAGATACGGATGGAGAAGTCGATATCCTCGCCGAATCGCATCTTTGAGAAACCGCCAAGACGCTCATAGACCTCTTTGCGGATACCCATATTGAACGAACGAGGATAGAACTTATCCAGTTTTTTCTTTCCACCGCGTATTCCGCCCGTTGTGAAGAACGAAGTCATGGAGTAGGAGATAGCCTTCTGGGTGTCGGTGAACGAAGGGTGAGCGGCGTCAGGACCACCGAAGGCGTCAGCATCCTCGCGGTTCAGGTCGTCCTCAATGGCCTTCAGGTATCCTTCCGGCAATACCACATCACTGTCGAGGATAAGCAGGAAATCGCCTTTGGCACGCTCAGCACCGTAGTTACGGCTCTGGCCCGGTCCGGAGTTCTGCTTCTCGAAATATTTTATATCCAGTGCCTGCTCGTATTTCTGGCACACCTCCTTGCATGGAATGCTGCTTCCGTCCTCGACGATGACAACTTCAAAGTCGTGGAAAGTCTGGTGTGTGAGGCTCTCGAGCAGTTCGTCCACCTCATCGGGACGGTTGAATACGGGAACAATGATGGAGTAACGCATTTGCTTTTGACAATTATACGGATAACCTTTTGAAAACGAAAAAACGGAAAGCAAAGGAGTTTTCCTCCCTTTTCTCTCAGGGCGGACCTACTTTGCTTTCCGCTATGTTATTTACAGTCCGCAGTGCGGGAATAGTCTTATTCCTTTACGCGACCAACGTAGCTACCGTCACGAGTATCAACTGTGATGAGGTCGCCCTCGTTGATGAAGAGAGGCACACGGATCTCAACACCTGTCTCAAGAGTAGCAGGCTTCAATGTGTTTGTTGCTGTATCGCCCTTGATACCTGGCTCGCTGTGAGCAATGCGGAGGTTTGTCTTGATTGGCATCTCAGCATAGAGGACAGTACCGTCGGTTGTATCGCTTACAACAGTAACAACATCATTCTCCTTCATATACTCAACACCAGTGATGAGGTCCTTAGCGATAGGAGCTTGCTCGTAAGTCTCGAGGCTCATGAAGATGAAGTCCTCGCCCTCCTTGTAGAGGTACTGGTAGTCGCGGTGCTCGATAACAACATCCTCGAGCTTGAAACCAACGTTCCATGTGCGCTCAAGTACGCGTCCGTCAACTACATTCTTAAACTTACAACGCATTACAGTGTTACCCTTACCTGGCTTGATGTGCTGGAAATCAATGCACACCCAAATGTAACCATCCATGCGGATTGCTACACCTTTCTTAATGTCTTCGCATCCAATCATAATACTTTATCTTAATTTAATGTTTGATTTTTTACAGTTTCATTATAACGCAAAAAGCAAATAATCTGCGTTTTCATGGTGCAAAGTTACTAATAATCTTTGATAAATATGGAAAAAATGCAGAAAAAGTGACTAAAAGTTGAATAATTCTTGGTTATTTCAAAAGAAATGACTAATTTTGCAGTCCGAATTGGAATGGTTGCAGAATCATTTCCGTAAAACGTATGCAAATTAATTAAATAAATATAGAAAGATGAAAAGAACATTTCAGCCACACAACCGCCGCCGTGTAAACAAGCACGGTTTCCGTGAGAGAATGGCAACTAAGAATGGTCGTCGCGTATTGAACAATCGCCGCGCTCATGGCCGTAAGAAGCTCACTGTATCAAGCGAGAACCACGGCAAGTAATTATTTCTTGCTATAGGTTCGTCACTCACGACGACAAGAAGCAGCATCAGTCTATAACGGTCTGATAGCTGCTTTTTGTGTTATTAAGACATTGCAACTTTTATGAAATTGTCTGAATTCGTAGATAAATTCCGTAGCGGCTATCTGTGGTGGAACATCTTCGCCATGGGTGTCGTGTGCATCCTGCTGGTGGTCGGTGTGAAGTTCGGTCTCGACATCTACACCCATCATGGCGAGGCTATCGATGTGCCCGATGTGCATCATAAGTCGATGGTCGAGGCTCGCAGTATTCTCGAGAGCAAAGGACTCGATGTCGTTGTCAGCGACACCGGTTATGTGAAGGAACTGCCAGCCGACTGCATTCTTGAACAGTCGCCGAAAGCCGGAGCCATGGTGAAGAGCGGTCATGTGATCAATCTCGTGGTGAATGCTTCAAGCACCCCTGTACTCACACTGCCCGACATTGTCGAGAACTGTTCGCAGCGCGAGGCGATGGCTAAACTCAAGGCTATGGGCTTCAAGGTGGGAATGCCACAGTTTGTAGCTGGCGAGAAAGACTGGGTTTATGGAGTCAGTGTTGATGGACGCGACTGTCAGGCTGGCGATAAGATACCGGTGAGCAAGACCATCATCATCAAGGTGGGCAACGGAATGCTCTCGGCTGCCGACTCGGTGAATTATATCGACTATAACATCGACGATGATTTCAACGGCGATGATGATATTGATGATTTTGTAGAAGTACCATAGTATGATAGAAGATAACAACAGCAGTCAGGAGGAACTCGACGACCTCGAACCGTCGCTTTATGAGCATTTCCGCTTTGTGGCCGATGCTGGTCAGGTACCTGTCCGTGTGGATAAGTTCATGGTGGATAAACTCCAGCACTCATCGCGCAACCGTATTCAGAATGCTGCCGATGCCGGTTTCGTGCATGTCAACGACCGTCCTGTTAAAAGTAATTATAAGGTACGCGCGGGCGATGTGGTCACTCTTATGCTCGACCGTCCTCGCCACGATACCTCCATCCTGCCAGAGGATATACCGCTGAATGTGGTGTATGAGGACGACCAGGTTCTGGTCATCAACAAACCCGCAGGTCTTGTGGTACATCCAGGTGTCGGCAATTTCACCGGCACGTTGGTAAACGCCCTTGCTTATTATTTCCGCGATCTCCCTTCCTATGATCCAAACGATCCGGAGGTGGGCCTTGTGCATCGTATCGACAAGGACACCAGTGGACTCCTCGTCATTGCGAAGACTCCGGAAGCAAAGACCGCCCTCGGTGCACAGTTCTTCAACAAGACCACCCACCGCTCGTATAATGCTCTGGTGTGGGGACATTTCGTTGAGGACGAAGGTCGCATAGAGGGAAATATCACCCGTGATCCGAAAGACCGTCTGCGTATGACCGTCACTGCCCCTGATTCCGGCATCGGCAAGCCTGCCGTAACCCACTATCGTGTCATCGAGCGTTTCGGTTATGTCACATGGGTGGAGTGCATCCTTGAGACGGGCCGCACTCATCAGATACGTGCCCACATGCGTCATATCGGTCATCCGTTGTTTGCCGATGAGCGTTATGGTGGTATGGAGATGCTGCGTGGTGAGCGTTCAGCAAGTTACAAGGCGTTCATAAAGAATTGTTTTGAGTTATGTCCTCGTCAGGCACTTCATGCCAAGACCCTCGGCTTTGTTCATCCGAAGACAAAGAAGCAGATGGACTTCACCTCGGAACTTCCTTCCGACCTCGGTGCGCTCATCGACAAATGGCGCGGATATGTTACTGGAACTACTAAAGACACGTTTAATAAATAAATGAAAAGAATAGCAATTGTATGTGGAGGCGATTCATCTGAGTATGGCGTCTCTATGCGTTCGGGAGCAGGACTCTACTCCTTCTTCGACAAAGAAAAATATGATGTGAAACTCGTTGAGATCAAAGGCCTCGACTGGGAGGTGCATTTGGACGAAAACGAAAACGAAAACGGAAACGGAAAGCGTGCTCGTATCGACCTCAACGATTTCTCTTATATGGTCGATGGCGTGAAGTGCGGCTTCGACTATGTGTATATCACCATCCACGGTGCTCCAGGCGAGAACGGTGTGCTCCAGGGCTATTTCGAACTCATCGGCATGCCTTATTCCACCAGCGGTGTGCTCGTTGAGGCTCTCACCTTCGATAAGTTCGCCCTCAACAACTACCTCCGTGGCTTCGGCGTGAATGTGGCAAAGTCTATCCTTCTGCGTAAGGGCGATGCTAACCGCCCTACTGACGAGGAGATTGCCAAGGAACTCGGTCTGCCTTGTTTCATCAAACCAACAGCCGATGGCAGTAGTTTCGGTGTGAGCAAGGTGAAGACTCTCGAGGATATCGCTCCTGCCCTTGAGGTGGCATTCGCCCAGAACGATGAGGTGATGGTTGAGGCTTTCATGGACGGAGTGGAACTTGCACAGGGTTGTTTCCATGCCAATGGCAAGACCACCGTTCTGCCAGCAACAGAGATTGTCAGCGAGAACGAGTTCTTCGACTATGATGCGAAGTACAAGGGCCAGGTCAATGAGATCACCCCAGCCCGTCTGTCGCCCGAGACAGCCGCTCGCGTGGCAGCCGAGACAGAGCGCATATATAACATCCTCCACTGTAATGGTATTGCCCGTGTTGACTATATCATCACCAAGGATGCTGAGGGTAATGATTTCATCAACATGCTCGAGATGAACACCACTCCGGGCATGACAGCCACATCGCTCATTCCTCAGCAGGTTCGTGCCGCAGGTCTCGACATCAAGGATGTCCTCAGTGCCATCGTCGAGGAGCAGATAGGCTAAAATGCCCCCGAATTTTTAGATTTACAATACAAAAGGCTGAGCATCACAATCGATGCCCAGCCTTTTGCTGTATATCTCAATGCTTCAATCCCTGATTACAGGTAGAATCCTACTGAAATCTGGATGTTGCGGTTCTTCTCACCACCGTGCAGTTTTGATGTGCCGGTGAAGCCGTGTATATAACGGGCGTCAACATATATGTCCTTTGTAATTTTATAGCCGAT
>JAZQOD010000020.1:0-8547 GCA_045627685.1 Prevotella sp. | reverse complement strand
ACTTACGCCGATGGTACTGCAATGCAATGCGGGAGAGTAGGAAGCCGCCTTCTTTGAAAGAGAGCCTCGAGAGTAATCTCGGGGCTTTTTTGTTGGGGACCCTCTCCCCGGCCCTCCCCCATGATGGGGAGGGAGGAGTTTTAATACTATTTTCGATATTCTGAAATCGTCTTCGTTTTCGTTTTCGTCTTCGTTTTCGTTTTCGTTTTCGTTTTCGTTTAAGATAGACCTATATCAATAGTTAACTTTGAGCCGCATCTGAGACTTAACGCAGGTCAAGGTTTATTTCAAATGTTTGGTATTCTCAATTATTTTTCGTAACTTTGCACTTGATAATGAACGAGTTATGTTTTCTGTTGTATAGAAAAATAACTTGATGGTCTAATGGAGTTAGAATTATTTGCGTTTGAAGTAATGCTAATTCGCGAGTTTCATTCATTTTGTATTTGAATGCCCAGTCCAACTCAGACTCCGTAATTCATACATTATGTTTTTAAGAAAAAGTTTATTAATTTCAATTAGTGTTTTATTCTCAATGTCTGCATTGGCTGCAGGAAATGAGAAGCCCGACTGGTCGGATGTTATTAATGCAATTATTCATGTAGAAAGTCGGGGAGATGTTAATGCCAAGTGTGGTAAATATGCTGGAGCGATGCAGATTGCTCCGATAGTAGTAAAAGAGTGTAACTCGATCCTTGAAGAAAGGAACAGTAAGACTCGCTTCACACTGGCTGATCGTTATGATTTGAAGAAATCAATGGAGATGTTTCGACTGTTTCAGGAGAAATACAATCCAACTAACGATGTTGAATGGGCAATCCGTGCTTGGAATGGCGGTCCAAAGTTCAACAAAAAATCGACTAACGGGTACTTCAACCGTGTTGTCGCAGCAATGAAAAAGTAAAATTAACAGTTATAGAGTCAGGTAATTCCTGGCTCTTTTTTTTGTTTTTTGTTAAAATATTGCTTTTTTTGTAATTATTGGCATGATATTTGAATCTAAATAAGTATATTTGCATTTAGAATACATTAAATAAAATTTTAATATGACAGGATTATTTATTATCTTAGGTATTGTAGTATTGGTAGGCTTATGGGCTGCCGGTGTGTATAACCGTCTTGTTGGTTTGCGTAACAATCGTGAACAGGCTTTTGCTAATATCGATGTTCAGTTGAAACAGCGTTATGACCTTGTTCCTCAGTTGGTTGCTACCGTCAAGGGCTATGCTACTCACGAGAAGGAACTCCTTGAGAAGGTTACTATGGCTCGTAGTGCTGCTATGGGTGCAACCACTATCAATGAGAAGATTGAAGCAGAGAATCAGTTGAGCAGTGCTCTTGCTGGTTTGAAGGTTTCTGTAGAGGCTTATCCAGAGTTGAAGGCCAACCAGAACTTCCTTCAGTTGCAGACAGAGTTGTCGGATATCGAGAATAAGATTGCTGCAGTTCGCCGTTTCTTCAATTCTGCTACAAAGGAGTTCAACACTGCTGTTCAGAGTTTCCCAGCAAACATCTTGGCTGGTATGTTCGGTTTCCACAAGGAACCAATGTTTGAGATTCCAAGAGAAGAGCGTGCTTCAGTAGAGAAGGCACCAGAGATTAAGTTCTAAACATATTCTTTTAATATATTAATAAGGTGGCGTTTTCCTTTTATTCTGGAGAACGCCAACCTATGGACGACTATAATGAAATATGTAGGTTTGCAGACCCAGATAGCAAGGAACAACACTTATTCGGTGTTGCTGCTCATTGCTTTTCCGTGCATCATACTAGTTATGGTATGGATTTTCCTGGCTCTGGTGAACTATATGGGCGGTGGCTATTATGATTCTGCCGGATATTTTGTACAAGGCGTTGATGTGAACGATGTCAACAACCAATTCCTGCAGACAGTACCTTGGGTGGCTGGTGGAGTAGGAGTGTGGTTTGGCATTGCCTATTTCGCTAATGCATCAATGGTGCAGAATGCCGTTGGTTCTCGTCCTTTGGAGCGCAAAGAAAATCCCCGCATATATAATATTGTGGAGAATCTCTGTATGACCTGTGGTATGGACATGCCAAAGATCAATATCGTGAACGATCCACAACTCAATGCTTTTGCCAGCGGTATCAACAAAGATTCCTATGCAGTGACACTCACTACTGGTATCATTGATTTGCTTGACGACAACGAACTGGCGGGTGTCATCGGTCATGAGCTGACGCATATCAGGAACAAGGATACCCGATTGCTCATCACGAGTATTGTCTTTGTGGGAATCGTCTCGACAGCGATGAATCTCATTGTGAGGTTCCTCCAGAATACAATGTATTACGGCAGAGTGAACAGAAACAGTGATAATCAAGGTAATGGAGTGTCACTTATCGTGGCGTTGCTGATAGGAATGGTTTGCTGTGCTATAGCGTATGTGTTCACCCTCCTTACCCGTTTTGCCATTTCACGAAAGAGAGAGTATATGGCCGACGCTGGTGGAGCCGAACTCTGCGGTAATCCGAGAGCATTGGCTTCGGCACTGCGAAAGATATCAAGAGATCCAGGTTTGGATAGTGTCAACAGGGAAGATGTTGCACAATTGTTTATTATGCATCCAGACGAGATGAAGATGGGCGTGATGGGATTTATGAACTCATTGTTCTCAACACATCCCGATCCGGAAAAGAGAATTGCAATATTAGAGCAGTTCTGATTGAATCATAACATTTTTAATAATCATAAGGGAGGGCCCATAGTGCCTTCCCTTTTCTTTGTGCAACAAAAAAAGCAAGCCCGAAAGCTTGCTTATAGTTGCGGAGGCGAGACTCGAACACGCGACCTCCAGGTTATGAGCCTGACGAGCTACCAACTGCTCCACTCCGCGATATTAACCATTCAAATGGGGGCATCCCTCATTTGCGAGTGCAAAGGTACGCATTTTTTCTGACCTGGCAAAATATTTATGCCGTTTTTTATGAATTTTGCTCTAAATACCCTATTTTTTGCTCATTTTGTTTTGTGGTGTGTAATATAATTGGTAACTTTGCACAGTTAAAAATAATGTGCAATGATAATCAGGCGGCAGTAGGAGTGTAAATTCCGGCGACTGTTGTTTTTATTTAAGGAGAAAGAAAATGTCAATATCAAAGACGCGAACAACATTGGTAGAAGTGGCAAGACAATTGTTTGCAAAGAAAGGTCTGGCCAACACCACCATGAATGATATTGCTGTAGCATCAGGAAAAGGTAGGCGAACCCTTTATACCTATTTCAACAGCAAGGAAGAGATATTCTCTGCTGTCATCGAGTCGGAGTTGGAGCGTCTTTCCGATAAGCTCGATGAGGTGGCTGCGCGCAATATCCGTCCGCAGGAGAAGATCATTGAACTTATCTACACCCATCTCACCCAGATACGCGAAACCGTTGTCCGCAATGGTAACCTCCGTGCAGAGTTCTTCCGCAATATCTGGCTTGTGGAGGGTGTACGCAAGAAGTTTGACGATGAGGAACTGAAAATTTTCCGCAAGGTATATGAGGAAGGCAATGCCAGCGGTGAGTTTGACATTGAGAACATAGAACTTGTTGCCGACATCACACATTATTGTATTAAAGGTCTTGAAGTGCCGTTCATCTATGGTCGCATTGCCCCTGGTTTGAGCGAAGAGGCGAGCAAGCCGTTGGTGGCAAAGGTGGTATATGGTGCTTTGGGTAAGCATAGAGTTTTTTAGAAGTAGAAATATTCAACAATAAATTTAGATAAAAAAAAATATGGGATTACTTTCAGGTAAGACAGCCCTTGTAACAGGTGCTGCCCGTGGTATTGGTAAGGCAGTGGCAATGAAGTTTGCCAGCGAAGGTGCAAACATCGCATTCACTGACCTTGTTCTTAATGACGAGATGGCAGCAGGTCTCGAGGCAACACGCCAGGAGATTGAGGCACTCGGTGTAACATGTCGTGCTTATGCAGGCAACGCAGCAGATTTTGCCGAGACAGAAGCTGTTGTAAAGCAGATTCATGCAGACTTCGGTTCTATCGATGTTCTTGTAAATAATGCAGGTATCACAAAGGATGGTTTGATGCTCCGTATGACAGAGGCACAGTGGGACGCTGTTCTCAATGTAAACCTCAAGTCGGCATTTAACTTCATCCACGCTTGTGCTCCAATCATGCTCCGTCAGCGTGCTGGTTCTATCATCAACATGTCATCGGTAGTAGGTGTTCACGGTAATGCAGGTCAGTGCAACTATTCTGCTTCAAAGGCAGGTATGATCGGCCTTGCAAAGTCTATCGCTCATGAACTCGGTCCTAAGGGCGTTCGTGCAAATATCGTTGCTCCTGGTTTCATCGAGACTCCAATGACAGCTCAGCTTCCAGAGGATGTGCGCAAGGGTTGGATGGTAAAGATTCCACTCCGCCGTGGTGGTCAGACAGAGGATATCGCAAACGTATGTCTTTTCCTCGCTTCTGACTTGTCAAGCTATGTCACCGGCCAGATCATCCAGGTTGACGGTGGTATGAATATGTAAGTCGATTGATAACAGAAAATTGATTACAGGTGCAGGTCGTTTACGAAGACAATCACATCATCATTGTATCTAAGGTAAGCGGAGAGATCGTACAGGGCGATAAGACCGGCGATGAACCGCTATCGGAGACAGTGAAACAGTATATCAAGGAGAAGTACCAGAAGCCGGGAAATGTCTTTCTCGGCGTGGTACATCGCCTTGACCGTCCTGTGAGTGGCCTTGTTATATTCGCAAAGACCTCCAAGTCGCTGTCACGACTATGTAATATGTTCCGTGACGGCGATATCCATAAGACCTATTGGGCACTGACGAAGAACCGTCCTGCCCGTGAAGAAGGAACGATAACCTCGTGGCTTGTGCGCAACGAGAAGCAGAATAAGACTTACTCCTACGACCACGAAGTAAAGAACTCAAAGAAAGCGATTCTGAAGTACAAGGTCATTGGGCAGACAGACAACTACACACTTATAGAAGTCAACCTGCTCACCGGCCGTCATCATCAGATTCGTTGTCAGTTAGCGTCCATTGGTTGCCCAATCAAAGGCGACCTCAAATACGGTTCACCCCGTAGCAATCCTGATGGCAGTATCTCGCTGCTGTCGCACAGGGTACAGTTCGTTCACCCTGTATCAAAAGAATCTATTGATGTCGTTGCGCCTATACCTGACGACAATCTCTGGCGTGACATAACATCAGGTCTCTAATCTGGCTGGATTCACCAGCCTGTTTATTTTACGCGTGCGCCCATGAAGAAAACTGCCAAGATAACCGGCATTATCCTTCTCACTCCGGTTGTCCTCTTTTTACTTCTCGCAGCACTGTTTTACTTCCCACCTTTCCAAAACTGGGCAGTGAAGCAGGTGGCTTCTATTGCGTCAGAGAAGACCGGCATGGAAATCACCGTGGAGCATGTAAACCTTTCTTTTCCCCTTGATTTAGCCGTTGATGGTGTGAGAGTTATCAAACCTAACGACTCCATCCCACAGCAGAAAGACACCGTTGCCGATATCAAGCGAACCATTGTAGGCATCCAACTCCTCCCGTTGTTCAGGAAACAGGTGGAGGTGGATCTCCTTGATATCCAGTCAGCAAAGTTCAATACTGTCGATTTCGTTGATGCTGCCCGTGTGAAAGGCTTTGCCGAGAAACTTCAGTTAAAGAGTCATGGTATCGACCTCAAGAGTGAGACAGTAAAACTCAATGAGGTGCTCCTTGATGGCGGTGATTTTGATATCCAGCTCAACGACAGTGTGCCAGAGGACACCACCGAAAGCACCAATAAATGGAAGATTGCCCTCCAGCAATTGAAGATAAAGAATACCAACCTCCATCTCACAATGCCAGGTGATTCTTTGCGGATGGCGGCTTATGTGGGCAATGCCGATGTCAGCGACGGACTTTTAGATCTCGGTGAAGGACTGTATCAGATCAGTCGCACCGACTTTGCTGGATGCCGTGTCAACTACGACCAGCGCTATGAACCGTCAGTGCCGGGATTCGATTACAACCACCTCGCCCTTACTGATGTGACTGTTGGCGTCGATTCGTTGCGCTATCTCTCGCCCGACCTGTATCTGAAGGTCCGTAGTGCTTCTTTCCGTGAAAAGAGCGGGCTTGCTTTACGCTCACTGTCGGGTGCCGTGAAGATGGATTCAACCACCCTCTATATCCCTCGTCTTACCGCCGAGACCTCCGATTCTCATGTCCAACTCGGAATGACGATGGACCTTAATGCCTTCGATGCTCACACCCCTGGACAGATTGCGGTGAAAGGCAATGCGCAACTTGGCAAAAATGATGTCATGCTTTTTATGACCGATATGCCGAAGAACCTCCAGTCGCAGTGGCCTCATTATCCTTTGGCAATCGAAGCAGATGTTGATGGCACGATGCGCTATCTCAACATCAACCGTTTCACTGCCGATCTCCCGTCAGCATTCAAAGCCTCGGCGAAGGGATATGTCAGCAATGTGCTCGAGATGAAGAATCTCCTGGCGAATGTCGATCTTGATGTCACAACCTATAACGTCGATTTCCTAACGAACAGTTTCCTTGATAAGGATCTCCGCAAGATGATTCGCATTCCGAGTGGTGTCAGTATGAAGGGAAAAGTCTTCGCCAACGGTTCCAACTACGATGCCGACCTCCGTCTTAGCCAGGGTGGGGGATATGTCGCGCTGAAAGGAAAGTGCAATACCAGCACTATGACCTATAACGTTGATGTCAACGCCCACTCGTTCCCTGTTCAGCGTTTCCTGCCGGGCATGCATCTGTCGCCATTCAGTGGAACTGTCAAGGCCGATGGTTCTGGCACCGATATGTTCTCTCCGCGCACCCGTCTGCATGCTGATGCAAAAATCGACTCGTTCCATTATGCCGACTTTGATCTCTCTGGAACCACAGCAAAAGCAGATATCAACGATGGTAAGGTGAAAGCATGTGTGCGTTGTGTCAACTCGTTGCTCAACGGTGACATCGACCTCGATGCAATGATGGATCTCCATAACATAAAGGCAACAATCGCGTGCTCGCTTGACAAAGCCGATTTCTACGGCATGAAACTCACCAAGAACCCGCTCTCGACATCGCTTTGTGCACATGTCGATGTGGCGAGCGACTTGAAGGACTATTATAAAGTCGATGGTTTTGTCAGCGATGTAGTCATTCGCGACAGTGCTTCGATATTCCGTCCAGAAGAGTTGCAGGTTGATATCCTCACCCGTGTTGATACCACTTGGGCGAAGGTAAGCAGTGGAGATATGCACCTCGACCTTGCCGCCAGCGGTGGTTACAAGGTGTTGATGAATGTGGCAGATAACCTTACGGACGAGTTCCAACGCCAGTTCAACCGTAAATATATCGATCAGGATAGCCTCAAGCTGGTGTTGCCTGAAGGTCATCTCGATTTCCATTCCGGTCCTAACAATATGCTTGCACGCTATGCCGACCGTATGGATTATGTGTTCCACAAAGCCGATGCACATATCTGCACCTCGCCAGTCGATGGCATAAATGGTTTTGTGCAGATTGACTCCCTCGTCACCGCTGGTTATCAACTCGACAAAATCCGTCTCGACCTGGTCAGTGATGAAGACGGTTTCAAATACAAAGGTCAGATAAAGAACGAGAAGAGCAATCCGCAGTATTGCTTCAATGCCCTCTTTGATGGAAGTCTGTTTGAGAAAGGCAGCGATATCAATGTTGCCCTCTATGATAGGGATGATAAACTCGGCATCAAGATGGGATTGCGTGCAATGCTCGAACAGAACGGTATCCGCGTGAAACTTGCCGACACCAATGCAGTACTCGGCTATCGCAATTTCACTGCCAATGCCGACAACTATGTATTCCTCTCCGATGATAAGCGAGTGTCCGCCAATATGCTTCTTAAGGCAGCCGACGGCACCGGTCTTCAGATATATTCCGATGACGACAATCTCGATGCCCTGCAGGATATAACCCTCGGCATCAACCATCTCGATCTCGCGTCGATAGTTTCCATCATCCCTTACTTCCCACAGGTGAAGGGAATCCTCAATGGCGACTTCCACATGATTCAAACCGATGAACATCTCTCCGTATCAAGTTCGCTTGGTATAGATGCTCTTGTTTACGAAGGTTATCCAATGGGCGACCTGTCGTCGGAGTTTGTGTATATGCCGCTCGAAGACGGCAGTCATTATGTTGATGGAATGCTTATGCACAATGGCAAGGATGTGGGCACCATCAAGGGTAAATACACCCCTTCCGACGGTGGTGATATCCTTGATGCTGATGCCGATCTTGCCCGTCTGCCACTCGACCTCGTCAATGGTTTCATTCCTGACCAGATAATCGGTTTGCGTGGTTTCGGCGATGGAAAACTGCGTATCCACGGTCCTTTGGACAAGATGGATATCAACGGTGTCGTTGAACTTCACGAGGCTTATCTTGTCAGTGTTCCTTATGGTGTTGAATTGCGCTTCGACGACTGTCCGGTGCAAATCCAATCGAGCCGTATGGTGCTCAACGATTTCAAGATGTACAGCCATAACGACCAGACGCTC
>JAZQOD010000019.1:0-4574 GCA_045627685.1 Prevotella sp. | reverse complement strand
CAGGCAAGGACCGCATGGTTGAGAAGTATGGCCCTCTGGCAACAGAGATCGTAAGATACCTCGTAGCAGGCAAGCACCCAAACCTCCAGGTTCATGAGAACGGTCTTGTTTATTCAAACGGCAAGGACAAGCCAGTGACATGGATGAACTCTACCAACCAGTGGGGACAGCCTATCGTACCTCGTACAGGTTATATCGTTGAGTTCAATGCACTCTGGTACAATGCACTCCGTTTCGGTGCAATGATGACCGAGGTAGAGGGCAATACAGAAAAGTCGCAGATGCTTTCAGAGATGGCAGATCGCTGCCAGAAGTCGTTTGTTGAGACATTCCTCAACGAGCATGGTTATCTCTATGACTTTGTTGACGGCAATATGATTTCTTGGGAGGTTCGTCCAAACCAGATCTTCGCTGTTGCCCTCGACTATTCTCCATTGACAACTGACCAGCAGAAGGGTGTACTCGATATCTGTACACGCGAGTTGCTCACACCAAAGGGCTTGCGTTCACTCTCTCCAAAGAGCGGTGGCTACAACCCAATGTATGTAGGTCCGCAGACACAGCGTGACTATGCTTACCATCAGGGTACAGCATGGCCTTGGCTCGCCGGCTTCTACATGGAGGCTTGCTTGAAGATCTACAAGCGCAGCCGTATAAGTTTCGTTGAGCGCCAGCTTGTTGGTTATGAGGAGGAGTTGTTCTATCACTGCATGGGTACAATTCCAGAACTCTTCGACGGTAACCCACCATTCCATGGTCGTGGCGCAATGTCGTTTGCAATGAATGTGGCAGAGATTCTGCGTGCAAGCAGATTCCTCGAGAAAATTTCGTATAATAAATAAAGAGGACCATAAACTATGAAAGTACTTCAATTTGGTTGGGAAATGGCTCCCCATATTTATGGCGGTTTGGCCGTTGCCAGTTATGGTATTACAAAAGGTTTGGCTGCCCAAGGTGATGTAGAAACAACTTTCTGTCTGCCTCACCCTTTCGGTGACGAGGAGAAGCACATGAATTATGTTGCTATGAACGAGGTGCCTATTGTATATCGCGACTACAATTACGATGATTTGAAAGCGAAATTGCAGAACCTCACTCCAGAACAATATTATCAGTTCCGTGACCACCTCTATGCAGATTTCAACTATATGCCAGTAAACGAACTTGGCGCATTGCATTTTGATCCAGGATATGGCAGTCACCTGACTGAGGATATCAACAATTATTCCATCGTGGCTGGCGTTGTTGCCCGTACACTGGAGTTTGATATGATTCACGCTCACGACTGGCTTACTTTCCCTGCTGGCGTACACGCTAAACAGGTTAGTGGCAAACCACTCTGCATACATGTTCACGCTACTGATTTTGACCGTTCTCGTGGTCAGGTAAACCCAACGGTTTATCGTATTGAGAAGGACGGTATGGATAATGCAGACTGCATCATGTGTGTGTCTGAGTTGACACGTCAGACCGTTATCAATCACTATCATCAGGATCCACGCAAGTGTGTTGCAATGCACAATGCCGTTTATCCTTTGAATGATGAGTACAAGGCTATCGTTCCTAACAAGAATCCAAAGGAGAAGGTTGTCACCTTCCTTGGCCGTATCACAATGCAGAAGGGCCCTGAGTACTTCGTCGAGGCTGCTGCTCTCGTACTCCAGCGTACAAAGAACATCCGTTTCTGTATGGCAGGTTCGGGCGATATGATGGATGCAATGATCAAACTTGCTGCTCAGAAGGGTATCGCTGACCGTTTCCACTTCCCTGGTTTCCAGCGTGGTAAGCAGGTTTACGAATGCTATAAGAACTCAGACGTATTCGTCATGCCTTCGGTATCAGAGCCATTCGGTATCGCACCATTGGAGGCTATGCAATGCGGATGTCCAAGTATCATCTCTTACCAGTCAGGTTGTGGTGAAATTCTCGAAAAACTCATCAAGGTTGACTATTGGGACATCAATGCCATGGCTGATGCAATGTACTCTGTTTGTACAAACGAGTCACTCTATAATTATCTCAAGGATGAGGGTGAGAAGGAAGTTGGAACCATCACCTGGGAGAAAGTGGGACTCCGCATACGCCAATGCTACGACATGCTTCTCACTAAAGGTTATTTCAACAATGATGATTACCTTAGAAACTATATTCCTTGGAAAGATTAAAAATATTTAATTGCATTATAGATTATGAAAACAATTTGTTTATATTTTGAGATACATCAGATCACACACCTGAAGCGTTATCGTTTCTTTGATATTGGCCGTGATCACTATTACTATGACGATTTCGAGAATGAGCGTCATATCAACCACACCGTAGAGAACAGTTATGTTCCTGCTCTCAACACTCTCCTCGACATGCTCAAGGAGAACCCACAGTTCAAGGTAGCATTCTCGCTCTCGGGTGTAGGTATCGAGCAGTTGGAGCAGTATGCACCAAAGGTACTCGACCTCCTTCAGAAACTCAATGAGACAGGTCGCGTAGAGTTCCTCGCAGAGCCTTACTCACATGGTCTTTCTTCACTCGCTAATGCTGACACATTCGCTGCTGACGTTAAGAAGCAGCAGAAGAAGATCGAGGAGTATTTCGGCAAGAAGCCAGTAGTTCTCCGCAACTCATCATTGCTCTACAGCGATGAGATTGGTCTTCAGGCAAGCCAGATGGGCTTCAAGGGTATGCTCACAGAGGGTGCAAAGCAGGTGCTCGGTTGGAAGTCGCCTCACTATGTTTACAACTGTGCTTATGCTCCAAAACTCAAGTTGCTCATGCGTGATGTGACATTCTCTGACGATCTTTCACTCCGTTTCAACAACAGCGGTTGGGAGGGTTATCCACTCTTCGCTGATACATATATCGACCGTATCGCTAACCTCCCAGAGGAGGAGCAGGTAGTGAATATCTTCATGGAACTCTCTGCTCTCGGTATCGCTCAGCCATTGTCAAGCAATATCCTTGAGTTCTTCCGTGCACTCCCTGTATGCGCTAAGGCTAAGGGCGTAACATTCTCTACTCCAAGCGAGGTTTGCTCTAAGTTCAAGAGCGTTGGTCAGATTGATTGTCCAGACAACATCACATGGATTGACGAGGAGCGCGACACTTCTTGCTGGCTCGGTAACGAGATGCAGCGTGAGGCATTCGAGAAGCTCTACAGCGTTGCTGACCGTGTTCGCATTGCTAACGATCCTCGTATCAACCAGGACTGGGAGTATCTCCAGGCTACAGAGAACTACCGTTTCATGACCACAAAGAATTCCGTAATGGGTATCGACCGTGGTATCTACACAAGTCCTTTCGATGCTTTCACAAACTATATGAACATCATCGCTGACTTCATTGCACGCGTAAACAGCCTCTATCCAGAGGATGTTGACAACGAGCAGCTCAACTCACTCCTCACAACTATCAAGAACCAGGGTGACGAGATTGAGATGAAGAATGCAGAGATTGAGCGCCTCCTCACAAAGATTGCTAAGATTGATGCAGCAAACCTCAAGAAGGAAGTTGCAGCACCAGCACCTGAGAAGAAGGCGCCTGCAAAGAAGGCACCTGCAAAGAAGGCTGTAAAGGCTGAAAAGGTAGAGGCTCCAGTTGAAAAGCCAGTAGAGAAGCCTGCTGAAAAACCAGCAAAGAAGGCTGCTGCTAAGAAGCCTGCTGCAAAGAAGGCTCCAGCAAAGAAAGCGGCTGCTAAGGAAGAGAAGAAGTAATATTTCTAACTCCGAATAACGAAAAATCCCCGTCTTTATTGCGAAGATGGGGATTTTTTTTATAAAATATTTGGCGTTTTAAGGAAAAGTTCTTAATTTTGCATTCGATTTATAAACAGATTAGTAACATTTTAAACGAAAAAGCCTATAGAACAACATTTACTTAATTAAAAATTTAAGGAAATGAAGAATCTCAAAGAGATGACCGACGAACAGTTGGCCATTGCTTATGTTAACGGAGATAATAAGGCTTTTGACTTGTTGCTAACACGCACTCAAGGAAAACTTTATCAGTATATTCTGTTCGTGGTTCGTGATCGATCCATGGCAGATGACGTGTTCCAGGATACATTCGTAAAAGCCATTACCAAGATGCGTAATGGCAACTATCAACCAAACGGAAAGTTCAACGCTTGGCTTATGCGCATTGCCCATAATGTGGTGATGGATATGTATCGCGACCTGCGATTTGAGAAGATCGTTGAACCAACTGTTGACAACGACCTCTCCAACCTCTCAGGTAATGATCTCCTTGATGGAAATATTGAAAACCAGTATATCACTGAACAGATTTTCCGTGATGCTCGTGCATTGATGGAAGCACTTCCTGCCAGTCAGCGTGAGATTGTATATATGCGATTCTATCAGCAGATGTCGTTCAAGGAAATAGCCGAGACCACTGGTATCAGCATCAACACATGCCTTGGTCGTATGCGTTATGCCGTTCACAACATGCGTCGCATGGCGAATCAATATAAACTCGCCATGTAAGCAGCCACCGTTCCCAACGCTTTTCCGCAGGTGGGCAAGCAGCCGCCATTCCCTGCGCTTTTCCGCGGGGGTTAACTATGCTTCCTTCAGCGCCTT
>JAZQOD010000018.1:0-8492 GCA_045627685.1 Prevotella sp. | reverse complement strand
TTATCCTCAGTATCTTTGGGTAGCCGCCGGCAATAAATGTATGCTGAAACGAGAAGTGCTTGAAGTGCTTCGAGGGCGAAAAGTGGTGGTATATCCTGATAATGATGCTTTCGATGAATGGCAACAGAAACTCCGGTCAATGCAAGACATCGCGCTCTTTAAGTGTGAGCATTCTCATGATGAGTCAGAGAAAGGTGACATCGCTGATTATCTAATAAAACAAGCAATGAATAAAAGTAAATAAAATGAATAAAAAAACAAGACCGCCCCCAGTGGGCAATAAAAAGAAAGATTATGATAATAGTAAATACACGCGGATTTCGCAACAACAATCCTTTGAACATCAGGCATGGTCAGTCGCACTGGCTTCATAGAGCCAAGATACAGACCGATCCAGCCTTTGTGGTGTTCGATGAAATGAAGTGGGGCTATCGTGCTGCATGGAAACTGATGGATTCTTACAGGCTTCGCCTCACAAGTGAGGGCAAGCCATTCAATATCCACAACATCATTCGACGATGGGCTCCACCAAACGAGAATGATACCAATGCCTACATTCAGCGAGTAGTCAAGATCTCTGGCATCCCAGAGTTTCAGCAACTATCGGATCCAGGCAAGCGTGGCGACCAGTTGGTGAAAGTCCTGAAAGGAATGACCATCGTTGAGAACGGCATTAAAGAGGAGCAAGTTCCAATGAGCGCCATCATTGAAGGTTATTGGCTTGCATTCCAGTATGGGTGGATAGAAGCCCCACCCATCCTCCCCTAAGGGGAGGTGCTTTAATAGCCCTCTATATGACAAAGAAACAGTCCGGGAGTTTTTAGCTCTCGGGCTGTTTGTATGATATTTCCTCAACAGCAAAGACAATCTGCGCTGCTGACGGATTTACAAGAAGTCGAAGCCTTCTTTCTTTATGGCTTTCTGGGCAATCTGCTCGTAGTCATCGCCGAGGTCGGCAAAACGAATGACGCAGTTCATTGCAGCATGCTGGACGGATGGATTCTCGGAATGAAGGGCTACAAGCGCCTGATCCAAGAACTCACAGATGCCTCGGTCGTTGGGTTCCTGACCGTTCATAAACAACCTACCAAGGAGGTTATAGGCACTAATCTGGTAGAGATCCTTATCAGATGCCATCCATTCAAAGGCAAGGACAGGGGCGTAGTCGAGATGCTGCAACAGGTTGAACACCATCTGTTCGGCAATCTCCAGAGTGCGTGTCTGTTCCATCCATATATCCACCACTTCGCGAGGCATCTCTTCGGCTGGCATGAGCATCGTGGCGAGCATCTTACACTCACGAACCTCACTCTTCCATAGTTCGAGGGCAAGGTCATAGTCTTTCGGATACTCTGCAGCCATATCACGCAAGTGCATCAACGAGGCTCCCCAGGAGATCTTGTATTCGGCCCCCTTGTCCTTCATCGACTGCATGGTAACGCCGTTCATAATCAATCGGAACGACTTCTTTATCTGCTTAACGGTTTCTTCTACCTGTAACTTTTCCATTTTTATTTAGGATTTTATTTGAGATTTTAGTTTGGATGCTCGAGGAGCGAAGCGACGATTCACTCAAATACCCATTATAAAGCGAGGCACTCGAGCGCATTTTCAGTCGAGATTTTTCTATTTGGGTCGACTACGTCGAGAAATTTGTGCGGCTAAAGCCGGAAATCTTTTATGCGCTTCGCTTGGAAATTATTATTTCCCCACGTAGTGGGCTCTTATTTCCCCTCGAAAGAGGGCTAAGATTTCTTGCCGCAGGCAACTTGAAAAAGTTGTTTATAATAACTAATGAGGCCTTCGATCGGACTCTTAATGATTCTGCCGATGGTGTAGCCACATTTATCGGCGGCTTCGCGCAGTTCGGACTCATAATGGTAGCCCATGCTACCAACAACATTCACTTCAAGCGACTGATTTCCATACTGTTGTATGTTGTTGTTGAAGAATGAGATGAAGTTCCCTACTACCACCTCACGCAGTTCCTTCACATCGAGATGTGAGTGGATGAATGGCGAGAACGAAGCGAGGAATTTATTCGCTGCCGGTTGGCGGTACACCTTCTCGATGACAGAGAATTTATCAAGTCCTGTCTCGTCAAGGAACTCGCGGCAGAGCGTTCCAGGAAGTGTGCCCTTCAACACCTTATTAATAAATATCTTACCAAGCACTGCCCCACTCCCCTCGTCGCCAAGGATGTATCCCAACGCTGGAGTGTTAGCCACAATCTCCTTGCCATCGAATAGGCATGAATTAGCCCCTGTGCCCAATATCGCTGCTATGCCAGCCTTGCCTTCACAAGCGGCAATGGCAGCACCAAGCATATCACTTGCCACATGGATTTTGGCATCAGGACTTACCAGTTCTGCCAGCAAACCAGCCATGACGGGACATTTCGCCTCAGTGCAACCGGCACCGAAGAAATGAACCTCGGTGATTTCCGACCTGTCGGCAATCGCCTGCAACTCCACTGCCACTTCCTTGCGTAGCATTTCCACTATGATTTCCGGAGCAAGCACCGACGGATTCAGTCCACTGGTGGTGAATCTGAAAACACGCTCCTCATCAAAGATGAGAGCCCAATCGGTCTTGGTACTTCCGCTATCTGCTAATAATTTCATACTGCAAAATTACTCTAAACTGCTGAATTATCCAAATAAATAGCAAAATCTTTGGTATATTCATTTGTTTATGTTAATTTTGCAGTAAGAATCAAATGAATGAATGAATTTAAATAATTAAATCAATGTTCGCATGTTAATATTTTCGGATTTTTATAATGATTTTCGTTTGGATGTCGAGGAGCGTTAGCGACGATCCCCCAATAAATACTCACTAAAAGCGAAGAATTTGAGCGCATTTTCAGTTGAGATTTTTTTATGGATTTTCATAAGGATAAAAAATCTTAAACTAACATCCTCACCAAAATGCGCAACAATTCGTTGCTTTTCAGGAACGATTTTATGATGGATCGCATCAAAGATGCTCAACATCTTAACAAAAATCTTTTTAAACATCTTTAAGCAATTATATGCGAACTTGCGAAAGTTAAATAATTAAAACCAAAACCAATATATGAAAAGACTAAAGACTATCGTAGCCCTCGTTGTGCTTTTTGCAGCGATGTCGGCTAATGTTTCCGCTCAGGATAACGGTTACACCAACGACGATGAATGGATGATTTACGATGCATTCCACGATGCATTCTGGTGCACTAACAAACGCAACTACAAGGCTGACACAGCACAGCCAAGTGCCTCACATCGTGGTAACGGTGCTCGCGACAATGACTATTCGGGATGCTCTGCCGCTATCTGGTGTCAGGCAATCTATTTCGATATGGCTGTCAATGCCTACAAGCGTCGCCTCGAAGAGGGTGCTGACAATACAACTCTCCGCAAGGCTAAGAACCGCATGACTTCGGTTTACAGCGGAGAGAAGGCTCACTATGTGAACTTCGATTTCGACAACTGCAATACCAACAACGGATGGTTCGTTTACGATGATATCCAGTGGTGGACCTGTGCTTTGGCTCGTGCTTATCAGGTTTCTGTTCTGGCTGGTTCGCCTGTCAGCGACTATCTGACCTACTCGGAGAAGGCATTCTGCCGTGTTTGGTACGGAAGTGAGAAGGTTGGCGATGATGGTTCATACGCTGATCCTGCCGACGGATTCTCTGGCGGTATGTTCTGGGAGTGGCAGCCTATCGACCATCCACAGCCTCATACCGACAATGGTTTTAAGTCGGCTTGCATCAACTTCCCTACCGTCATTGCTTGCTGCGAACTCTACAAGGTGGTGCCTGACGATCGCGAAGCCCCTACTTCATCGCATCCAACATATCAGACAAAGGATTTCTATTTGGAGAAGGCAAAGGAAATCTATGCTTGGTCGAAGGCTCATTTCTGTCAGGATGCATTCCCTGGTCGTGTAGCCGATGGTATCCACGGTGGTGGTCCTGAGTGGAGCAACCACCTCTACAACCAGGGCACATATATCGGTGCATCATGTCTGCTCTATCTTCTCACTGGCGAGGAGCAGTATCTCACAAATGCTCGTGAGGGGGCTAACTATGTGAAGTCAAACATGTGCGCAAACAAGCGTGGAAAGAAGATTCTCAACCACGAGCGTGGCTACGAGCAGGGTGTATATGCAGCAATCTTCGCTCAGTACATGAAACTCTTGGTTTACGACTGTGGTCAGACCGATTACCTTGGTTGGATGCAGGACAATATCCAGTATGGTTTCGACAATCGTGATACTACCCGCAATATCCAGGATGCAGATTTCACAACACCTCTTGCTGCTGATGCTGTCGTAGAGAGTTACGGTGGTAGTGCCCTCCCAGCACTGATGCTGATGTTCCCTGTTGATGAGGGTACAGGCATCAAGGATATTAAAAAAAAAGAAGTAACAAACGGTAACTTATACTCACTCAACGGCACAAGACTGTCGTCTGCACCTCAGCATGGTGTTTACATACAGAACGGCAGAAAGATTGCTGTAAAATAAGCAAACATTATCAGTATAAAAAAATAAAAATGGAAGAAAACAAGAAAAACATTGAATTGCCTGAGAACGCTTTCCGCGAACTGAACCCAGGCGAGGAGTATCAGCCTATAATGTCGGCACAGTCAACACCGGCTGAGGTGAACCTCTGGTCAGTGACATGGGGATTGCTCATGGCAGTAGTATTCTCGGCAGCAGCAGCCTACCTCGGATTGAAGGTTGGTCAGGTATTCGAGGCTGCCATCCCTATCGCAATCATCGCTGTCGGCGTATCGTCAGCAACAAAGCGCAAGAATGCCCTCGGCGAGAATGTCATCATCCAGAGTATTGGTGCCTGCTCAGGTGTCATCGTGGCTGGTGCAATCTTCACACTGCCTGCACTCTACATCATTCAGGCAAAATATCCAGAGGTGACAGTAAGTTTCATTCAGGTGTTCCTCTCATCAGTATTGGGCGGTATTCTCGGAATCCTGTTCCTCATTCCTTTCCGTAAATTCTTTGTAAAGGACCAGCACGGCAAGTATCCTTTCCCAGAGGCAACAGCAACCACACAGGTGCTTGTTTCTGGCGAGAAAGGTGGCAGTCAGGCTAAGCCATTGCTCATTGCCGGCATCGTGGGTGGTATGTTCGACTTCCTCGTTGCTACCTTCGGCTCATGGGCTGAGGCATTCTCTACCCGTGCCATCGCCGGTGGTTCTTGGCTTGCAACAAAGGCAAAACTGGTGTTCTCAATCAACACCTCGGCTGCTGTGCTCGGTCTCGGATATATCGTTGGTTTGAAGTATGCAGCAATCATCTGTGCTGGTTCGGCATTAGTATGGTTCGTGCTCGTTCCATTGCTCCCATTGCTTGGCGACGGCACACTCCAGATGCTCAACCCTACCTTCGACCTTGTTGCCCAAGGCAGTGTGGCTGACATGGAACCAGAGGCAATCTTCAAGACCTTTGCTCGCCATATCGGTATCGGTGGTATTGCCATGGCTGGTCTTATCGGTATCGTGAAGCAGTGGGGCATCATCAAGGGTGCTATCGGATTGGCTGGTCGCGAGTTGAAGGGCTCGGGCAGCACCGACAAGAACGTGGTTCGCACACAACGCGACATCTCAATGAAGATCATCGCTATCGGTGTCATCATCGCCCTCATCGCAACATTCGTGTTCTTCTATGCTGGCGTTGTTGACTTCAACCTACTCTATGCTGTTGTAGGAATCCTCGTTATCGGCATCATCGCATTCCTCTTCACCACCGTTGCTGCTAATGCCATCGCTATCGTTGGCACAAACCCTGTATCGGGCATGACACTGATGACTCTCATCCTTGCCTCAGTCATCATGGTGGCTGTTGGTCTGAAAGGTTCTGCCGGTATGGTTGCTTCGCTCGTTATGGGTGGTGTTGTCTGTACAGCACTCTCAACAGCCGGCGGTTTCATCACCGACCTGAAGATTGGTTACTGGCTCGGTACTACTCCAGCAAAGCAGGAGACATGGAAGTTCCTTGGTGTTCTCGTTTCTGCTGCTACCGTTGGTGGTGTGATGATCATCCTCAACAAGACATACGGATTCGTGGGCGATAACGCTCTCGTTGCTCCACAGGCAAATGCTATGGCTGCTGTTATCGAACCACTGATGTCGGGTGCTGGTGCTCCTTGGTATCTCTATGGTGCTGGTGCTCTGTTGGCTCTCGTGCTCAACTATTTCGGTATCCCTGCCCTCGCCTTCGCTTTGGGTATGTTCATCCCTATGGAACTGAACGCTCCGCTGGTAGTCGGTGGTGCTATCAACTGGCTGGTAACAACCCGTTCGAAGGATGCTGCTGTCAATGCTGAGCGTGGCGAGAAGGGAACTCTCATTGCATCTGGCTTCATTGCCGGTGGTGCACTGATGGGAGTTGTTTCGGCAATGTTGCGCTTCGGTGGCCTGAACTTCATCAACGAGGCATGGCTCGCAAACCCAATGTCAGAAGTTCTGTCACTCGGTGCCTATCTGTTGCTGATTGTTTATTTCATCACAGCAACCCGCAAGAAATAGGAGCCCCTCCCCAACCCTCCCGAGGGAGGGAGAGTAAAATACTCTTGAAGGGTTCTAAATAATCAAAAAGTCCTGCCATCGGAATTGATGACAGGCTTTTTGATTGGATTTTCGAATAAGTTTGGAACAAAATTTATCTGCGTGTTGACTCCCTAGGAGTTATATGTCCATTTAACAATACTGAAATCACCGGACGGGAGTTGTCCTCAATACGACGGAGGAGCAGATCTACACTGACTTTCGCTATATCGTCGCACGGCTGAACAAACGATGTAAGAGGACATTTAAGATATTGCGAATACTTCATATCATCAAATCCAGCCAACAGATAATCCTCACCACAGTTATAGCCAATCTCATACAACGAGGACATCAGCACCACCGATGTTGCATCGTTGCAGCAGATAATCCCCGTTTGTCCCTTAATGATAGGGATATTGCGCACCACATTCAGATCCTCTGGATTATCGCAGATGTGATGCCACTTATAGAAATCCATTCCTGCTTCAATGACTGTATTGCTCACAGCCATCAGTCGCGACTGAACAGAATATGCAGAATATGGCCGTGAGAAGAAATATATATTCTTGCATCCGGCATCAATCATATGCTGAGCCATCAGCACACCAGCATTATAATTGTCAAGCCCCACAACATCATATTCACTGCGTTGAGGTTGGGCTACTACATCACGATCAATCAATACCATTGGAATGCCTGCCGATTTCACTCTTTCACAGATAAGATGGTTCACATTATCAGCATCCTTCACTCTTTCCAAGGGTGAAAAAAGTATGCCATCAACACCCTGTTGGATATAGTTGTTACAACAGGTCTCTATAAGCACTCTGCGAGTATTAGCATTATTTGCGCTTGCGCCATCCCATAGACATTTGAAATTCAATCGTTCCGACTCTCGAAGTATCTGGTTGTTTATTGACGCAAATATTTCTGATTCACCAGCACCAGGTAATAGCAAACCTATCGTAACATCCTTCTCTGGAACGCTCTCTGCTGAAACAAAGGTACCTACCCCACGCCTGAACCAGAACATACTCTCTAACATATTGAAAATCAATGCTTATATTTTACAAATTAGACGCATTGATACCATAATGTTCCCAAGGTAAAACGCCTTGGGTAAATATTCTCCAAATGTCGTGTAGTGGCTAAAATACAACAAAACGGCAATTTACAGTTTTTAACAATGAAAATTGCCTTTCAAATAAGTTTTATGAATCGAATTTATTTTGGAATTCTCCTGATCGCATGGATGATTTACATGTGAGTTATTGCTCAAATTTTAGAATGAATGTTGTGTGATAGCCTGCATCTGCTTTTTCCGAGAGTTCAAGAGAACCACCCAACATGGTGACGATTTGTCGGGATAGGGCAAGGCCTATGCCTGTACCTGTGCTTTTAGTTGTGTAGAATGGGATGAAGATGTCCTTCCTGACCTCAGCCGGAATCGGTGTTCCGTCATTGCTGAGGCGTAGAGCGGACTCATGCCATCTGCATTCTATGTTTTTGGCATCTGCTTCGGCTGCATTTTTGATGATGTTGACGATGACCTGGCGCAGGAGTGATCCATCCGTGTCAAGGACAGTATCGGCAGGAATACCTATTTTCCAGGTTATATTGGGATATAATTCCATAATCCCTTCAAGGAAGTCTTTCAGTTGGAGAGTTGAGATTACGGGTTCCTGAAGCTGAGTTAGCTTGCGATAACTGTCCACAAAGGTGACAAGGTTGCCAGCAGCATCATTGATGGCACGAACGCCCTTCTCTAACGATGTACCAACAACCTTTGGATGTTCAAGGTATGCCTGGCTAATACTCTGGATCGGAGTGCTAACATTCATTATTTCATGGGTAAGCACACGCGTAAGCTTTTGCCATGACTCTACTTCTTTTTGCGCTACCAGTTTGTTGATGTCTTGTCCAAGATCATTC
>JAZQOD010000017.1:0-2594 GCA_045627685.1 Prevotella sp. | reverse complement strand
TAGGCGTTGCTGATGCCATCAACGATGCTTCCATCAAGGCCGAAAGCTACGGCTTTCGCGCCTGCTGACTCTTGATATTCAGGGAGTAAGGCAAGGTCGGTGATGTACGCGCGGTTGAGGTTGATTGTGGCATTATCGCTGTCGGTGACTTTGCGGAGTTGGTTGTTCACGAGCAGATAGTTGCCCTCGGCTACATTCACTCCGTCCTTGATGAGGTTACCCACAAGACCGAGGGTGCTTACTGCCGACGATGGGCGACCGGCGTTGTAGTATGTGCAGACGAGTTGCGAGCCGGATGCTTTGAAAATATATGACTTTCCTGCTTCGAGATGCTGCTGATCGGCAATCTCTTCAACGACAAGGGCTGTCACATCAGAGCCATTCCGTCTCACCCCTGCCACTTCATAGAACACTGCTCCAGAGGTACTGGCTGTAGGATAGCCTAGGCACAATGTACCGAAACGGCCGTCGGTGGTGTTGCGGGTATAGGCAGAGGTGGCTCTATTGTTGTAATAGTTGTTGCCATCAGTCAATACCGGCAGATGTGACGGAAGGAATACCGGATGGGCATCAACAGGACTGAGGTCGGCATCAACATTCTGTAGCCATGCATCATAGTCTGCTTTCTGGTTGACAAAATATGTGAGATGACCATTGGCAAGCCACTCTTCGGAATAACCGTCGAGGGCATCGTAAGCCACTGGAGCATTTGCCGAGTTCACATCATAAGAATTTACATTCTTGCCCTCGTTATAATCGCGCGCGAGCGAGAACCACTTGCCATCGCCGGCTCCCTGACAGCCCATCGTACGACCAGTGTTCCAGCAGTTTCGCAGACGGTCGATACCCCATCCCGAGAATGCGGCACTCTCGTTGCCTCCGTCGATATAACCTGTGTTGTAGCAGTTGTCGAAATATAGCGATACGCCTGTGTCACAGCCCACGAAACCAGAGGTGTTGGTACCTCCCTTGACATAGGCTTCATTGCCACAGTTGACAATCTGGATAAGTCCCGAACCGTCAATACGACCTATGAAAGCACCGGTGAAGTTACCGCCAATGATCTCGCACGAGCTGTCGATGATGAGGTTCTTTATCTGTGTACCGGTGTTGGCTGTGCCTACAAGGCCCTGACGCTCAACACCCGGGCGGTTGATTCTGAGATTGAGGATGGGATGATAGTTACCCTCGATGAGTCCCTGAAAACGTACAGAGGCTGTGCCGATAGGCATATAATCGTTGACACCCGACATGTCAATATCGTTCATGATGATTGCCGACGCCAGCGGATTGCCTGCGTTCACAAAGGCAGAGAACGCCTTGAGGTCGTCGGCATTATAGATGAACTTCACCATGTCACCACGATAAGCCTGAGTATCGACGGTTGGCATTTCTACCGGTTCGGCAGAAGGAGGGAGAATGCCCGGCCAGCCCTCGTTCCAACGGTCCCACTCCACCTTGCTTATAAAGAGTTTGCGCAAGCCAGGGTAGTCCCACGAGCCATCGGCTTTCTTTGAGAAACCATGATAGAAGAGCCACTCCTGACCTTTCGCGTCCTTGACAATCTGCGAGCAGTGACCAGGACCGAGCACATAGTCGTTGCCCTTGAGGAGACCAGACATCTTGTCGCTGTCAGAGCCTACACCCGAGAACACATCAGTGCCACCGATGTTTCTGAATGTACCATCCAGAGAGGTGCTGCGAGCCATGAGGAGGCGATAGGTAATGCCCGATGCTGTTGAGGCATTGACGGTAGAGCCCTTTGACGCAATGAGGTAATAGTAGCCATTGCGCTTCACCACCAGCGGAGCCTCAATCCTTCCCCAGTCGCCAGTGAGTCCCGGTGTGCCGTGCTTCAATGATTTCTTTGTCGCACCAGGAGCAAGGGCTGTGCAATCGTCGGTGAGTTGGGTGTAGTAGATACCATTGAACGAGCCCCAGATGAGGTAGTTCTTGCCATCATCATCGCGGAAAAGCGATGGGTCGATATTGTTCTTTACATTGGCATTCAGAGCCCCGAAGTTGCTGTCGAACGAACGGATAAGGATCCTGTTGTTGACAAACGGTCCATAAGGTTTGTCGCTTTCAGCCACGCAAATCTGCGTTTTCTCCTGTTCACCGTACGCAGCATTGGCATAGAACATGAGATACTTGCCGTTGATGTATGCCACCTCAGGTGCCCAGAGGAAGGTGTAAGTGACATTCTCTGGTCGCTGGCTGAAGATTTTTGTTATCAGCGTCCAGTTCACCATATCATCAGAGCGCCACACGCGGATGCCCTCGCCGGCACTAACCTCAGATGAATACATGTAATAGAAACCATCTTCTGCAAGGATGACAGAAGGGTCGGCACCGTCGTGTTCCATTACCGGATTCACGAACTGCGCCTTTGCCTGTGGCAGTGCCATGATAAGCATCATCGCCAAGAGCAACAGAAAGGAATGTTTAGTTTTTAACATATATACTCGTTTTATTTGTTTTTCATCATCAATGCTATCTTCCAGTTAGAACAACAAAAATCCATCGTAAGTTTCTGGTAAACAGATAATTATACGAGAATTCGCAGTAAACGGATTTGATTTTGCCTGCGGCGC
>JAZQOD010000016.1:0-3702 GCA_045627685.1 Prevotella sp. | reverse complement strand
TGAAACTGGTGTTTCTGCTCTGCTCCACGAGTTTTGGGCCATCGAGGGTGGATTCAAAGTGTGCTGACGAGTAGCTCAACTGTGCCGATGTTGTGCCATAATAGCCGAACAGGGCATTTATCTTACCATTATAATAGTTGGCAAGGGTTGGGAAATATCGGCGGGTGCTCTTGTCGCTCGGACAGAGTTCAGCACCAACATAATAATCGGCTGCATTAGGATCCGATGTCTGAATCATTGTGTTCAGGTCGAGCAGATTGGCTGCCGAAGGATTGCCCTTGTCGCCTGTCTGGAGAAGCATCGAGGTGCGCACCACCTTGTTGTCTTCTCTTCTTGCACGGGTGGAAGCGTCAACAACGCCGAAATAACTGTCGCGGGCTCCCCAGAGGATATTTCCGTCAGGCATCTCGTAAGAGAAAAGCACATCCCCTCCGTTCCATCCGAGGGCACGGCTGAACATCTGGTTGTAGAGACGGTCGGTGTAAACAAACACTTTCTTGTCGAACTGTCCGTTGTTGGATACCGACTTCAATTGCCATGCATTGTCGATGACAGGTGGGTCGACATCGTCAGAAGGATCATCATCGGTGGCTACATCATCATAGCCTATGGCTGCGGTGTCATAGTCGTTGCAAGCTGTGAACGATGCTGTCGCAAAGAGACACATCATTATATATAGATATGTTTTTTTCATAACTGCTATTAATTATTGACGGTGAGCGGTATCATTACTTCATTCATCTTGTGCCACTTCTTTTCGCCTGACTGCTGATAGCGGTAGTTGAGAGTGAACTGCTTCTTGTCAGGGTCATAGTAACTTGGTTCGTCGGCAATCTCCTCAACGGTTATAGAGTTTGCAGAAACCACCCAAGGCGACACGGTGACAAGCTGGCGCTTCAGGAACTCTCCTGTTGGGATTCCTTCGTTGAGCACAGGGATGTCGATTATCTGGTCAGGATGAACTGTCACCACGATTGAGTTGTTGCGCTCCACAATGCTGCTTGTGTTGCCCAATGCGTTTGGCATGAGGCGTACCGAACGCTCACTGATTGGCACGAGTGGCTTTGTTGAGTTCACGGCAGTAGGAATATCACCTACCCATTCGCCACCGACTTCGTTGAACACCTGCTCAAGGCCGTTCATCGTGTAGTAACTATTGCCTTTGGTTGTGGCATATTCGTTCTTCTTATAGATGCGGAACAGCACATTTCTGCGAGAAGGCGATATCATGTAGTTGGATACCGACTTGATACGAAGCGGAATGTAATATGCGTTGTCGTCCTCGATGTTGTTGATGTTCACCTTGATAGGGAACTGCACATATGGCTCAGGACTGTCCTTACGGAGAGTCACCTTCATGTTCTCAATGGTGTAGTCCTCTGGCTCGAGCATTCGTGCATAGTCGGCATAGTTCTCGCCGAAGATACGCTGATTGTATGTACGGAGTGCCTCTGGATAGAGTTCGAGTTCCACTTCAACATCAGTATCGATGGCTGTGGTGCCACCTGCATATATGGAGAGGTAGCCTACCGACTCCTGACCATAGGAATATTCCTGTCCGAAGATGTTGTCATCGCCACTGACAATGTATATCTCTTTGCGATACTGTTCCTCATCATAGAACTGTGTCTCGCAAGCAGTCAGGACCATGAGTGCCATCATGCCGGCTGCGAAAAGCCAGCCTCTGCTTATGATATTTGCTTTCATTGCTTAATGATTTTTTGAGTTTATTACTTCTCCCATCCAGGGTTCTGGTCAATGGTTGGAGCCTTACGTACTTCGTTGAGACTGATAGGAAGCAGAATCATCTTGTCCTTCCATACTCGCTCGCGGATAGCGGAATGCTGAATGATGCATGGCTGATAGAATCCGCTCCATTCACCGAGGTTCACATTAAGACCGGTGAGTGGTTCCTTCTCCAACTCATCCACAATGCCCCAACGGCGGATGTCATAGAAACGATGACCTTCGTGGAACAATTCTATTGCTCGCTCACGCTGGATAACCTTGTCGAGTGTCTCTACGGAAGCCAACTGATCGTCGGTCAAACCTGGAAGACCAGCACGATAGCGAACACGGTTGAAATATTTCTTTATCTCCTCTGTGTCACGGCTCACGTGGATGCCATCAATCTCCCAGTCGCGGGTGAGGTGGTTGAGTGCCTCTGCATACGAGAGGAGAATCTCTGCATAGCGGATGATAGGGAGTGTCTTCTGGATTGTACGGGCATTCTCGCCTGAAAGGGCATCAGTAGGATGTACATACTTCACGGCTGTGTAGCCTGTCATACAATAGACATTGTTTGTAGAAAGTTGAGGACCGTTGTTGGCACCACGATAGTAGCCCACCTGAACATCGTGCTTTCCAGAGACTGTTGTCGATGACATTGTCCAGAGACGGTTCGAGAAACCGATGTTTGCATAGAATCGTGGCTCACGGTTGTCGTAAGCAGCATAGGTGCCGCCCTTGAGGGTATAGTTCTTCGAGAGAACCTTATCTGCCTGAACAATGCAGGTGTTGTCGTAAGGGCGGTTGTTGTATGGATATTCCGCACTTGCCTCATGGATATCGCGACCATCAGCCATATAGTACATATCGACCATTCGCTGTGGCACACTGATGGCATTGCTTCCACCGAGAGTGAGTGGGAAGATGTGGCTGTTGGAACCATTCACACCATTGGTTGTGCCCCAGATGAGTTCCTTGTTGGTCATGACAACTGCTTCACCTGTGAACTGCTCTGAATAAGAACGGTATGGGTCGATGCCACCGGCTCCGTCAGGATATGGTGCAGTAGGCACATTGGCTGGGAGCTGAGCTGTATTGTCATCGGCAGCAACGGTATAAAGTTCGTAGAGTCCCATATCGATGACTTTCTTTGCTGCAGCGGCTGCCACAGCCCACTTACGCTCATCATAACTCTGCGAAACATAGAACTCGCCATCTGAAGAGCGCTTGAAATTGCTGAAATAGCGGCGAGCGGCATCTCCTCCATTATAAAGTGGTGAAGCATCAGTGAGTCGCAAACGGGCAGCGAGCGAGAGGGCTACACCCTTGGTTGGTGCATATATCTCGTTCTGGCTACGCTCCTCTGGCATATACTCGGCTGCCTCAGTGAACTCATTGCAGATATACTCCACACACTCATCCATTGTGCTGCGATAGTGAGAATAGTAGTCGGAACCCTCATTACTACTGAGCACCTCGTCGCCAAGGAGAATCACCGGTCCCTGATTGCGGAGAATCCAATAATAAGCATAAGCACGAAGGAAACGCACCTCACTGCGGAACTGCATTTTTTCGATACTGTTCATATCAGGCACTGCACTGATGTTCGACAACAGCACATTACACTTACGTACAATCTTATAGCAAGGGTCCCACACATTGAAGTCCCATGTCCAGCCCGACATCGATGAGGATGTGATCTGGTTTGTGGTGAGGAATGTTCCTGAATACTGCACATCGAGGAATCCACCGTTCCATCGGCCTACTGACACTGCCTCGTCGCTACCGGTAATACCTGGTGTACTGCCATATTCCCACAGGCGACCTTCGGTTGGAAGGAGGTTCACTGCTCCGTTATAGTAACGTGTGATATTATATTTATTGGCAAAGATTGAATCTTCTCTGAACGTGTCAGCGAAGTATTCATTGACATTCAGATAGTCGGTGCAACTTCCAAATGCGAAAAGCATTGCC
>JAZQOD010000015.1:0-6435 GCA_045627685.1 Prevotella sp. | reverse complement strand
CACCGAGGTCGATGATCTCACCAACACGACTGATGCCTTCACCGAATGGAAACTCAAACTCACAACGCTTGAATGGAGGCGCTACCTTGTTCTTCACAATCTTAATCTTACAGGTGTTCCCAACGATATTATCACCATCCTTGATTGATGACTTGCGAATGTCAATACGAACGGATGCATAGAACTTCAGTGCGTTACCACCAGTGGTGGTCTCTGGACTGCCGAACATCACACCGATCTTCTCACGCAACTGGTTGATGAAGATACAAGTGGTGTTTGTCTTCGAGATGTTGGCTGTGAGTTTGCGCAGTGCCTGACTCATGAGTCGTGCGTGAAGACCAACCTTGTTCTCACCCATGTCACCCTCGATCTCTGCCTTTGGTGTGAGGGCTGCCACTGAGTCGATGACGATGATATCAACGGCTGCTGAACGAATCAACTGGTCGGCAATCTCCAATGCCTGCTCACCGTTGTCTGGCTGTGAAATCCAAAGGTTGGTGGTGTCAACGCCTAACTTCTCTGCATAGAAACGGTCGAAGGCGTGCTCAGCATCGATGAATGCTGCGATACCGCCCTGCTTCTGACATTCTGCTATTGCGTGAATAGCGAGGGTGGTCTTACCTGATGACTCAGGACCGAAGATCTCGATGATGCGGCCCTTTGGATAGCCACCCACTCCGAGTGCCATGTTCAATCCGATACTACCGGTAGGGATGACATCAATCTTTTCTACCTTGTCCTCGCCGAGGTTCATGATCGAACCTTTACCGAAGTCTTTCTCTATCTTTGCCATTGCAGCCTGTAAGGCCTGCATCTTTGCCTCTTTTGGGTCGAGAGGCTTTTCTTCTGTATTCTTTTTTGCCATAGGGGTGCAATTGATTTACATTTTACATTTTTTTTGAGGGATTACAGTTCGAGGTCGCCGTCGTGGATCTCGTGCCAAGGGAGGCCCTGCTTGTTGAGTTGCTCCATGAATGGATCTGGATCGAACTCCTCTACATTGTGTACACCTGGCTTCTTCCAGATGCCCTTGCAGAACATCATTGCACCGATCATTGCTGGTACACCGGTGGTGTAACTTACGCCCTGCATACCTGTCTCGTTGTAGGCATCCTGGTGCTTGCAGTTGTTGTAAACATAGTATGTATGTTCCTTGCCATCCTTGATACCACGGATGCGGCAACCGATACTTGTCTCACCGTCATAGTTCTCACCAAGATCCTGTGGGTTTGGCAATACAGCCTTGAGGAACTGCAATGGCACAATCTTCACCTTTGCTGTGCCTGTGCCGTCAGCCAATGGTGCCTCGTACTCTACCTCATCGATGCGATCCATACCGATATTCTGGATTACCTCTAGGTGCTTCAGATAAGCCTCGCCGAATGTCATCCAGAAGCGTGCACGCTTGATGGTAGGGTAGTTGATTGCCAATGACTCGATTTCCTCGTGGTGCAACAGATATGACTCCTTAGGACCAACATTTGGATATGTCAGTGGCTGATGAATCTCCATTGGTTCTGTCTCGATATACTTTCCATCCTCATAGTAGAGTCCCTTCTGGGTAATCTCGCGGATGTTGATCTCTGGGTTGAAGTTTGTAGCGAAAGCCTTGTGGTGGTTGCCAGCATTACAGTCCACGATGTCGAGATAGTGAATCTCGTCGAAGTGATGCTTTGCTGCATAGGCTGTGAAGATAGATGTGACACCTGGGTCGAAACCGCAACCGAGGATTGCAGTCAGACCAGCCTGCTCGAAGCGCTCACGGTAAGCCCACTGCCAAGAGTACTCGAAATGAGCCTCGTCCTTTGGTTCGTAGTTGGCGGTATCCATGTAATTGACTCCGCAAGCCAGACAAGCGTCCATGATTGTCAGGTCTTGATAAGGCAATGCGAGGTTGATACACAGTTCTGGCTTGAAGTCGTTGAAGAGAGCCTTCAACTGCTCTACATCGTCAGCGTCAACCTGTGCTGTCTGGATAGGCATATCATAGCCTGCCTTGTGGATTGATTCTACCAATTTGTCACACTTTGCCTTTCGGCGGCTTGCAATCATGAACTCAGTGAACACATCGCGGTTCTGAGCGATCTTGAATGCTGCAACTGTTGCGACGCCACCGGCGCCAATCATTAATACTCTGCTCATAGTTTTTATTTTGTTTTTATTGTTTTTTTCAACGAATTAGTTCGCTCTCAATTAGTCGAGGCATTTCAACGCCCTCGCCCTAGCGAAGCGGTACGGGAGAGGGAAGAGCGCGAAGCGCGAGGGGAGAGGGTCCTTTATTTTATTTCGTCAGACCGGATGCCGAGGGCGCTAAGCAGTGAGTAACCGAGAATCTCCTGTCGGAAATTGCCGCCCTGCATTGGTTGCATTGCGAACATCGTTATTCGCTTCGTGTCGTCTTCCACATGACGCAGTGCTCCACGCAACTGGTCGTAGGTCACCCCATCCTCACTGTTAGGGATTATCATCACTCGTTTCACATTCGGCTGGATGCATGCGGCACCTACCACATCGTTCACAAACTGTGTGCGAGTCACGATATCCTCCACCTCGAGTGTGGTGAAGGTAAACTCGCCCAGATGGTCCTTGAACGCCTTGCCGTTCAGTTCTTCGGCATAGTTCGACGGAGTGAAGTTTTCCATTGCCTTGTCGCCCTTACTGTGAATCAGCACCACCTGCACTTCGTTCTCACCCTCACGGATGCCACCGTCGAGGGCAATGCAGTCAATCCAGCGTGCCAAGTCGGCCTGCGGAATATGGCGCCCGATCATGCGTTCGAAGTTCACAATCAGGTCAAACGCCACATGGTCGATGTAGTTAGCATCGGCAATGATAATGTTTTCGCTCCAATGAGTATTTTCTTCCATAGCACAAAGGTAGTAAAAAATCTGCAAACACCGACAAAATCCTTCTTAAAATAAAAAAAACTCCCCCGAAAAAGTTTCCGAGGGAGATTATTGGGCAATAATCAGTGCCAGATAGAATGAAAAAGGGGGATTAGCAAGGACGTGCTTTCGGGAGGTTGAACACATCCTGCACTTCCTTCATTGCCTCGTCGGTCATACCTTCTGGTTCTTCACCGACAGTCTGGCCGATGGTCTTCGCATACATATAGATGTTGGCGGCTTTGTTCAATACATCAACCTGATCGAAGGCATCCATAATATCCTGACCGACAGCACATACACCGTGCTTCTCCCACAGAACAACATCGAACGATTTTATCTGTTCCAGTGTGGCTTCTGCAAGTTCCACACTACCTGGAAGGGTGTATGGAACGATGCCGATTCCTAACGGAGCAAAGGCGAGAGTCTCTGGGATCATGCTCCAGAGAGTCTTTGTCATCACTCCCGGTTCGAGAAAACGCCGTATATGCGACATCGCAACGAGTTCGATAGGGTGGGTGTGGAGCGTTGCCTTATAGCGTGAGCCGGTCTCGATGAGATAGTTCTGCAAGGAGAGGTGTGATGGCAGTTCGGAGGTAGCCCGAACAGGCTCGTCGGCAATGATTTCATAACTCGCACAGTCATCGCAGATACGGATTATTGAACCGTTCTGCATTGGCCAACGTGCAAGGTCACGCATACGTTTCTGTGTACCTTTGGCATAGAAATAAGTACCACGAAGATGTGGCAGTGTCATGCCGATTTCCATACGAGGGGCAATGGCTGGCATCTGGCGAATCTCATCATCAACGAACTCAGTGATGTTCACTGTGATGTTTCCACCGTTGCGTTCAGCCCAGCCTTTCTGCCAGAGGTAACCAGTAACCTCGGCTATTTCGTTAATCACCGCCTGCAATCCCGGGCGGCCTTCAAGAATACTTTTCATTTAATTATAAATTATCAATTGTCAATTAATGATAATCATTCATATCGTTCTTTTGTGATCTGTTCGAGGGACTTTCCACGGGTGTTCGGACAACCAGCAACTCCCACGATGAGCGAAACCAATAGCAATGCTATCATGCAATAGGTAGCAACGGTGAAACCCTCGCCCTGCTCGCCGTAGATGTTGGTGAACTCCAATCCCCACAATGCCGACAGTCCACGGACAAGGAAGAACATCAGTCCCTGGGCTCCTGCACGGAACTTTGCTGGGAACAGTTCTGTACCCCACAGAGCATAGAATATCTGTACCGACAATCCTGCCTGTACTCCCCAGAGAATGGCGAATGCCCAGAGGCGTACTGTACCGTCAAGAACGAGGATGGCAACCCATGCGAGGATAGCGATGAGAAGTCCACCGATATAAATCGACTTATGACTCACCTTGTCGATGAGCATCGAGGTGATAAAGGTCACACCGACGGTAACAGCCCACTGACCGCAGTTGAGCCAGTTTGCCATCTCGTTGGAAAGACCTGCATTCTCGAAGATATGAGGCATGAAGAACCCATTGACCGAAGCCACACAGTTCCATGTGAGATATATGCAGGCAAGGAACGCCACAGTCTTCACGGCTGTTGAGTTGGTGAAGAGCAGACGGATGTTATCGATCAGTCCCGGAGCCTTCTCACCACTACGCTTCTCGTTCTCCTTCTGTGCTATCCACTCCTGACTCTCACCGAGACGACGCTGGAGGTTCCATGCTATGAATGCCACGATGAACAATGAGCAGAACACCACTCGCGATGAGTACACATTGAGAGCCGCCCCACTGATGTCGCTGCCACCAAGGGTGTGGGCAATGGCTGATACGATTCCGAACAGAGCCCCTCCTGCCACACCATCCTGGGCAGGCGCGAAGATGGCACCTAACAGCAGGATGATCATTGGACCGAGTCCCCATGACATCTGTGAGATGCAGATATTACGGCCACGGTTGTTCACCTCGGAACTCTCCGAGATATATGTCCACGATGCAGGAACACCGATACCCACTGAGATGCCCGTCGTGAGGAATCCAGCGAAGAGCATCGGGATGTTTACTGCCGACATGACGAGCAGAACACCGAGCATATATATGAGGAGGTTGTAGGTGTAGATGAACTTACGACCGTATTTGTCGGCGAGGAATCCACCGATGATAGCACCGAGGGCAGCACCGACATGCTTGGCACTGATGAAATTGAGCCATCCGAGATGCACCTCCGACAGTCCGAGATAGTTCTGCCACAGAGTCAGTCCACTGGCTCCGGCAACAATGGCCCCGGCATCAAGATAGTTGGTGAGCGACACAGCGATGGTGCTCTTTAAACTTCCTTTCTTACTCATAGCGGATAAGGGTTAACGGTGACTTGTTACATTGGCAACATAATTGTCGATATCAGCCATGAAGGCAGCACCAACCGGTACATTATGACGCTCGCAGAACTCGTCGTAAACAGCCTGCCAAGGCATGGCCTTCGCCTCCTCAAGCAGTGCAAGGACCTTGTAGCCCTCACCAGCAAGTTCGTGCTTTGCTATTGTGGCTGTTGGTTCGAGAAGAGCACGGAGCATGCATTTCTGTGCTGAACGCGAACCGATGACATACGCGGCGATGCGATTTATCGAACCGTCGAAGAAGTCGAGACCGTAGTGGACACGATCCAAAGCCCCAGCGCGTACAATCTCGGAGAACAGTTCCTGAGTAGGATCGTCCATTATTGTGACATGGTCGGAATCCCAGCGTACAGGTCGGCTCACATGGAGCATCAACTCCGGAACAAACTGCAATACGGCACTCACCTTGTCGGCTGGACTCTCTGTAGGGTGGTAGTGACCAGTGTCGATGGTGAGAATCTTGTTGTTCTTGGCTGCATAGGCTGTGTAGAAATCATGGGAACCCACGGTGAAACTCTCAAGACCGATGCCGAACACTTTTCCTTCGATAGAGTCCTTCATGTGAGGCTGTTCCTTTGCGAAAATCTCGTCGAGCGACTCTTTGAGCAACTGACGATAGAGATAGTGATTCACACTCTGGTCCTTCATTCCGTCGTGAATCCACAAGTTCATCAGCACCGGATCGCCCTGTGCCTCACCGATAGCATTGGAGATGTCACGGCAACGCTTTGTGTGCTCAATCCAGAAGTCGCGAATACCCTTGTCAGGATTGGCGAGGGTGAGGTTGCCACTCTTAGGATGCGAGAACGAAGTTGAATTGAAGTCCAAGAGGGTGTTGTTCTCCTTGCCCCAGTCAATCCAACTCTGGAAGTGCTCTACTGTAACCTCATCGCGATCTACAACCTTTCCTTGGAAATCACCGTATATCTCGTGGAGGTTCAAACGGTGGTTGCCCGGGATGAGGCTCTTCGCCATAAGGATATCCTGTCGCAGTTCGTCGATGTTACGCGCCTTGCCAGGAAAATCGCCGGTACTCTGGATACCTCCGGAGAGGTCGCCTCCCTGCACTTCAAATCCTGTCACATCGTCAGCCTGCCAGCAGTGAAGCGACAGGTGGAAGTTTTCCATTTGTCTCAGCACCTCTTCTGTATCGATGCCAATATCCGCATAG
>JAZQOD010000014.1:0-17142 GCA_045627685.1 Prevotella sp. | reverse complement strand
AGTTTCAACTATGAAAAAGTTATTCTTACTGAGCATTTCAATGCTGGCAATCGTGGCTTTGACTACATCTTGCAGCAACGACGATGACGAGGATTTCATCGAAGAAGGAGCTACGGGTATTATTTTTGATGACAACACGTCTTATTGCGAGGCAATCGGATTCCCTTGGGAAGAATTTGGTGTGCCAGAAATCGATGGTACATTTCGCATTTTCCCTTTTCTTTCATGTAAAAGAACTCTTTTAGCTTGGGAATATGAAACGCTTAACAACTGGCCTATGGTTTTCATAGGGCAATGCAACGTTCCAAGCGGACAACCTAAACATGACGAGAATGGAAATCATACTGGCGAAGAAGATATATATATGCAAGCGTATGATGTATTCCTTCCGCTTTTTGGCGCAGATTTTGAGGCTGCAATGAAAGGAGAAGACATGTCTTACATTAAGGGTAAATACTTCAACACCGATGAGCATGGTTATATCACAAGTCTTAAGCCAGAAAGTGCACAATATGTAAGAGGCGCGAGAATTGCATATTGGCACAATAGTGCAGAAGAAAACTATGAACAATGGGAAATGTACTGGGTGACAACCGAATTTGGCAGTATGAGAAATATGATCATCCCTGAGGTGGAATGCCAGAAAGAAACTGGAAGAAACGCAAAACTAGCAAAGAGCCAAGAGGAAATCTTAAACAAATATACACTACCTGCAGAAATGCCTTGGAGAGATTTGAGAAACCTTCCGTTCCTCATTCTTTATGAATATATGCCTATTATTTCAATCCAACGCATGGAAGATCAAGAAACATGCATTAAAATGCCAGAACTGATGAGATACTAAACGAGATATGTATCTACCTGAATTTAATGCAAAATCTTAGCGGAGCAGCATTGAGATATAAATATAAATAGCAAAGGCTGGGCACCGCAACCGATGCCCAGCCTGTTTCGTATGCTTGTGACGGGTGTGTGACGGGTGGTGACGGGTGCGAAACAACCCATCATACCTCTAACACACTGATTTACAGAGCATTATACCTCATTTGTGACAGGTGGCGGGTAAACGCAATATTCTTTTTTTCGGGAAAACCTTTGGCGGTTTCAGGGAAATAATGTAAATTTGGTGGCAAAATAAACATCAAAACAAAAAAAAGTTGCTATCCCGATGCAGTATTTTGCACGTTTTTGGATTTATATATATAGAGAGCATTCACTGAATAAAACAAACAACATAAATATAAGTATGAAAAAGTTACTTTTTATCTCTGTTCTGCTTTGCTTGGCTATCGGAGCCAATGCGCAGAAATGGCAGCATGGCGTGAAGGCGGGTATGAACATCTCAACAGAAACCCTGCCTGACAATTCACAGTCAACAATAAACAAAGGATTTGCTGTGGGATTTAATGTCGGTGCTGTGATAAACTATAACATCAATGAACGATTTGCTGTTGAAGCCGATCTGATGTACTCGATGCAGGGATGCAGAGATATATATATGCTTTACGACTATAATAATTATTACAGTCTAAGCGGCCACTATGTTCCCGGCAAACGTTCACACAGCCATTACCTCGTACTGCCTGTTGCCGGAAAGGTGAATATCTACAAGGGACTGTATGCAGAATGTGGTCCACAGATTGGATTCCTCTGTGAGAAAAACTATGAAGGTAATTCTACATTAGAGTATGAGAAGAGATTCGACTTCTCTATATTCGGTGGTATCGGCTATAAAATTACAAAGGACATATATGTTGACGCCCGTTATATACACGGCTTCACCGGCACATCAAAACTGCACGGAGGTGAGAAGAACCGCAACATCCAGATTTCAGTAGGTTACAACTTGTAAACATCAATAACAAAAACAATTATGAAGAAGTATTATCTGTTTATTTTAACTTTGTTGGCATCTGTGGCAATGGTGTCATCGTGTGGCAATGATGAGGATGACTTAATACCGGTTGACAACGACCATAACTTTGACTTTCCGGTGTACTGCGTGAAGGACATCAGCAAGCGTTACAGCCAGGAGAAGATAATGTACGAACTCAATAATCAGCCAGCAGTTCTCCAAAAGCATTATTCGGATATATGGTGGGAAATGATACACGAAAATAATCCTGAGCTTGTAAGAGAGTCGCGAGTTTGCGATTACGAAGTGTACAGATGGTCTGAATATGCTCTAAGTGGGGAACCAATATTACTCGATACGCCATTTGAACATGTAAATGACTATTTGAGAAAAGTTCTGGCTGTCTCTAAGAAAGATCTTAAGAAATTCGGGATTCCAGAAGGAACAAAGGATGTGTATATCTCTGCACGCGTCACCAACATTGCACAGTGGTGCGAGTCACTGAAACTGGATCCTCTTTTCTTGTCATCTCCTGGTTACAATGTACTTGAGGTTAACCAATATCTGCCAGTTGAAGTGTGGCCTTGGTACCCATTTGAGATTAAAGCCTACATCACTAATATAAAAGTAAGAAAATAGCAAACTATTAGAACTCAATATACTCTGACAGGAGTTGGGCTTCCTCGGGGGTGTAATGGAGCAATGCTGCCAAATGGGACATTGAGGTGATACGCCCTTTGAGACGACGATAGTCGATGATGGTCTTGGTGCGCTGATAGCCTATCAAAGGATGGGCACTCAGGGTTTTGAAACTGGCAGTGTTGACATTGATCTTCTTCACACCTCCTTCAGGAATAATGAAATAAGACAAAGCTGACTCGGGGAAGTTCTTTATCTCGAGCAACTGGTCGAGGGACACAAAACCGCCGAGTTTCTCCCTTTTCTCAACAATCTTCCTTGCAAAATAACTGCCTATACCCGGAACTCGCTTCAAGGCGTTGGTATCAGCAGTGTTTATAGACAGATGTTCCGTTGGTTGCATCTTCTCCTGACGAGGATAGTTCACGGCATGACTCTCATCTGACGGGATGGAAGACTCCGATGACTGCTGAGCATTATATCCGCGACGCTCCCCAACAAGGGTGCTGGCTGGTTTGTAGTCATCGCCGATGACGATATAAGGCAGGAGTTCCTTATATTGCTTTACCGTCAGTCCTGGCACACGGGCAAAATCCTCTGGCGAGGAGTACACACCGCCCTTTGCCCTGTATTTGAGCATTCCCTTCACCATCCATGAAGGCAGCCCGAGCGACAGGAGTGTGTGGCTGTCGGCTGTGTTTGGGTCGAACGGACGGAGGTTCTTGGCGATGACAGGTGATTCGTCGGCAAGGGAATCCTGAGTATGGGCAGTGGTGGTATCAGCGAGGGCAATTCCGGGAGTAGCGTCCCCCACTCCTCTGTCAACAATGAAGAAGAGTGCCATACCGCCTATCATGAGGCAAGCAAGCATAAGGATGAATTTGGAATCGCCTTTGAGCATAACAAACGAAAGCCCCCCGCCCTCCGAAGGGGGAGTATTTAAAGATAAGAGATAATGATGACAACTACGACTAAGCCCCCTCTCGGTGTGATGCCGGGAGGGGGCTTATGGATTTATTCTTCTGGAGCCTGGTCGATGAGGTCCATGAACTGGTCGAGTTTAGGAGTGATGATGATCTGTGTGCGACGGTTGCGCTGCTTACCCACTGCTGTGTTGTTGTCAGCGATTGGGTTGTACTCGCCACGACCACCTGCTGTGAGGCGCTTTGGATCTACACCATACTTTGTCTGGAGTTCCTGTACTACGCTTGATGCACGGAGACAAGAGAGGTCCCAGTTGTTGCGGATATTGGTCTGAGAGATTGGCACATTGTCGGTATTACCCTCGATGAGAACCTCATAGTCTTTATAGTCCTTGATGATCTTTGCAATCTTCGAGAGAGTCTCTGACGCACGAGAGTTGATCTTGTAAGAACCGCTCTCATAGAGCATGTTGTCGGCAAGTGAGATATAGACAACACCCTTGAGCACCTGAACATCAACTTCCTTGAGTTCCTCCTTTGAGAGCGAACGGGTGAGGTTGTTGGTGAGAACCATATTGAGCGAATCGCTCTTCGACTTCACCTCTACGAGATGACGGATGTACTGGTTTGACTCGTTGATCTGGTCAACAAGTTTCGAGATGTTCACATTGTTGCTGTTAGCATTGTTGAGCGACTGGTCGAGAGATGCCTGGAGGCGAGCCTTGTCGGCATTGACTGCATTGAGCGCCTTCTCGAGTGAAGCAGCATTGTCCTTGCTGGCATTAAGTTGAGCTGTGAGTGATGCTATCTGCTCACGAGCCGAAGCGTAGGTTTCGTTGAGTTCACGGTTAGCAAGTTGCAGATCCTGATTGCTGAGTTGGCAGTCCTGGAGGGCTTTCTTGCTTGCACAGCTGCTCATGAGCAGTGTGGCAACGACTGATATAACAAAAATCTTTTTCATAATCTTCGTCTTTTTATGGTTGATTTTCTGAATTATTTTCTGTGGTTCCGGGCTTTCCGGAATGATTCACGATGCAAAGATATTATAAGAATAAGAAATAAACAAAGGGATTTCCCCCAAATTAACGGGAATTTCCCTAAAAGCGGGTAGTATTAATGATAATTAACAGCCCCTAGCCCCCCAAAGGTGGAGAATCTATCGATGACGATTACGATGAGGAGTTACATTGTCCAGAAGTCGCGCTCGATGAGAGAGGCTGTTTCGGTGGCAACATCAAAAGGTGCTGCGGGCATCTGATGCGGCATGTCGAAATCATGAGGGATGTCGCCTTTCTTGTCTTTCATCTCTTCCTTCGCCTCTTCCTTCGTCAAAGCAGTGATACCGATGGTTGCCACCTCCAGCATGGTACGTTCTGTGACAGGATGCTTCTTGCCATGGACAATCTCACGATAGGCACGACAACCGATGAGTGAGGAGAAAGCACGTGAAGGATCAGCCATAGACCAGTCGATGATATTCTGACGGTAGGACATCTTGAACAGTTTGTCGAATGCCTGATTGTAGGCAATAGGATTGAGTTTCATTTCGTCAATGACACTGCGATACAGATGGCGCGCAGAGTCGTTGATCTGGATTAGGGCATCATTGGATTTCTGGCCATGGTAGTTGGCATTAAAGACAGTTGTGTCACCGCTCTGCGACACAACATCGCCACGCTGCACATATACAATATGTCGCAGGTCGAGTGTACGGGCATCATAAAGAGCGGGATAACTGCCTGTCAACTTTCTCAAATTAGGATGTTCAAACTGCCGGCAGGCTCTGATACGACGTTGCATCTTGTTGGTGCGGGTGTTGAGATAATAGTCGGCAATGCCTTCACGGAAGAGCACGAGATTACTGTCGTTGCGGAAGACATCGCGGAAAGCCACACTGATTTTGATATAGTCATTACCCTCTACGCTGACCTCATTGACAGAATAGGCAGACGGTTTGAGACGTACAACACCTGTGAAGCTATCAGCATCGACGGTCTGCGACTCATACGACATAGTAGAGACAGTGACCTTGCCTCTATAGCGTTTGGCATTACCCTCCATATCGGTCATGCCGAGCATGCCACCATGAGCATCAAACAGATAAGCACAAGCGAGAGGTTTACCATCCTCGGCATCTACGACCTGGAACTGCGCCCTACCCTTCTGTGGGAAGAGGACGAAAACGAATACGAAAACGAAGGAATAAAGAACAGAGTGTTTCATAATCTTACGAATTTGCCGACAAAGGTAATAACGAAAACACAGAAAGCAATGAATGACAGTCGAAGATTAAGAATTTCACAAGATTATTATCTTAATTTTAGGTTAAAAGGGCCATGAGGTGGGAAACGATAACGAAGGCGAAGTATGGAAAATCGTAAAAAGGTCTGTAAAATGATACAATACTCACCAGATGAGAAACTACGATATATATGCATCCGGAAAATTTCGTATCTTTGCATCATATTAAAAACCTGAACAATAGAACAAATGAAGAAAATCAGTATTATTGCCATTGCAACGGCGATGTTGACAGTCGGTTGCAATCAACAGACAACCGACAACAAGTACGACTCGGTGTATGATTCTGACCATCTCGACTACATTGCCTTTCCGATTGGTGGTATGGGAGCAGGAATGTTCTGTATGGAAGGTAGTGGTGCCATATCCCACATGTCTATACGTAACCATCCCGATGTGTTCAACGAGCCTGCAATCTTTGCCACTATTCATGTGAACGGACTTGAAAACGGCACCAAGGTGGTAGAAGGTCCTGTGCCTGACCGCAAGAAGTTCGGGCAATTAGGAAGTGGTGCCGGTGGATGTGGACACACCTATGGACTGCCTCGATATGAAGAAGTGGAATCGTTTGAAGCGCATTTCCCGTTTGCCACTGTACAACTGAAAGACAATTCCATGCCCCTCGATGCTGAGATTACCGGATGGAGCCCTTTCATACCTGGCGATGAAGATAATTCCGGACTGCCTGTAGGTGGCCTTGAGTACACCTTCACCAACACCTCGGCAAACACAGTAGAGGCTGTATTCTCTTTCAACTCACGCAATTTCCTCGGTTTCAACAATCCTCCTGAATGCGAAACGCTGAAACTCGACAAAGGATTTGCACTGAAATGCATTGCCTCAAAGGAATACCCACACGATGAAGGGACATTCGCGATAACAGCACCATTCGAGAAGGATGTCACAACCGACTGTTCGTGGTTTCGTGGCGGTTGGTGGGACCCACTGACCATGGCATGGAACAAAGTGGCAAATGGCGATACAACTCCTGTGGAACCGACAGAGCAGACCTCCGGTGGATCATTATATGTACCAATAAAACTCGCTCCGGGTGAGAGTCACAGTATAAAGGTTCTCGTTAGTTGGTATTGCCCTGTGTCCAACCTGAGATACGGAAATGATGCTACAGAACCATCCGACTACGGCAATCGTTACGACGAGCAACTCTATACGAACAATCCGCAATACTACAAACCTTGGTATGCCACCCGTTTTGCATCCATCTACGAAGTAAGCAACTATTGGAGTGAGCACTATGACGATCTCCATACAAAGACCCGCTGTTTCACCGATGCTTTCTTCGATTCAACACTCCCTGCAGAAGTGATAAGAGCTGTTGCCGACAATCTAAGCATTCTTAAATCGCCAACAGTACTTCGTCAACACGATGGTCGTTTCTGGGCTTTCGAAGGATGTAACGATGATAGTGGCAGTTGTCACGGCTCGTGCACCCATGTGTGGAACTATGCACAGGCACTGCCACATCTCTTTCCACGAATGGAACGTACATTGCGTGAGACTGAATTCAATGTAAACCAAGACACCCATGGACACCAGATGTATCGTTCGGCACTTCCTATCCGCCCACTACACCATGACCATGTAGCAGCCACAGACGGACAGTTGGGAGGTATAATAAAATGCTATCGCGACTGGCGTATCAGTGGTGACACAGAGTGGTTGCGCAACCTTTATCCCCAGATAAAGGAAAGCCTTGAATACTGCATCCGCACATGGGATCCACGTGAGGTCGGTGCTATGGAAGAGCCACACATCACCACCTACGAAAGCGAGTTCTGGGGAGCAGACGGAATGTGTACGAGCATATACGCAGCAGCATTGAAAGCATTCGTCGAGATAAGCAAAGGACTGAATGAAGACTGTGAGCGCTACGAACAGCTCTATGCGAAGAGCCGCGAGTATATGGAGCAGAAACTATGGAACGGAGAATATTTCTATCAAGAGGTGCGCACGGAAGGACTCAACGCCACAGATCCTGCCACACGCACCATCGGCATTAACGATATGCTATATTCGCCAGAAGCCATAGCCTTATACGACAAGGAAGGTCCGAAGTATCAGTATTCCACAGGATGTCTCTCCGACGGAATCATAGGCAGTTGGATGGCATTATGTGCCGGTCTGCCCGACCCTATAGACAGTGAGAAGGTGACGGAACATCTATGTTCGGTTTACAGGTACAACCTAAAGCGTGATCTTTTCTCACATGCCAACCCACAGCGCTCAGGATATGCTTTCGGTCACGAGGGAGGACTCCTGCTATGCACATGGCCTCACGGAGGAAAGCAGAGTCTGCCGTTCGTCTATAGTGACGAGGTATGGACAGGCATAGAATATCAGGTGGCAGCAAACCTCATATTCGAAGGAGAGGTTGAAAAAGGACTTGATATCATCCGCACCTGCTTAGATCGCTATGATGGACGTGTGCGCAATCCTTTTGATGAGTACGAATGCGGTCATTGGTATTCGCGTGCTCTATCGAGTTACTCACTGCTTCAGGCGATGACAGGAGCTAGGTATGACGCCATCACTCAAAACCTCTATCTCAGTCCACGTATCAAGGGCAATTTCCGTTCTTTCATCGCTACAGCAACTGGATTCGGTACTGTAGGCATCAAAGATGGCAAGCCATTCATTGAAGTGCGATATGGAACTATACCAGTGAAAGAAATAATAGTTCAATAAACAGAAAACAAAACACCCGACCACAAAAGGCCGGGTGCTTTGTTTTTATAATATCATCTCAGACGATTACTCGCCCACAACGATTGTACAGCGGTTCTGGTCGTTATCAGCGAATGGCTGAACGGTGTCACCGTAAGACTCAACCATGATGCGGTCAGCAGAAACACCCTTTGCCTTGATAGCATCGGCTACCTTGAATGCACGCTGCTCAGCATACTTCTTGTTGATACGTGGGTTACCTGTGCCCTTGTCAGCATAACCTGAAACAACGATAGTCTTGTTAGGATACTCATTGCACCACTTAACAATCTTAGCGAGTTTTGCATCATCGTTGACATCAGACATACGAATCTGATAGAAGAATGTCTCCTTCAATGGTTCATCCTTCTTTACTACTGGTGCTGGTTCTGGCTTTGGCTCTGGCTTAACAACAGGCGCTGGTGCTGGAGCAGGAACTGGTTCTGGCTCTGGCTCAACGACCTTCTTTGTCTTTACGCCGAACTTATAGGTAAGGCCAACGAATGCAGCAACCTGCCAGTCGTTCTGACCGTTGAACTTGAAGTTGAACTGATCGTTCTTGTAGTTAGCATCGAGTTCTACACCGATAGCGAAGTTCTTTGCTACGTTGAAGTTCACCTGTGTACCAACACGACCGTTGAAAGTAGAGAAACGATCGTCCTGAGCCATAGGACCATAGTAATACTGCCAAGCAGCCTTGTCGGTGATGGCATTGAACTCGTCCTTATCCCAAGCAACGTTGACACCCCAACCTGCGAGGAGTACCCAGTCAACAAGGTGGCTGGTGCGGTTTGGACAGAGCACATTAGTCATGTTCACGAGGAAATCCATGTCTCCAGTGATAGCCTTGAAGCCATACTTCTGGTCAGCAGCAAGACCTTCGTAACGATCAGCCTTGAAACCACCGTTCACCTGATAGCCCTGGAAGTGAAGACGAGTACCGAACTTATCGTTGAAGTAGCGTCCGAAAGAGAGGGCAAACTGTGGTGTGATGAGGTCAGTGATGTTGTAGTGAGTGAGAGTAGCCTGTGCACCACCCTGAACGGTGATGAAGTTGTGACCAGCCTCATAGTCAACCTCCTGAGCCTGAGCAGCTGTAGAAGCACCGAAGAGGAGCACTACAGAAGCGAGGATATTGATAATTTTCTTCATAGTCTTAATCTTTTAATGTTCCCTGCAGCCGAACTGCAGGGAACTGTACTATTTCTATTTTGCAATGAAGGTGTAAGCACCTGTTACATCGTTGAAGCAAACAATCCAGTTGCCTGCCTGAACAGGGATGTTTGGACCATTGTTGACACCAACGCCGTAAGGGAAGCCCTCTGAACCCCAGTTGACACTCCAACCGTCGATGAGGAACTTAACCTCGTCGCCAGCAGCGCTCTCTACGTTGCAGTACCAGTCATGATTGTTGCCATCTGCACATGGAGTCATTGCTGCGAAGCTCCAACCATTGATAGAACCAGCGATACCTACAGCATAGTCAGCAGGAACACCATCGAAAGGTTCAATAGTAAGTTCATCAGATGCGATATTGAGAGTTACAGTGTAATAACCTGGAGTAGGCACTGTGATGTTGCCAGAACCACCATTGTTCTTCCAGAACTCACCGAATGCTGAACCCTGACCCCACTGGTCGTCCCAGTTGCCAGGAGTCTTGATGAGCTTGAAGCCGTTACCAGCGAGGTAACCAGTCCATACAAGTACATTTGACTCGTCAACGCTCTTTACACCCATTGGGATGATGCTCTCGCCGATACCAGCAGGAGAGTTGTTCCAAGCACCATTAGCGATATCAGAACCAACAAGGTACCATGTCTCGTAAGCAGCAACACCCTCAACAGACCATGTCTGCTCGAGCATGTTGAATGTGAGCTTATAGTTAGCAGCACCTGCGATAGGAGCAATAACGAAGTTACCACCAGCATTGTTGCCAACGAACTCACCTTCGTTCTCGGAAGCACAGAGACATGAAGACCAGTTGCCACCAAGACCTGACTTAGGAGTAACCTTGAACTCTACATTTTCTGCAGAAGCAGGGATCAAACAGGTGAATACAGGGTTAGCATATACATCACCACCACCATTTGTGAGACAGTAGTCTGTATTGGTGTTATCCCAGCCGTTCATTGTACCTGTGATGTAGTAAGCCTCCTCAATAACTGGAGCCTCAGGGATGGCCTTTACATTGAATACAGCAGAAGTAGCTGTTTTAACAGCAGTAACGCCATTGTTAACCCACATCTCAACAGTAGCATCGATAGCGCGCTCTGTAGGACGCTGACCGAAATGCTCAATCACATAGTTTCTGAGGGCAACAACAGACATCATACCATCTGCGGTGATGTCAAACTGATCTGTGCCAAGATTGATCTTATACTCAGGAGCATATCCCTCAGCAGAAGCAGTAGGAGCAACGATGTTGCAGACCTTTACAAACTCCTGGCCATCCTCGATGGTAGCGAGGTCGATAGTGCCCACCTCAGTCACGCTACCATTGCCGAAAGTGACAGTAGCAGGCTGATCGTTATGCTGTGGCTCTGCCCAGTCGGTATAGTCGCCGGTACATGCAGCAAGAGAGAGCATTGCTGCAAAGCCAAATAATATCTTTTTCAACATAATTGTCTATATATTATATTAATAATGTGAACTATTACTCGATAGTGATGTGGATACCCTCACCATTTGGTTTTGGACGCTCGAGATAGAGACATACACGTGAACCCTCAGCAGTGAAGTTTGGACCATCCTGCTCAGGAGCATCGAACGAACCACCGAAGTTTACATCCCATGAGTTATCGCGAGCAAGTTTCCACTCACCTGTGAGACCGCCATCGATGATAGCCTCGAGGCAATGATCAGATTTATTGTAGGTCATATCCACAATCTCGCCGTCGTTGACACTCCAGCCGTTGAAGCCACCGACAACACCCCACTTAACAGGAGTGATGAGGAGTTCGCCAGTAGAAGGAGTACACTCGATCCAGCACATTGAAGCCTCACCAGTGTAGTTGAGGTTGCCACCGCCACCATCACCAAGGTCAACATTCTCAGTTGTAGATGTGAATGAACCGTTGTTGAGCTCACCGTCGTTCCAGTTGTCAGCAACTGTGAACTTGAACTCACCGTCCATGTAAGCATAGCCCTTGAATGTAACACCGTCCTCGGCAACGAGGATTGGACAAACACCATGGTTCCAACCATTACCATTGCCAGGAACCCAGAGGTAGCCTACCTCAACAGGAACTGCTGCTACATCAACCCACTCAGAAGGAATGAGAGAAAGCTTCTGTACATTACTTGTTGCGAGCTGCTTTGCAACACCAAAACCATTGGTGTACTGAGCGATAACACGAACAAAGACCTCTACAGGAGTTTTTGAGAACTCAGACTCGTCCCAGATATAGAGTTCGTTGAGCGAACGGTTAAGTCCTTCAGCAGGGATGAGGTTGCTTGCACCATAGAACTGCTGATGCTGCCAAGACTTTGTTGAGTTGTTGTAAGCCTCAACTACAGTGTAGTCCTGGCCAGAGATTGTACCGATATTGCCTTCAGCATCTGTAGCCTCAGCCTTAGCCTCATCGAAAGACTTTGTGAAGTTACCATCCTTAGAAACCTGTACTGCATAGCTGAAACCATACGAACCTACATTTCCGAGAGGAGCATGAAGGTCGGTGAGATCAGGCTGGTTCCATGTCATAGCGACACCCTTAGAAAGGGCAAGGTCGACTGAGCTTGCGCCAACCTCAGGAGCATTCAGGACGAATGTCGCATTGCCAGAGGTGTTGAGCACAGGATTAGACTCTCTATCATCTTCACATGCAGAGAACACTACCAATCCAGCCAGCGCCATCAATGATGTTTTGAATATATTTTTCATTGTTTTATCTTTTTGTTAAACCGATGGAGAACCATCGGGCACTGTTTATTAATAACCAGGGTTCTGTGTGAAACCATTTAAAGTAACGACTACAGAAGGGATTGGGAATACCTTCTTGCCATCGAAGATGCCGAAACGGATCATATCTGTACGGCGATGGCCCTCGAAGTAGAACTCGCGTGACCACTCGTCAGCAATCTCGTTGAGAGTATAGCTGGTCTTTGTCATAGCGTGAGCACGATTGCGGAGAGCGTTGATAGCGTTCTTGCCTCCCTCAGTTGTTGTACCACCATTCTGGCGAGCTGTTGCCTCAGCGTATGTGAGGTAAGCCTCAGCAGCACGGAGAAGGAAGAAGTCCATGTCGGTGTATGTTGCCGACTTTGTTGCACCATTATCAGAACGCCAGTTGACGAACTTTGTTGTAGCGTAGCCATTCTTGAACACACCAGGATCAGCATTCTCATAGAGACGGTCAACACCATCGAAGAGAGCACGGTCGTCGCCCATTTCCTCAGCCATCTCCCATGCATAGTAGTGATGAGCATCAGTGATGCCGAACTTGCTCAAGAGTGTAGGACGGCAACGGTTACCACCCCATGCCTGGTCAGTGTTGTTTGTTGCTGAAAGGTCAGCAGGATTTGCGTGAAGGTCTGCATCGAATGTAGAAGCAACGAGGAAAAGTGATGAACACCAGCTCTGTGACTTCTCACCATCCTGGAGAACAGGGAAGATACCCTCGTAGGCAGCATCTGTCTCACCATTGTCAGCCATGAACAGCATCTGATAAGCCGACCACTGGTTAGCACCCTTAGTGTTGAGTTTGTAGTCTGAATCCATAACAAACTTAGCATACTTGGCAGCATTCTCCCACTGTGCTGTACCAGTGTAAACCTCAGCATTGAGGTAGAGGCGAGCGAGGAGCATCCAAACGGCAGCCTTGTCAACACGGCCATAGTTAGCATCGGTTGACTTCTTTGCCTTTGCATCGAGCATCATAGGTTCAATCTCGAGAAGCTCCTTCTCAAGCCAGTTGTAGCAATCCTGACGGCTCATCTGCTCTGGAGTTGCGAGAGGTTCTGTAGCGAAAGGAACGCTTCCCCAAGCATCCATGATGAGATAATACTGGAAAGCACGGAGATAACGAGCCTCAGCTGTCATTGTCTCATTGTAGTCGCCAGCCTGATCGATATACTGGTTGCAATAAGAAATACCAGTAGTAAGACGAGAGAAGTAACCATAGAGCATTGGATGAGAGTCGTTGTAACTGTTGTTGACGAACTCTGAGATACCAGCGTCACCCCAACCACAGATAGCCTCATCAGTAGTGAGCTCGTTAGAGTTCCAAAGCTGACGAACGAGACCTACGGTACCACCATCGAAACCGTCGATATCAACCTCGTTACCACCTTGGTTTCCCTGCATAGCGAAGTTTGCGTAGCACTTGTTGAGCAGACCTTCTGGTGTGAAGTTAAGGTCGAGATTTGGATCGATTGGTGTCACATCCAAGTCACCTACGCATGATGTCATTCCCATAGAGAGCACGAGTGCTGCAGCAGGGAGTATTGTCTTGAATATATTTTTCATAATTGTATTCCTTTCTGATTAGAAGTTCAAGTTAAGACCTACGATAACAGAGAATGGACGTGGATAAGCGTTGCTGTCAACACCGCTTGGGCACTCAGGATCGAGACCCTTATAGTTGGTGAATGTAAGAACATTGTTTACAGTACCATAGATACGTCCGTTCAGACCCTTGTAGCTACCACCCTTGAAGAGGTTATTGAATGAATAACCGAGAGTGATGTTGTCGAGCTTGATGAAAGAAGCGTTCTGTACATAGTAGTCAGTGAGCTTAGCCTGCATCTCGTCTGTCTGGAAGTTCTTGTCAAGAACGATTGGCATACGGTTAGCCATATAGTTTGAAGAAGTCCAAACGCTTGACTTAGATACATTGCTGTAAGACTGCTCTACATTATTATATACATAGTTGCCGAAAGCAGCGCGCCAAGAGAAACCGAAGTCCCAACCCTTATACTCGAGACGTGAGCTGAAGCCCATTGTCAGAGGAGCAGCGATCTGCTTGTAGAGATAACGGTCAGAAGATGTGATTGTGCCATCACCATCGCGGTCAACAACCATATTCTCGATTGGAAGACCGTTCTCATCGTAAACCTGCTGATATACATAGAACGAGTTAGCTGGGTAACCAACCTGGTTAGCCATACCGTAGTTACCGGTACCACCACCCATGTTTGGACCTGTCTCTACTGGCTGACCATTATCAGAAACACCAGTAAGGTCAGTGATCTCATTGTGGTTGTAAGTGATGTTGTAGTTCAATGTCCAGAACCAGTTCTCTGTCTGGATTGCCTTCCAGTCGATAGCGAACTCAACACCAAGGTTCTTCAAGTCACCAATGTTCTGCCAGCACTTGTTACGGAATGCTGTCATGATTGGAGCTGGAGCATAGTTGAGAAGATCGGTGGTCTTACGGAGATATGCATCAGCTGAGAATGCAAGACGCTGGTTGAGAACACCGAAGTCGAAACCTACGTTGTAAGTAGTTGTTGTCTCCCACTTGAGTTCAGGAGTGAAGTTATCTGGACGATAGAGAGAACCATCACCGAAGATTGGATACAGGGAACCGTTACCGTGGTTCTTAGAGTATGTAGCAATCCAGCAATAGTCGCCAACACCCTCCTGCTGACCAGTCATACCCCAACCAAGACGGAGTTTCATGTCAGAGAGCCAGTTAGCGTTCTTGAGGAATGGCTCGTTGTTGATCTTCCAAGCGAATGCTGCTGATGGGAATGTTGACCAGTGGTTCTTGAAACGAGAAGTACCATCACGACGTACTGTTGCAGTGAGCATGTAACGATCGAAAGCAGTATAGTTCATACGGCCGAAGAACGAAACGAGGTAGCTCTCTGTACGGTAGAGGTATGTGCTTGGCTCATGTTCCTTACCAGCGAGTGAAGAATCATTGTATGTTGGACGATAGTAACCGGTGTAAGCGTTGTTTGTCTCACGCCAGAAGTGCTGCCACTCGTAACCACCCATGATATCGAAGTGCTGAGTCTTAGCGAAGTCCTTATAGTACTGAGCGTATGCGTTGAATGAGAGGTTACGCTTTGTGATATCCTCCCAACCGGTTGAACCGTAGTAGATAGCGTTTGCTGAGTAAGGAGAAACATCGGTGAACTGCTTACCGTAAGAGAGGTCAGCACCACCAGTCATGTGGAGACGGAGATCCTCGAAGCCATGAACCTTATAGTCGATCTCAGCTGTACCGATGAATGCGTAGCTGTTTGCGCGGTCATCACGGCTATTGAGCAAATCGAGAGGGTTCTTTGTTGCGAGGTTGTTGTAGGTGTATTTCCAAGTGTTATCACCGAGTGAAGCACCATTGCTTACCCACTGCATGTAACCACCGAAGTTCTTCAGTACAGCAGCAGCATTTGTGCCGTCAGCAGCGAAGAGGTCGTTGTGATACTGTGAAGTGTAAGCGTATGGGTCCTGAGTTGGGTCGAAAGCAACTGCAGCACCTACTGCACCACCGTCAGCGTATGTAGAGTGAGCATACATACCCTTAGCATTGAGGTTCATTGTAAGGTGATCCTGAAGGAATGAAGGGTTGAGGTTGAGAGCAGCAGTTACACGCTGGAAGTCTGAGTTCTTCAGTGTACCCTCCTGATCGGTGTAACCGAGAGAAACACGGTAAGGAAGATTCTTTGTTGCACCGCTGACAGTTACGTTATGGTCGTGACTGAATGCTGTGCGGAAGATAAGATCCTGCCAGTCTGTGTTTGCTGTACCAAGAGCAGCAACAGCGTTAGCGTAGTTTGGATCGCCATCGTAGAGGCCATGGATGAACTCACGATACTCCTCACCAGTCATAACATCGATCTTACCCTTGTTCTGGCTCATGGTAACGCTACCAGAGTATGTTACCTGTGGCTTCTGACCCTTACGGCCCTTCTTTGTTGTGATGATGATGACACCGTTAGAACCACGTGAACCATAGATAGCGGTTGCAGAAGCGTCCTTAAGTACGTTGAATGACTCAATGTCGGCTGGGTTAACCATAGAGAGAAGGTTCGAAAGACCCTTAACACCATTGTTGTCCATAGCCATACCATCGATAACGATCAATGGGTCGTTGCTACCAGAGAGTGAAGAACCACCACGGATGCGGATCTTAGCGCCACCACCAGGGGTACCGTCGTTAGAGTTAACGTTCACACCGGCAATCTTACCCTGCATCATGTCCTGTGCATTGACAACCACACCCTTGTTCTTGGTGTCTGGCTTCATTGCTGTGACAGAACCGGTGAGGTCTGATTTCTTAGCAACACCGTAACCGATGACTACAACCTCATTCAGAGACTGTGCAGCCTCCTCACGAAGAGTTACTTCTACCTTAGGCGCAGCTGTCACCTCAGCGGTTTCATAACCGATGTAGGCGATAGTAAGCTTTGCTCCCTGGGTAGCCTGAATGGTAAAGTTACCATCGAAGTCTGTGATTGTGCCTTCAGTCTGTCCAGCTACGCGAACAGTTGCACCAATGACATCTTCGCCGGTACCATCCTTAACGTGACCATTGACAGTAATCTGCTGTGCAACGGCACTTGCTGAAAGAATGAGACCAAAAACGATGGCCATCATTCTCAGAGGCAATGTAATTTTTACCTGCTTCATCATTTGTTTTGTTTTAAGAATTAAAATTATAAAAATATAAATATGTATCTAACTGATTATCAGTTGAAAATATTTCTTGGTTGTTAGTGTAATAGCTGACGACAGGGCACAATTAGGGCTTG
>JAZQOD010000013.1:0-6193 GCA_045627685.1 Prevotella sp. | reverse complement strand
GAACCAAGGGTCGATCTTGGTGAGTTCCTCGATACGCTCAACTGTATATCCCTCCTCGAGAGCCTGAGCAATAGCGAAGGTACGAAGGTCGGTTGGATTTGCCAACTCCTCATCGAGATTCTCGAACTTTGTATGGTCGTTGCCAACGAAACCGTGCAGGCCCTGACCAATCATACGCAAACCCTTCTGGAGCATTTCCTCGAACGAACGGCCGATAGACATAATCTCACCTACCGACTTCATTGAAGAACCGAGTTTGTGGCTTACACCAACGAACTTTGTGAGGTCCCAACGAGGAAGCTTGCAGATCATATAGTCGAGCGATGGTGCAACATAAGCAGAGTTTGTTGTGCCCATCTCACCAATCTGGTCGAGGGTATAGCCGAGGGCGATCTTTGCTGCAACGAAAGCGAGTGGATAACCAGTAGCCTTTGATGCAAGAGCAGAAGAACGGCTCAAACGAGCATTGATCTCAATGATACGATAGTCGTTGGTAACAGCATTGAATGCGAACTGGATGTTACACTCACCAACGATATTCAAATGACGAACACACTTGATTGTGATCTCCTGAAGCATCTTAACCTGCTCATCGGTGAGCGAGCAAGTAGGAGCAACAACGATAGACTCACCGGTGTGGATACCGAGTGGGTCGAAGTTCTCCATTGAAGCAACAGTGAAGCAATGGTCGTTAGCATCGCGGATACACTCGAACTCAATCTCCTTCCATCCCTTCAAACTCTCCTCAACCAATACCTGAGGAGCAAAGGTGAATGCAGACTCAGCAATCTCAACGAATGTCTTCTCGTCAGGACAAACACCTGAACCAAGACCACCAAGAGCGTATGCTGAACGGATCATGATTGGATAACCGATACGGCGAGCAGCCTCTACTGCCTCTTCCATGCTCTCGCATGCCTGTGATACTGGCACCTTGAGGTCAACCTTGTTCAACTCTTTCACGAACAAGTCACGGTCCTCTGTGTTCATGATTGCCTCAACACTTGTACCAAGCACCTGAACACCGTATTCCTTGAGGATACCCTTCTGATAGAGTTCTGTACCGCAGTTCAATGCTGTCTGACCACCGAAGGCAAGGAGAATACCGTCAGGACGCTCCTTCTTGATGACTTCTGTTACGAAGTGGGAATTTACTGGAAGGAAATAAACCTTGTCGGCAATACTTTCTGAAGTCTGGATTGTTGCGACATTTGGGTTGATAAGCACTGATTTGATGCCTTCCTCACGCAAAGCCTTCAAAGCCTGTGAACCAGAATAGTCAAACTCACCTGCCTGACCAATCTTGAGGGCACCGGAACCCAATACGAGAACTTTCTTAATCTGATCTTTAATCATAATGTGTTATATTTGTATATTTACTCTTTTGTTTGAATGGAGAGCCCCATTACTGAATGGGTATATGAAAAGAGCTAAGGCCTTGAGGCGCTTAGCTCAATATATTTACTTAAGAATGTTATAAAGCAAAGAAGCAATAGAAACAAGAATACTTGTTGCAGAGAACCACAAAGAAGTTGACTGGCTGATGTCAGAGTTCTTAGCCTTGGTCTTGTTCGGTGTAACATAGATAACATCATTCTGCTGTACATAGTAATAAGGAGAATTGATGATGTTAGCATCGTTGAGGTTCAATGTATAAGTTGACTTCATACCAGTTGCATCCTCACGAATGAGCAACACATTGTCACGCTTACCATATATAGTCAAATCGCCAGCAGAAGCAATAGCCTCGAGAACGCTCATCTTCTCAGATGTAACGGTAACAACCTTTGGCGCAGCAACCTCACCCATTACGGTAACACGGTAGTTTGACATCTCAACAGTAACGATTGGATGCTCCTCTGCCGAGAAGTAAGGCGCAATCTGGGTTGCGATATAGTCCTGAAGTTGTGTTCTTGTCATACCGACAACCTTAATCTTACCAAGGTGTGGGAAGTTGATATAACCGTCATTGTCAACGAGATACGGCATGAGGCGATGCTGTGAACTCATTGTTGTCTGACCGACACCAGTGTTAGATGTTGCACCAGAAACAGTAAGGTTGAATGAACTTGCTGCCATTGGGTCAGAAGCGCTCACTGTGATAGTGAACTGGTCCTTTGGCATAATCTTAGCATCATACAAGCCCTTTGAGGCTGCAAGACTAACCTCATCGATATTCTGGAAATAAGGAACATTCTTTGCACTTACACAACTGTCAAGTGTCATCACAACTACAACTGCAAACACAATTGTAACGATTGCCGATATTGCTTTTTTCATAATCACGATAGTTTATTTTTGCAAAATTACTCATATTTTGGCAATTTGGCAAATATTTGACTATATAATTATATGTTGGAGGCAGTTTTTTTGAAAAAGATTCAGTAAGCACGAAAAAAAATTGTAATTTTGCAGTACATAAGCCCACGCATATATTAAATAATGTACGCGTGCACGCATTAGAATGACAAATCAAATTAAATAAAAAACAAAATGAAGAAAATCTTAATCATGGCATTGGCTTTCTGCGCCACTACAGCGTGGGCTGAGGTCAATGTTGAAACAGAGGTTGAGACCACAGAGTCTGAATTTCTGAGCGAGGAGCGTATTGAGACTGGTATTCTCAACGATATGCTCCACAGTGCAGTTGCCCCTGCGAAGGCTGATGAGGAATCATTGGAATATGGTCGCAAGGTCACAGAATTTGCCAGCGTGCCAAAGATCGGCGGTTATTTCATCGGCAAGTACGCTTACAACAGCGATGAGAACAAGAACAAGACTGCTGGTTTCTCACAGCGTCTGGTTCGTTTCTATGTTGACGGCAAGATTCTGAACGATTTCACTTACCGTTTCCAACTCCAGACAAACAACGGCTCGTTCCACATGAAGGACTACTTCGTTGAGTGGGGCAAGTTCAAGGAGTTCAAGGTGAAGATCGGTCAGTACAAGCGTGCTTTCGGTTTTGAGAACCCAATGAACCCATGGGATGTGGGAGTTGGTGACTACTCACAGCTCACAAAGAAACTGACTGGCCATGCTGACTACATCGGTGCAGAGGCTTCAAGCAACGGTGGTCGTGATCAGGGTATCCAGTTCCAGGGCGATGTCCTCCCTATCGGCAAGGACAAGCATCGTCTCTTCCACTACCAGTTGATGATTGCCAACGGTCAGGGCATCAACACTGCTGACGCTAACGCTCACAAAGATATCATCGGTACTCTGCAGGTACAGCCTATCAAGGGCCTGTTCGTAGGTTTCTTCGGTTGGACTGGTAACTATACTGCAAACAATGTTACTGTTGACCGTAAGCGTTATATGCTCAGTGCAAAGTACGACTGGAAGGGCTGGACTTTCCGCACAGAGTATGCTCATTCAAGGGGTCACAAGATCAGCGACTACAAGACAAACGAGGCTGGTGAGAACTATTGGGCTGGCACAGGCGAGGCTGACGGTTTCTACGCAACAGTAGGTGTACCATGTACTCCTTGGTTGAAGGTTTACCTCAAGTACGACCAGTATCGCGATCAGGCTACAGCAGAGAGCCGTTCAACAATCTACTCTATCTGTCCAAACATCCAACTCCACAAGAACCTGATGTTCCAGTTGCAGTACAACTACAACGACAACAAACTCGCTAACCAGAAGTACAGCGAGTTCTGGCTCGAGACTTATGTAAGATTCTAATCTGCAATAGCTACTTGTTCCCACGCTCTCAACAGCGCAGGAATACAGATAACGAAGCGTCAGCACCTCCAACGGTACTGGCGCTTTCATTTTTACATTGTCATTCCTATGGTTTGACTTCCTCATTTCAATGGTTTGATCTCGTCATTCCTATGGAATAATATCATCATTCCTATGGTTTCATAGCTCTAATGCGACGTTTTCACAATCTCCTTCCAATGCATAGGAATACACCTGACGTTTTTCCTCAAAACATTTTTTCACGGGTAGAGCTATGTTATTGTTCGTTCGTTTATTCGCCTATATATATGGCGAATAAACGAACGAACAATAATAACCCCATCTTTTTGCTATATAACAAACAAAACGGTTATAAAACAATCAGGTGGACCCGCTAATTGCGAATCCACCTGAACCTTATTTATTGGATAGTGATTACTACACAGCTGCGTTGATCCACTCCCAGAAGCAACTTACTACACCGCAGAGCATTACACCTGCCAAGCAGATGAACAATGCGAGACGTGTGTTGCAGTCGCTCTTGAATGTTGGAACAGGATTCTCATTTGTCTTGATATACATAGCGCGAACAATGAGCAGATAGTAGTACAAACTGATTACGGTATTTACCAAAGCGATGAATACCACGATGTAAGCACCTACCGAACCTGCCTTCAATGCTGCCATGAACACGAAGAACTTAGAGAACATACCAGCGAATGGAGGGATACCAGCAAGTGAGAACAATGCCAATGTCATGAGGAACGAGAGTTTTGGATTGGTTCCGTAGAAACCATTGTAACTCTCCATCATTGTTGTACCATGATTCTCCTCAACAGCACTGATGATTGTGAACACTGCAAGGTTAGCCACTACATATACAAGAACATAATAGCTGAGAGCAGTGATGCTCATTGCGTTGTCGCCTACCACTGCGAGCATGATGTAACCTGCCTGTGAGATTGAAGAGAACGCCATGAAGCGCTTCAACTCATCCTGGCGGATTGCCATGATGTTAGCCAATGTGATTGAGAGAACAACAACGACATAGAGCAGTGGAGTCCAAACCTCTACCATATTCTCGAACACCTTGAACAGGATTGTCATCAGTGTGAATGCTGCAGCACCCTTAGAAACTACCGAGAGATAACCTGTAACTGTGGTTGGAGCACCCTGATATGTGTCGGCTGTCCAGAAGTGGAATGGAACGAGAGAAATCTTGAAGCCAAGACCACTGAAGAAGAATACAAGACCCATCACTGTGAGTGGAGTTGCAGTCATCTTTACAGCGATATCGTCGAAGTAGAGTGTACCCATAGCACCATAGATGAACGAGATACCATAGAGCATCACACCACTTGAGAATGTTGCAGTGAGGATGAACTTTGCAGCAGCCTCTGCTGAATCCTTGCGGTACTTATCGAAGGCTACGAGACATGCCATTGGCACTGAAGCCATTTCAAGACCGAGGAAGAACAAAAGGAAGTGACCAGAAGAAACCATCATGTTCATACCCAACAATGTTGAGATAACGATCATGTAGAACTCACCCTCGTTCATCTCTGTGTCAGGACGAGAGAGCCACTTCTTTGCCTGGATAAGCACTATGAGAGTACCAACAGCGAGGATGGTCTTCATCACACCAGCAGCAGCGAATGTGTGATACATACCGCCGAAAGCAGAGAGTTCTGCCACTGGACGGGCATTGATCACAATGTGAGCGAGCATCAGTACGCAAACGAGAGGATTGAACCATGAACGGTTCTTCTTACCTGTTGTACAGAAGTCGCAGATAAAAGTAACGACCAGAATGAGCATCAGTGTTGCCTCTGGTACCATATGAATAAATTGACTGTAATTCATTGTCTTTCTTTTCTTTTATTAAACTTCTGTTATTATCTTACCATTGCTACTGAATCGAGGATAGGACCTACTGCATCGCTGATGATGTTGCTCTCCCAGAATGGGAAGCTACCAAGTGCAGCAACACAGAAGATAAGGCAGCAAACAGCGAACTTCTCATCCCATGTAGCGTCTGTAAGTTCCTCGAAGTGTGGGTTGGCAACCTTTCCGTAAAGAATGAAACCAACGGTACGGAGAATGTAAACAGCAGTTACTACGATAGAAGTACAAGCGATTACTACACAAGCACGATGGAATGTGTCAGGCTGCTCGAACGAACCAGTGAAGATTGTCATCTCAGCGATGAAGCCAGAGAAACCAGGGAGACCGAGGTTTGCAAGACCAGCGATGACATAACCTACTGAGAGGAATGGCATAATCTTCATCAATCCACCGAGTTCACGGATATCACGGGTGTGAGTACGGCCGTAGATCATACCGATGAGGGCGAAGAACAATGCTGTCATCAAACCGTGAGAGAGCATCTGGAGGATAGCACCTGTGCAAGAAACCTTTGTCATCATCAACAGTGCGAAGAGCACGAGACCACAGTGAGATACTGAAGAGTAAGCGTTGATGAACTTCAAGTCAGTCTGAACACATGCAG
>JAZQOD010000012.1:0-6765 GCA_045627685.1 Prevotella sp. | reverse complement strand
GGGAGATAGAGGGGGGCTCTGGGAAGAGAGCTCCGGGGAGGGCACTGACTTTGAAACCATCATTAATACGCAATTTCCACCAGTGATATTCTCAATTTTCATCGTTGATGCATATCAATCTTTGTACATTGTATTTACTTTAATATTAAATAATATTAATTAGTACATTTGTTTGTGAAATAAATTGTATTTTTGTATCCTAATCATTTCTCGAATACTAAAATCGTAAATGCGAAATTCTGAGATGTAAGCAATAAAACGAAAATATTGATTATTTATACATTAATTTATTAACAAACAAAACAAAAGAGTATGAAGAAAATTTTGACTCTTGCACTCGCTGCAATGGTTGCATGTGCTTCATATGCTCAGAGTCCAAAGTCTAATGTCAGAGCAGAGAAGTCTGCTAAGGCAATAGTAGTAAACGGTCTTGATAAGAGCGTTAAGGTAATGAGCATGGAAGATGCAAAGGCATACCAGGAGGCGAGAGTAGCAAAGGCTGCCGAACAGCAGTCAAGAGAAACAGCGAAGTCACAGAATGCTCCTGTTGTCTCTTTCTTCGCTAAGAGCACAATTTCTGCTCCTGCTGGATTCGTTGCACCTAAGGGCGCTAAGGCTGAGAGCAATTATGAGCTTGTTGAGCCATCAGCAGAGGTTATTGATGCTGCTGAGGAGTGGAACATGCGTGGTACTAACTGGTTTGACCAGTCTAAATTCACCCGTATTGCTGTAGTTGCAGTTGTCGATGGTGAAATCTACATTCAGGGACTCTCTCCTGATGTTGTTCCTAACGCTTGGCTCAAGGGTGCTATCGCTGCCGACGGTACTGTTTCTTTCCCTCAGTTCACATTAGCAGGTTCATACGGTGACTATCCTACGGTATATTTCTGCAATATCCAGTGGAACGAAGATGGTGAATTCGCAGGCTTCGGTGAGTTAACCGGTACCTATGATGCTGAGACAGAGACATTCACATTCACAAGCGATGTTGCTCTGAACATAAGTCTTGAGGTGGCAGGTCACTTCGGAACTCAGGCTATCGCTGCAGGTTCATTCATTACAAAGGCAGAAATTCCTGCTGAGACAGGCGATCCTGTTGATGAACTTCCATTCAATGCAGTAATGTCTGATCCTGATATGTTTGCTCAGTTTGGTGTTATTGATGCTAATAATGACGGTCACACTTGGTCATGGAGTTCATCAAACAATGCATACTATGGATACAGTTCAAAAAACAGTGCTGATGACTATCTTATTTCTCCAGCTATCAAGGTAGAAGCTGGAAAGAACTACGATGTAACGATTAACACAAAATCTTTCTCAGGCTCTTATCCAGAGCGTGTTGAGGTTTTGGCAGGTACAGCACCAAAGGTATCAGCTTTCTCTATCAGTGTTATTCCTCCAACCGACGTCGCTACATCATCGGCAAAGGATATCGTAGGTAGATTCACAGCACCTGAGACAGGTTACTATCACTTTGCAATTCATGCTATCTCTGACGCTGACCAGTACAACCTCTATATTAACAGTTTTGTGATTGAGGAAGGCCCAGATCCAAAGGCACCACAGGCAGTAGAGAATCTCGTTATTACTCCTGGTGAGAAGGGTGTGAAGGTAGCAGTTGTAGAGTTTACTTCTCCAACAAAGTCTCTCGATGGCGAGAACCTTGTTGACAGTTCTGTTGAGGTGGAAATTTATGCCAACGATGTACTTACTAAGGTTGTAGAAACCACAGCAGGCAGCAATGTGTCTGTCACACTTGATGGTTTTGAGCAGTCTGGCATGTATAAGTTCACTTTAATCACAAAGCAGGGCGAACTTGTCGGAGATAAGGCTTTGACAGATGCTTACATCGGTTATGATGTTCCTGCATGTCCTACAGGTCTCAAGGTTGTTGACTGCGGTGATCACATTAAGTTCTCATGGAATAAGTGTGGTGAAGAGGGTGCAAACGGTGGCTATGTTGATCCTTCAATGGTAAGTTACCAGGTATGGGAGTGTGCTGACCTCATCCCAGGTTGGGGCATTTATATTCCAAACGTTGTACTCTGCGATCCTCTCCTCGATACTGATACATACGACTATGAGTTCGACTGCAACGCAGGAGTTCTCGGACAGTATGTCTATGCTATCTATGCTCAGAACGAGGCTGGTAAGAGCAGTCTTAACGATGGTGGTTATGGTTATGGCTACTTCGGTACTCCACTCGATATTCCTGCACGTGAGACTTTCGCAGATGGTGGTGCAGAGTACGACTGGTTCACTCAGGGTAATGTAAATGTTTATGCTGACCTCGTAGCACAAGGTTCGGTTGATGCATACTCAATAGAGGTGGTTTCTGAGGAAGACAATGAGGTAGGTGGTCTTATCTCTACAAAGTTCTCTCTCGCCGGTTCTGATAATGCAAGCGTAACAGCCGACATGTACACTACAAAAATCGGTACAACAGTAACTCTCTTTGTTGAGGCTAATGGTGAAGCAACACCACTTCAGACATATGAATTGACAGGCGAGTGGGCAACATACACATGGAATGTTTCTGCATACGCTAACGAGCCAGCTGTTCGTTTCCGCATCATCGGTAACTTCCCTGAAGCAGGTAGTTTCCTCTTCGACAACTTCAATGTGCTCGATCTCTACAAGGACAACCTCGTTGCTAAGATCTCTGCTCCGGAAAGTGCTGTTACTGGTCAGACAGTAACTATTACAGTGAATGTCCAGAACCTTGGTGAGAATGTTGCTGAGGATTACCTCGTTAAGGTTTACGCCGACGATACACTTGTTGAGGCTATCGCTACAAAGCCTCTGAGCCTTTATGAGAGTACAAACGTATTCGCATTCATGAGCACATCTATATTCGACGAGCCAAGAGAAATCGTACTGAAGGCTGTTGTTGACTACGCTCCAGATCTCAAGCCAGAGGATAATACTGCTACCACAACTCTCTCTCTCGTTGCTCCAAATGTAGCTCCTGTTGGAAGTATCACAGCAACAGTCGACGGTGATGAAGTGAAGGCTGTATGGACTTTACCTGATGGTTCGTTGACTGAGGTTGTTGAGGACTTCGAGTCATACGACGAGTTTGCTTACATCAAGAATGGCGAGCATCTTGGTGGTTGGACAGGTTGGGACCTCGATGGTGGTATGGTTTACGGATGGAGTGGTGGTAACTGGCCTCATGCTGGAACTACCGGTGCATTCGGTATCTTCAATCCTGCAGCAATTGGTCTTGAGGCAATGGAACTCCCTTCAGGCGAGCAGACTGCACTCATCATGGATGCTATTTCTGCCACATGTACTGGCTCGACAGCAAGCAATGACGACTGGATGGTATCTCCAGAACTCCCTGGCGTCTCACAGACAATCAGCTTCATGGTTTCTGAGTTGGCTGATGAGTACGGCGATGAGAAGTTCCAGGTACTCGCATCTTCTACAGGCAACACACCAGAGTGCTTCGAGCTTGTAGCTGAGGGTACAGCAACAATGGCATGGAAAGAGTTCACAGCCGATCTCCCAGAGGGCACTAAGTACTTCGCTATCCGTTGTATTTCAGTCGATGCATTCGGTATGCTTATCGACGATGTCAAGTATACATCAGCTGGTGGTATCAAGCCAACAGGCTTCAATGTTTATCTTGACCAGGTTAAGGTAGCAAGTGTTAAAGATATGACTTACACCGTCAGTGGTCTCGCAGATGGCGAGCACACAATCAGTGTTACAGCAACTTATGGTAAGGGCGAGTCTTCACCTGTTTCTGCAGTATTTGTTATTAACAATGAAACAGGTATCGACAATATCGAGGCTTCTGCAGCTAAGGAGATATATACTGTAAACGGTGTACGTGTATCTGAGGCTAAGAACGCAGGTGTTTACATTGTCAATGGTCAGAAGGTTGTCATCAAGTAATTGATATTTTGACATCCCTATCGCCTTAGGGCATAAAATTATCCCCACTGTTTAGCTTGTAGGCTATACAGCGGGGATTTTTCATTTCAGCCTGCCACAATAAATATTGTAGCTGGTGTGTTATCTTATTTTACCATTACCTTCTTTCCATTGACGATGTTGATGCCCTTCTGCATAGAAGAAACACGCTGACCGGCGATGTTGTAAATAGCATTAGTCATAGAGGTGTTGTCAACAACCGACTCAATACCATCAACATCCTGACCAGGAGCCAATACACGTACACGAGCTGCGTTTACTATCTTACCGTTCTTGTCGGTAATGATTGCAGTTACAAACATCTTCTCATAGTTGAAAGCATTGACGAGGGCTTCCTTTGTTGGCAATGTGAGTGTAAACTCTGAAGACTCAATATCGCCAGCCTGACCAGTTGTGAATTCAGGAACAAGTGTCTTGCCGTTAGAACCGTATGAGTGTGTGAGCATAACATCGTTGTATTCGAGAAGCACAGACGACTTTCCATATGTGCCACCTCTACAGAAGTCGGCGAGTTCAGGGATATTTTCGAGTACGCCAGCCTCTTCTACAGTAAGAGAAGCATAGTTGTTAGCCTGCTTCCATGCAGAAGATGTACCGGTAAGTCCATCGGCTGTAACAACAAATCCAATAGAGTAATCCGTAGTATTTGCAAGGAACTCAGTATTAGATGTCACATATACCTGCTTGTTTGTTTCGTCAACAAAGTTTGCCTTGAGAGTAACGCACGCAGTCGGTGCATTTCTGCTGTAGTCATCAACAGTCTTAAGGATACCATCCTCAGTGTCATTGTCGCCCCAATATGGATCGATACTGCCTGATTTGCGATCTACAACGCATTCAGGTGCACTACCCGAGAAGAGACCGGAAACATAGCTTGCCTGATACATTGGGTCATTACTATTGAATTTGTGCCATACGATAGCAAGACCGTTCTCAGTTCTTCGGCTCTTTATCGCCTCCATTCCAGCCCAGCCACGTGTACACCATGGACAGCCTGTACCAGTGTACTCTTCAACCACAGTGATATGAGGCACCAAACGTGTAACAGTATTTCCTGAGAAAGCGACAGGCTCTGTGCTGAGTTCGTTAGGCTGACCGTTGACTGTTGTGACAGCAATGGTTCCTGAGAAAGCACCAAGCTCGTCTGGAACTATGAATGAAGCCTCAAACTGTCCCTTGCTATTCAATCCAGCAGGTATGTCAACTTCTGCAGTGCCTGTTGACTCAATGCCATTTACAACAATCGTGTAGCCAAGAGAGGTTACATCATTCTTACTATCAGAAGAAACATCTACGATAACCTTGCTTTCGCTTCCCAAAGCAGCACCATAACAGTTGGCATTGGAGATTGTCACACCATTATCAGGGAGAACCATACCTTCAACGAATATCTGAATGCCACTGACTCCGTAGCCTTTCAGTGAATTATCCTGAAGATTTCCCGTTGCAGTAGTTGAAAGGTAGAGACCGCCAGGGGTGTCATCACCAGTGATAGCGATTGGGTAAGTATCATTGCTGGTGAATGAGTAACCTACGTAGAGACCCGAAGCAGGAATTTCTACAGGTTCGTCGAATTCAGCAAGATGAAAACCTGCTGCAATGACACCTCTCACTGCCTTAGTTGTGAAACATGAAGAATTGGCAAGTCCTGTAGCACACCAAGCTTTAACGCTTGACATTGCACCAAGAGAAGGAATGTTTATACCACGAATCTTGGCTCCAGCAAGAACACCATCGCCAGGGACTTTGATGGCCACACGGAAAGAACCAGCCGAACCTGTTCCAAGACCTCTGAAGTCAGCAATGTCATTACCGAGATAATACCCCCATAAATCTGTGCCTTCAATTCCAGACTCCTTTGCAGGAGCATGGTTCATACTAACTGCAGTTTTGCCAGCCTTCTTGCTGACCTTAAGCTGCTGTGCATTTGCTACGAGCGACATCATTGCCACCATAGCAAGAAAAAGATACTTTTTCATTTTCTCTTATGATATTTTATGTTTTTAAAATTCGTCACTTTTTACCTTGCCCAAATGACCGTTGTTCAGTTTCTTGATGGCAAGACATTTGCAAAGATACTTCTTTTTCTTTATTGATGCAAAAAAAACGCCCGAAATTTCTCCTGAGTAATGAGGAACTTCAAATCCCTCCCCCAATGAGGGGGGGAGATGGAGGGGGGGGCTTCTTTTTCTTTCGGGATGATATAATTTCCCATTTTTAAGGAAAATCCAAATAATTTCTTTAATTTTGCAGTTGGATAGTCAAAAACCGTGTTGCAAACGATGAAATTTGTAGATGTCATACTGCCATTGCCCCTCGAAGGACTCTTCACATACGCTCTGCCGGAATCGTTGCAGAGTAGAGACCTTCGTGGCTATCGCGTGTTGGTGCCTTTCGGAAAGACACTGACCTATACGGCTATGGTGGCTACGCAACACGACAATCAACCAGAGTTTACCGTGAGAGAAGTTCTCGGTGTCCTCGACGACCAGCCGATGCTCCTTCCACAACAATACAAACTATGGAATTGGATTTCCGACTATTACCTATCACCTATAGGTGATGTCTATAAAGCAGCCCTTCCGTCGGGCCTGAAAGCCGAGGATGGTTACAAGCCCCGCACAGAACTCTATATAGGCCTCACAGAGCGTTTTCGCAGTGAGGGCGGGGTAAGTGTAGCCATGAACCTTTTGCAACGCGCAGAGAAGCAATTAAGGGCGTTTACTGACTTCTTGGCTTTGACTCATTGGGACACCATCGGGCCAGATGGTCCTGAGGAGGAAATCGTGGAGATTACCCGCGAGGAACTGATGAATGTCA
>JAZQOD010000011.1:0-12928 GCA_045627685.1 Prevotella sp. | reverse complement strand
ACCGATATGTACAAGGAGAAGCCACAGTCGTTTGTCAATCAGATCGACCAGCAGAAGGAAAACTCATATCAGGCTTTGAAGGTGATGCTCCTTTCTGAGGAAGGCATTTGGGAAGATGTGCAGATATGCTCAGAGCGAATGGTCGAGGCATCGAAGATTGGATGTATGGCTGAGCGCGACGAGAGTAATGTGGGTGAATGGATGGACCGCTTCAAGAAAGTGCTCGAAGAGATTGCCCAGCAGAGCCAGGAAGGCTCGTTCCTCGAAGGTGTTGCTGCATCATTGTATTATGATGATGTGATGGTGTTCACTCCAAACGGTCAGGCAGTGGTGCTTCCAAAGGGCTCTACAGCCATCGACTTCGCTTTCGAACTCCACACCGATATTGGTATGCACGCAAAGTATGCACATATCAACGGCAAACTGTCGTCGGTGAAGACCGTTCTGAAACAGGGCGACTGTGTGGAGATTGGTCTCGACGATAAGGTGATGGCTCATTACGACTGGCTTAACAGCACCTCTACCTACAAGGCAAAGCGTGCGTTGCGCCATCTCCACGAACACTCACTCCAGGATGAGTTCCTCCGCTGCCCAGTGTGCCATCCAATTCCGGGAGGCGAGATTATCGGTTTCAAGACTCCTGAAGGCAAGATAATGATTCACCGTCGTTCGTGTCCAGATGCCATCGCGTTGTCATCAAAGCGTGGCGACACCATCGTGGCAGTCGATTTCCACGAAGAGCCCGACAAGGTGTTCCCTATTGGAGTAGTCATAAGAGGTGTCGACAGATACCATCTGCTGATGGATATTGTGGAGACAATCACCACCCATCTGAAACTCAACATCGAGTCAATCCACAGCACAACCATCGATAACATTGCAGAGTGTACCATCACATTCTTTGTTCACGGTGTGAGTGAACTCGTCACATCGTTGAAGTCAATCTATCAGGTTGAAGGTGTTGATGAAGTGCGTCAGGCACACAGCCTCAAGCAGCATTGATGTGTCTAAAATATTAAAAAAACGCCCAAAACATATAATAATAGAACCAATCCTTCTGTGGGTTGGTTTTATTATTAGAAATAATATCTACCTTTGTAGGTGGAATTATTAACCCAGACAAAACCAAACGAAATGAGAAAACTATTTATCTCGCTTTCACTCCTCCTTGGTGCTTCGGGCACTATGATGGCACAGGATCTCACCGGCGATCATACTGTCGAGGTTGAGGCTGACACACAAAAGTGGCCAGAACCGGAGGTGAAGGAAGAATGGAAACTGACATTGATGCGTCACAACAATGCCAACAAGAATGTGTATGTCTATAAGGACAAACTCTACGACGAACTCTTCACCCGTACTCTCGGATGGAACGGAGGTGACGGTGTGGAGACAACACTCCTGCCTGACGGCAATGTGTTCTGGTCGTTCAACGACTCGTTCTATGGCAGGGTAGATGCCAACACCCGTGCACGCCGTAACTGCAACTTCCCACGCAACACCATCATGGTGCAGACTCCGGGACCTGACGGACTTCCTGGTACAGAACCGGAGAATTTCATCTGGCTTGCCGACTTTGTGCAGACCACCAATCCAAATGCCGACCGCTACTATCATGCCCGCACCCATCTGCGTCATCCTAATGCCACGATGAGCGAAGAGGCAATCCAGCGAGGCGATATCGATGGCGACTGGCTCTATTGGGCAGGTGATGCAACCATCTATGACGGAAAGATGCAGATGCTCTGGGGTGGAGTGTACAACGGTACGCAGAACCTCATGCAGAACCGCAATCAGGCACTCGTCACCTACAGTCTTGAAGGACAGCCAGGCGATGAGACATATCTGAAAATCATCGATATTGACCATAACCACGTGGCTCAGGACGGATGTATGTATGGTTCGGAACTCATGGAAGACGAGGACGGCCATGTCTATCTCTATGCCTCAAACCAGTGGAAGGAAACACCCGACCAGTTGCTTTCCCACAGTCATGTCGTTGTGGCTCGCACAAAGACCCTCGACCTCAATTCCGGCACAGAATACTATGTGAAAGGCGAAGACGGTGAGTGGCGCTGGCAGGATGAATATCCTGTAGATGCCGACAAGAACCGCTCGGGCATCTCAAGTCGCTCGGTTTCAACCCCTTGGGTGTTCAAGGAAGGCGACTGGTATTATATGACAGCCCAGGAGTTTGTGTTCGGCAAGAAACTCTACATCATGCGTTCGCGCTACCCTTGGGGACCTTTCGAGGAAGCACATCAGTTGTGGACAATGCCATGGGTGCTCGACAAGAAAGGCACCATGACATATCAGCATTACTATATGCCACATCTCCATCGCGAACTCTCGCGTGAGGGCGAACTCGTGTTCTCAACAAACACAGACACCCAGGAGTGGGGCGACAACTTCAACTCAACAGGTTCGGCTGATTTCTACCGTCCGTTCTTCTTCCGTGTGTACAACTGGAAGGCAGTGTTTGAGTAGCCCCTCCCAGCCTCCCCGAAGGGGAGGTGTCTTAATAGCCTTGAATGCAGTAAGGAATAAATTGTTAAATTGGACTCCGAGCTTGCTCGCCTGAGCACCTACGGAGCGCAAGAAATTGCTAAATTGTAAATGAAAAGATTATATATACTCACAGCAGTGGTGATAGCCTTGGTGGTTACATCTTGCTATAAGATTGTGAATACGGTAGTGCCTGAGGAGGTGACTGCCGGTGAGACATTCATCGTGACAATGACCGTTGCTGACGATGGCGACGGCAACCAGCGATTCATCAACGACTGGTCGATAGCCGGCATACGAGTGCCGGAAGGATGGACCGTGGTGATGCCAGCAATGGCACATCAGTCGTTCGCCGAAGACTGGGTGTACCTCGAGGACGGTACGAAAGCCACAAAGAAATATTCAATGCAGTCGAGCGACAAAGCCACAGCCATCTTCAACGAGGCATGTCCAAAGAACGGATATGAGTGGTTTGGTTTCCAGAGTCGTTCGAAAGTACCGAAGTTCATGGCAGCCTGCTGGCGCAACGGATGCGACTCAATCCAGGTGTCGTTCAAGGTGACCGTACCAGCCGATTATGCCCCAGGCACATACGATATCGACTTCATCGGAGGTGACGAGGAAAACGATGCAGGTATCGACAAGTACGCCAATGCAGCCGCAGCAAAAGGCACCCGCGTGTTCCATGTAGGTTCGTTCACCCACGCCTACATCGATCATAAGTACCCAGCCTTCTCGCGCAAGATAACAGTCGTTGCCGACCCAACGAAAGTGGTTAGCGTTAGCGATAGCGATGACGATAACGATAACATTTATACCCTTGACGGCAAGCGTGTGGACAAAGCCGACAAGAAGGGCATCTATATCCAGAATGGCAAGAAAACGGTGAAATGATCCCCTCATTCCGCCCAAATGAAGTGGTCATTCCACCGTTTTCATGACCTCATTTGGGTGCTTTCATCTGGAATTCACTAGCGATTATCGCCTCATTCTGAATTTACGAAAACATCATTTTCCCTCCACCCTCCACAAACCGGTGTAACTCGCTGATTATCAGTCTCTCCGCTTGTGGAGGGACTTTTTTGCCCCTCCACAATGCCTCCACAAGTGTGTAAGGAGTGTGGAGGGAGAAAAATGTTCCTCCACAAGATAACTTGCTGATTTACAGATGGTTATAAGCATTTGTGGAGGGTGGAGGGAAATTGATGATTTTCTTTTTTTTGTCAATGAGCAAATGCCACAGTAGGGTGCAACAATATTTTTTCAAAGAATTTTGCGTTTTGATTGCGCATTGCGCAAATAGAAAGTTAAAGTCTTGATTTTCAGTCATTTAAACACAAGTTTTGGGGTAGTGATATTGCGCAAACATTGCGCAATAGGGCTCGCTCATAAAAAATAAACAAGGCGTTGATTTTCAGTAACTTACACAGGCATCTGCGCAATGCGCAATCAAAATTCATAATTCTCCGATAAAAAAATCCTAATTCTTTGGTGGAATGAAAAAGAATTATTAATTTTGCAATCGTCAGCGGGGAGAAATCCGTTTTGACCAAGATTAGCGTTCCGCGCTTCAATCCTTAATTTCGAAATCTGGTAAATTTCTATGACGAGGGATGGAAGAATACGGTTCGCCTATTCTGTATGTGAACGTTTGCTTACGGCTTATGTCGTAATGCACGAGCATATGCGGCGTAGGTGTGATGTATTTATTCATTTCGTCAAGGTTTACCAGAGCCGGAAATTAGATGAATAAGGACATATCCCTACGCTTTTCTTGTATCTGTAAGTATTCACCTTATTATATATTAGGCTGGATTAGGGGGATAAAAGCCAAAACAGTTGAAACAAAACTATTTCATTCATTTCACCAAATGGTGTAATTTTTAGTTCAAAGCCCTGAGTATCAAATGTTTAATCCTCAAATTGTGTATTCATTGTGTATTATTTCCTTGCCGAAAATTTGGCAGTATGAATAAAAAGCAATACTTTTGCACATGATAAATTGAACATCAAAACAAAAAAAGTTGCTATCCCCATGCAGTATTTTGCACATTTGTGGATTTATATATATAAAGGGCGTACATTAAACAAACAAATAACAAAACAATTAGGAATTATGAAAAAGTATCTTATTATTCTACTCGTAGCATTCTCTGCAACAATCAGTGCGCAGGACAATACTATTCTATGCGATAGTATCGTTAACTACAATGCTGATGGAACTGCCAAATCTAAAACTGAAATCATCCGCAATGAAAACGGTATAATGACCTGCCGTATCACTTACTTATCTTCCAACGGAGAATGGGTTCCCAATTTAAGAACCGACTTCACTTATGATGTCAACGGAAAAGAGTCGAATGTGCATCTTTACAAATTTACGGAAGGAGAATGGGAGAATTATCTCAATTATGATTACGCATACAATGAGAAGGGTTCAATGACATATTATGCCTATTACACATGGATAGACGGAAAATGGGAAGGTAGTTCTAAGACAGAAAACTCATATGATGATAACGGAAGAACGACATCAAGCATTATTTTCCGTTGGGCAGATGGTACATGGCAAGAATCCAACAAAGATGAATACGACTATGACGAGAATGGAAATGCTGTTTCTATATCCTACTTCATGTCAAACGGAGAATGGGTATATTCACAAAAGAATGAAAGCATACACTCTGATAATGACACCAGAATCCGCCTTCAATACAGTTGGAATAACGGCGAGTGGGTGAATGATGCAAAGTATGAATCAATCTACGAAAACGGAAAGTTAGTCAAAGAAATCACATATCGTTGGCGTGATGGAGCCTGGTCGGAATCAGGAAAGACAGAGCGAACCTATGATGCTAATGGTAACCGTACAAGCAATGCGATTTACTATTTTGATTTTTATAATAATGTGTGGTATGGCACATATAAGGATGAAACAACATACAATGAAAACAATCAGCAAACAAGCTATATCTCTTACGTTTGGATAAACGGAGAATGGGTTGGATCATCAAAATATGACTACACTTATGATGACAATGGCAGACAGACTTCTTCTATTACTTATGCATGGATGAATGGTGAATGGGTCGGTTCATTAAAGATAGACGACATCTACGACACCGATGGCAGACTGGTTTCCTCTAACTCCTATGTATGGTTAAATAATGAATGGGTATTGTCTTCTACAAGTATAAACTACTATAGCGATCATTCTACAGGAATAACTCCTGTTCTTGGCAAAGCTTCTGGCTTCATACGCAAGTTCATCAAGAACGGTCATGTCATGATTGAGAAAGACGGTAAACTGTACAATGTTGCTGGACAGGAAACAAATTAACAATTCATCAACAAAATGGACTATGGGGATTGATTTCCCTATAGCCCATGAAGTTGTATGGTTTCAGCATGGTCATATTCTTGATTTTTTATCCGACATTTATTAATAAAAACGGGGGGGCAAATGATAGATTTTTATTTCTTGATACATTATGTGATTTATCGCTTTGGCAGAAGACATAAGGAAGATCCAGCAGAAGCTCTATTCCGAGCATGTATCATACAAGGAATTTTTTCTATATGTCTTATAATTTGTCTTGATGACTTAGTCGGTAGAACACTTGGAACTCCATGTTTTGTAAATGAAACTATAATATGTATTAGTATTGCTCTATTTGGAATTTTCGAATACTTTGTATTATACCATAAAGAAAGATATATAGACATCTTTGATGAATATGGAAGAGAAAGTAACACTCCAGAAATGCAGGCAAAGTTCAAGAAAGCGAAGATTTTCAATTATTGTATTTTTGCTATGGATATTATAATGCTTTTTACTATTGACTATCTTAATCGTCAATACGGGCCTTATACTAATTATATTTGGTGATTTCAATTATTACCTTCAAACGAAGATTAGCTAAATCACTGTTAGTGAAAAATAATATTCATAGATTATGAAGAGTTAGTGACATGCTTATCTATAAAATACATATTAACAAACATCATCATCATGAATAGGATAATAGCATTCGCAATTGTAGCCCTCGCCATGGTGGGATTCATTTCTTGCAGCGATAACGAAGAGGAAGGCAGCAAGGCTACAAAGATAGAACTTACTCCGAATGAAATAGCTGTGAATGAGGCGACTGCAACGTTTACTGACAAACTGTTGCGCATCATCATAAGCAACGAATACGACCAGAACATCATCATTTCGCCATTCTCACTGCAGATGTCGCTGGCCATGATGGCTAACGGGGCTGATGAACAGACGGCACAGGAGATTAAAAACGCCATCGGATTCAATGGTATGAGTCAGGAGAGTATAAACTCTTACTATAAGACTATGCTAAAGGCTCTCTGGCATGCAGATGACAAGGCAGACATAAAGCAGGGCAACAGTGTATGGCTCAACGCTGGAATGCAGTACAACAATGATTTTGCCGATATATGCAGCAATGACTATCTTGCCGACATGATGACCACTAATGAGGGTGATGACATTGACAAGCTTGTATCCTCATGGGTTGACAGCAAGACTAATGGTAAAATCAGGGAAGCACTGGGGAATAACACTGACCCTTGGAGTGCATATCTCATGAATACTCTTTACTTCAAAGCAGAATGGGCTGACGGATGCGGATTTACCAAGGGAGGAGAAAAAGGAACATTCTGCAACTACGACGAATCGGCGAGTATGGTGGACGGCATGTATGCAGCACTCAAGCAGGTTCGAACCTACTCATGCAGAAACTACGAAGCTGTTTCGATAGCTTATGGTAACGGCACATTCTCATTTGATGTACTTTACGACCGCAACGGACGACGATTGGACTGGGCGATAGAGGAACTTTCTGTGAAAGGAATACCAGATTTTGCAGGATTTGACATCAAAAAGAATTTTGAAATAAGCATGCCGCTTTTCGACATTGAAGCTACATGCGACCTATCGGAACTGTGCAGGCAGCTGGGCATCAACTCCATTTTCCAGGAGGAGAATAGCGGAATGGCAAACATGGCTAACAAGGATGCCCACATAAGTGGACTGACACAAGCTTGTCGTCTTGCTGTTGACGAGAAGGGTAAGGTTAATGTGATTAAAAAAAGTGATGGTCCTGTTAGTTTTATTGATACTGTCAGTCATGTTTGGGGACCATTCCTCTTCTTCATCCGCGAGAACAGCACAGGTGCCATCCTCCTTATGGGAAAAATCATGAGCATGTAGTAAATATACGTGTAGAGTGACGAAGAAACACAAAAAAGGGCTGGGCATCGGTTGCGGTGCTCAGCCTTATGCGTGTAGGAGTGTAGAGCGAGTGTAGAGTGACAGACAAATCTACATGCGCATAATCGTTTGATTACCAATGCGTTCCCTCTTCCTAGTGTAGAGTGACGAAAGAAAGCAAAACAGGCGAATCCTCGAAAAAATGTAATAATCCTCATTTTGAATCATCGAAAAAGTGTAATTATTGTTTGGTTTTATCCTCGAAAAAATGTAATTTTGTACTACATTGACCAAGGCTGGATGGAGAATTTTCCGCTGTATGCTATTAAACTGTAAAACAAACAACTGATATGATTCTCAACAAGCAAAAAGACCCGATGGGACTGGCTATCGCCGACTTCTACAAAAACGGTGTTGCAGGGCGACTGCGTGTGTTCTCACCGCAGTTCGAAGAGGATGAGATTCCTGTGGAGACACTGTTCCGCGAATACGACGAGATGCCGGAGATTGAACAAAAAGCACTGCAAATGGCTTCCGGACGGATTCTCGACGTCGGTGCTGGGGCAGGGTGCCACGCCTTGGCTCTGCAGGAGATGGGAAAGGATGTAACGGCTATCGACATCTCGCCTCTCTCGATAGAGACAATAAAAAAACGTGGTGTGGAGAAGGCTGAACTGCAGGATTTCTTCGACATGGCACAGGAGGAAAAACACTACCAGTACGACACAATCCTGATGCTGATGAACGGCTCGGGAATAATAGGTAAAATCGCAAAAATCAACGGTTTCTTCGAATATTTAGACAAGATTCTCGCGCCTGATGGCCAATTGCTGATGGACTCTTCAGACTTGCGATACATCTTCGAAAACGAGGACGGTTCGCTGGATATAGACCTTGCCGCTGGCTACTATGGTGAACTGGATTATCAGATGCAATACAAGCGTACGAAGGGCGATAGTTTCCCTTGGCTCTATATCGATGCTGCCACCCTTCAGATGTATGCCGAGGAGAACGGTTTCAAGGTAGAGATCATTGCAGAAGGTGAGCACTATGACTATCTTGCAAGAATAACAAAAAGCCTCTCCCCTGCCCTCCCCTAAAGGGAAGGTGGATGCAATACCACATTACATTTTTCCTTTGATATGACAACTGAGTCGCATCCATTGCAACCATTCCTGCCGAAGAACGGCAGAATGCTGTTTCTGGGCAGTTTTCCTCCACCGAAGGCTCGATGGAGCATGGAGTTCTTCTATCCTAACTGGATTAACGATTTCTGGCGCATACAGGGTCTTATCCACTTTGACGATAAGACATACTTCGAGGTGAAGGGCGAAAAGCGCTTCGACAAAGATCGCATCGTTGCCTTTGCGGAAAAAGAGGGACTGGCGTTCTACGACACAGCGACAAAGGTGTGCCGACAGAAGGATAACGCCAGCGACAACTTTCTCGAGATTCTGGAACCGACGGATATCGGTGCTTTGCTGGCAGAAATGCCTGAATGCCGCGATATCATCACTACCGGAGGAAAGGCCAGCGAAGAACTGCAGCAGCAACTCTCGAAAGCAGCCGGACTATCGGGGAAAGAACTGGTGAAAATGCCGGAAATAGGCGGTTTCATCGAGGTTACGGGCATCTACAACCGCGACAGGATACGCTGGTGGCGAATGCCTTCATCATCAAGAGCCTATCCCCTCGCCTTGCCTAAAAAAGCCGAGTTCTACCGACGACTGGAGTCGGCCCCTCTCTCGCTCTCCCCAGAGGGAGAATAATAAGTGATACAAGTTTCGCAAGTTCATACAACAAGTTCAGAACTACGAAATAAGGTGTGACACTGATGTGCCACACCTTATTATATTATAGGGATTGAATCCTATTAGTCAGCAAGCTTTGCTTTGAGGAACTCGCGATTAAGGCGAGCGATGTTTGCGATTGACTCGTTCTTTGGACAAACAGCCTCACAAGCGCGAGTGTTTGTACAGTTACCGAAGCCAAGCTCATCCATCTTAGCAACCATTGCCTTAGCACGCTTTGCAGCCTCAGGACGACCCTGTGGGAGAAGAGCGAGCTGAGAAACCTTTGAAGATACGAACAGCATTGCCGAACCGTTCTTACAAGCAGCAACACAAGCACCGCAACCGATACATGTAGCGCAGTCCATAGCCTCGTCAGCATTCTGCTTAGGGATAAGGATAGCGTTTGCATCCTGAGCCTGACCAGTACGGATTGTGTTGTAACCACCAGCAGCGATAATCTTATCGAATGCTGTACGGTCAACCATACAGTCCTTGATTACTGGGAATGCTGCTGAACGCCAAGGCTCAACAGTGATAACATCACCGTCGCTGAAACGACGCATATACAACTGACATGTTGTTGCACCGCTCTCAGTCTTACCGTGTGGTGTACCGTTGATGTAGAGTGAACACATACCGCAGATACCCTCGCGACAGTCGTGATCGAATACGAATGGCTCGTTGCCTTCGTTGATCAACTGCTCGTTGAGCATATCAAGCATCTCGAGGAATGAAGTGTCATCAGGGATGTTCTTCATCTCACGCTGGTCGAAATGGCCCTTATCCTTAGGTCCATTCTGCTTCCAATATTTGATTGTGAATGAAATATTTGCCATAATTTTTAGCCCCCACCTAACCTCCCCGGGGGGAGGAATAGAATGTCTGGGGTTGACATTTTATTAATTAATAATGAAATTAAATAGGCATTATCCTTTCCCTCCACTCGGGGAGGGGCAGGGAGGGGGCCTTAGTTCTTATAGTTACGTGTCTGAACCTTGATGATCTCGTACTCGAGTGGCTCCTTGTTGAGTACTGGAGCAGTATCATCGTTGCCCTGATACTCCCAAGCACCTACATAGAAGAAGTTCTCGTCGTCACGCTTAGCCTCACCTTCCTCTGTCTGGTGCTCCTCACGGAAGTGACCACCACATGACTCCTCACGATGGAGAGCGTCGTTTGCGATGAGCTCACCCATAAGGATGAAGTCACGGAGGTGAATAGCCTTGTCAAGCTCTACATTGAGACCTTCCTTTGTACCAGGAACGAAGAGGTTGGTGTTGAACTCCTTGCGGAGAGCCTTCATCAGCTTGAGACCTTCCTCGAGGCCAGCCTTTGTACGACCCATACCTACATGCTCCCAAAGGATATGACCGAGTTCCTTGTGGATAGAGTCAACAGAACGCTTACCCTTGATGTTCAACAGACGAGTGAGTTCTGCGTCAACAGCCTTCTCAGCCTCAGCGAACTCTGGGAGATCTGTAGAGAGGCGTGGCCAGATTGCCTGGTCTGCGAGGTAGTTCTGGATAGTGTAAGGGAGAACGAAGTAACCGTCAGCAAGACCCTGCATAAGAGCAGAAGCACCGAGGCGGTTAGCACCATGGTCAGAGAAGTTACACTCACCGATAGCGAAGAGACCAGGGATTGTTGTCTGGAGCTCATAGTCAACCCAGATACCACCCATTGTGTAGTGGATAGCAGGGAAGATCATCATTGGCTTGTAGTAGTCGAAACCACCCTCTGAACGAACGAACTCACCTGGGTTAACGTCAGTGATCTCCTCATACATATCAAAGAGGTTACCGTAACGAGCACGGATCTCAGCGATACCGAGGCGCTGGATTGACTCAGAGAAGTCGAGGAATACAGCAAGACCAGTGTTGTTTACACCGAAGCCGTGGTCGCAACGCTCCTTAGCAGCACGAGAAGCAACGTCACGTGGAACGAGGTTACCGAATGCTGGGTAACGACGCTCGAGGTAGTAGTCACGATCCTCTTCTGGAATCTCGTAACCCTGCTTAGTACCAGCCTGGAGTGCCTTAGCATCCTCAATGTTCTTTGGTACCCAGATACGACCATCGTTACGGAGTGACTCAGACATAAGAGTAAGCTTAGACTGGTTGTCACCGTGAACTGGGATACATGTTGGGTGAATCTGAACGTATGATGGGTTAGCGAACATAGCGCCCTTACGATAGCACTGGATAGCAGCTGTACAGTTACAACCCATAGCGTTTGTTGAAAGGAAGTATGCGTTACCATAACCACCAGTAGCGATTACAACAGCGTTTGCTGAGAAGCGCTCGAGTTCACCAGTTACGAGGTTCTTTGCGATGATACCGCGTGCACGACCGTCAACGAGTACTACATCCTCCATCTCATAACGAGTATAGAGCTTCACCTTACCAGTGTTTACCTGGCACATGAGTGAAGAGTAAGCACCGAGGAGGAGCTGCTGACCTGTCTGACCCTTTGCGTAGAATGTACGAGATACCTGAGCACCACCGAATGAACGGTTAGCGAGCATACCGCCGTACTCACGAGCGAAAGGAACACCCTGAGCAACACACTGGTCGATAATGTTGTTTGAAACCTCAGCAAGACGGTAAACGTTAGCCTCACGAGCACGATAGTCACCACCCTTTACTGTATCGTAGAACAAACGGTAAACAGAGTCACCATCGTTCTGATAGCACTTTGCAGCATTGATACCACCCTGTGCAGCGATTGAGTGAGCACGACGAGGTGAATCCTGGATGCAGAAGTTAAGTACGTTGAAGCCCATCTCACCAAGTGAAGAAGCAGCAGAAGCACCAGCCAAACCGGTACCAACTACGATAACATCGAGCTTCAGTTTATTCTTTGGGTTAACCAGACGCTGGTGTGCCTTAAACTCGGTCCACTTCTGAGATACTGGTCTCTCTGGTATTCTTGAATTTAATACTTTAGCCATTTTCTTAGGATTTTTTTAGTTAATCATTACTGAGCACAGCAAGCAGCAGCTTCCTTGCAACATTCAGCAGCCTCGTGGCAGCATGAACACTCAGGAGCGATGAAGCCGAAGAATGCAGCGAGAACAACTACAGCAAAGCCAAGGAACAAAAGTGTTGCGTAAGCGATCCTGATTACACGCCAGCGGCAGAACCAAGTCTTACCATTCCAGCCGAATGTCTGGATTGCTGACCAGAAACCGTGTGTGAGGTGGAACCACAAAGCGCAGAGCCATACGAGGTAGATCACAACGTAAACTGGCTGTGTGAATGTGTACTGAATCCAGTAAGCACCGTTTGCAGCAAGTGCAGCACCTTCCTCGCAACCAACGAGCTCAACGAGCATCATCTTTGCCCAGAAGTTGTAGAGGTGAACGAGAAGACCACCAAGGACGATGAGACCAAGAACGAGCATG
>JAZQOD010000010.1:0-3707 GCA_045627685.1 Prevotella sp. | reverse complement strand
AAATATTTTGCTGCGACAGCGATTTTAGATTAATATTATGATGCACTCAAAGCTCATAAGAGCGAGAGTGGCATTGGCGTCAGATTCATTGACAAAGAGTTTATTCTTAGGCAATGAATTTGCGACAAGGCAACAAAGGCTAAAAGCCTTCATCATAATATCAATCCATTTTCCATCATAAAATATAAACACCGATCTTTCCTTGTAATCTTCTTTATATAGTTGTGCCTAATTGCTATCACCTCCAAGAAATATGCATAAAATAGACAATATATTAATCTTTTTCTTTGTGGTGTCAATAATATTTTGTAATTTTGCGGCGAAAAGGTTAATATATTGTCTATGGATTATATAAAAGCAATAAAGGATGAACGCAAAAGACTGGGGGTTACTCAGGAAATGCTGGCTGATGTTGCCGGAGTTAGTGTGAGTTCAATAAAGCTTATAGAGCAAGGAAAGATGAACCCCACAATTCAGATGTTGGAATTGCTGTTGGATTGTTTGGGCCTGGAGTTGATTGTCAAGCAAAAGGAATCGTATGTTAAATATGAGGATATGTCGGCACAAACTTCAATAAATACTCAAAAGGCATGAGAAAAGCAATAGTAAAAGCGAATGGACGAGAGGCAGGGATTCTTGTCGAGAACAACGAGAACGACTATTCTTTCGTGTATCTGGCAGATTATCTGTCAGATGCAAGTTCCTTGCCCATATCCCTCACTATGCCGAAACAAGTGGAGGAATACAGATCCACAAGTTTGTTTCCTTGTTTCTTCAATCTTATCAGCGAAGGCGCAAACAAAGCAACCCAATGTAGGGCTTTGCATATAGACAAGAATGATTATTTCGGATTGCTGCTGGCAACAGCACAGTATGATACCGCAGGTTTTCTGACTTTTACACCTATTGAATAATGAAACTGGATACATTGACATTTTCCACAGAGGAGAAACGAACCTTGTTCGACAGTAAAAAGGTAAGCGCTGTAACGGATATCGACTATTCGCCATCAGCATTTGCCGAGAATGTTCGTCATATATCAATTTCCGGAGCTCAGGAAAAGTTGTTTGCCGTTGTCGATAACGGTATTATCCGACTTGCCCACGATAACGAGCAAAGTACTTATATCATTAAGCCAACGCCTGCAAACGAGGTACTGATGAACCGTTCGGAAATGGCTGTCAATGAGTTGCTCACCATGCAGATTGCGGCAAAGGTTTATGGAATTGATGTTGCCCCTTGTGGACTTATACTATTGAACGACAGACGACCTGCATACATTGTACGCCGGTTTGATGTTGCTGCAAATACTGAGGGCTTCACCAAACTTCAGCAGGAGGATGTTTGTACACTTTTAGGAAAGACAGCCAATACGCATGGTGGGGATTTCAAGTATAAAGGTTCATATCTTGAGATTGCAGCGGCACTTAAGGCTACGATACCAGCATGGAGATTCGAGATGCCCCGTTTCTTCTCATTAGTGCTGTTCAACTATTTGTTTTCAAATGGTGATGCCCATCTGAAAAACTTCTCTGTGCTTCGAAGATTGGATGGAACGCTGCACCTATCTCCTGCCTATGATCTTCTGAATACCTCATTGCATATCGAAGATGCAGATTTTGCCTTGAGTGAAGGACTTGGCATAAAGGAATGTTCAGATGCCTACGACCACTATGGTCATCCTTCGGCAGATGATTTCCGCGCGTTCGGATTAGCCTGCGGACTGACATCCCGTCAGGTTGAGAACTGTCTGAAACCATTCATCAAATTTCAGCCACTTGTTGAGGAACTCTGCAAATCATCCCTGCTAAGCAAGAAATGCCAACGCATGTACATCCGTTCGTATAAAACCAGATTGGAGTATCTTAACAAGCAATAAGCACAGAAGAAAAATCCCGCCCTTCAGTCAAGCGACTCGGGGGCGGGATTAAAGTAATGCTTTTGCCCAATCTGGGATGTTCGAGGTGTATTGTTTGATGACTTGTCCTTCGGATGTGCGATAAAGCAACTGAGGGAGTTCGTCTTCTACTGAATTATCGTAGATGTAGGCTCTGTCAACAAGGCTTATTGCCTCTGCTGCGTTTTCAAGGGATTTGTAATAACGAGAAATAATCTTTGATATCGGAACCTCATGACCACCTTCCATGAAACGCTTTGTTACTCGATGAACATTAATCTCGGGATCGCTGGTACATACAAAAAAGAAACGAATAAAGAAACCTGCTTCTTTGGCTTTGCGAACAAATTCTATTTTTTCCTTAGAAGAAAAAACTGTCTCGAAAACAAAATCCGTCTTTTGCTCTAAACACTCATAACGCTTTTCGGTGGCAAGTTGTGCTGCTTTCAAAACGGCATCTGGCGAGTTCCAGTCACCAAAGGTCTCCTGAGCGATGTTATCAGGATTAATATACAAACTATCTGCAGCCCATTCGTTTGCAAGAAGTTGAATGGTGGTTGTGGTTTTGCCTGAACCGTTAGGACCAGCAACAATGCACAAAGTTGGCAGTTTCGTGTTTGTCATAGAAGTGACTGTTTTCTTTCTCTAATCCGTGATTGCATTTCAGCAAAAAGTTTATGTTTTGCCTCATTTGCCTTCCTCGTTGACTCACGCGCTGCCTCCGCTACCTTTTCCATGATAGCGTGCAACATCTCATCGGTCGGTTCCTCCAATGATGTCAAACGATATGAGCGTAATACTTCCTCTGACATAATCCTTCTATAATAACCAATGCCAGCTCTGGCCCGCAAAACGAAATAGCGTTTGTCGCTTGCAGAGCGGTAAGCGTCTCTGATTTTACGATGCAAAGTTACTACATTTCCATCAAACTTCCAAACATTCCATTATATTATTCATCAAAAAGCATTTTCCTAAGCAATGCCCCAATTCCTATTCTCATAGCAACTGGTAGTTTCCGACCACTGCGAGGGCTTCGGTGATGGTTTCCACCTGGAGCTTCTTGAAGATTCGCATGCGGTGGGTCTTTACCGTGTTGACGGAGATGAAGAGGTTTTTGGCAATCTCCTCATTGGTCATTCCCTGACGAGCTCTGTGCAGGATGGCCTTTTCAACAAGAGTAAGAGTGATACCCAGATCATATTCCTGATATCTCTTTTGGGCGAAATCAAATATAAATCGTTTGCCAGAAGGAGTGATGATAGTGCTCTCTATATTCTTCTTGTTGGAGTAGTTGATGGTGAACATTCCTATCTTTGTGATAGCGTCACTGCGCATCTGCAATGGAGTGAACTTCTGATTGATGAACAGCTCGTGGTTGCGAAGTATGATTGGGTAATCAATGGTGTTGACATGGTTAGCGTATTCATCTAATGAAAAACGCCCATCCACCTCAGGATAGTAATTCTTTATCATTAGCAGTTTCTCCAAAGTCTCTTCGGATATTAGCGACCAATAAGGGTTTGCACACTCACGGCGCTTGTCCTTGAGCGTTGCCTCATCAATGTAGACCAACTGCTCCGAACGATACAGCAACTCATGATTGTCGAAGTCAATGACAAAGCAACTCTGGTTGTTTATGCGGGCAATGGCATCAACGGTCTGGATAACAGAAGCAAGGTCAAAATTAATCCCATTATCCTTTACGGAAGCATGATTGAAGAATAGAGCGTTTACATCTTGCATAATCGATAGTCTTTTTGATTCACGATGCAAATATAATAATTTTCTTGCAGACAACAGCATAAAAGGT
>JAZQOD010000009.1:0-3218 GCA_045627685.1 Prevotella sp. | reverse complement strand
TCCGAGTCCCGTTTTCCGCTCTTTTCAGGAAAACATACACATTACACTTTTCTTATAGAATTATTTTAGAGTATGAATCTGTATATTAGATATTTCGACTACGAGGAATTAGTATATAATGTTGAAGATGCCTTGGATTTTCTTGCATCATTACCGGAAATTGAGATGACTCCAGAATTGGAGGCTGATATTCGTGATTATGTTGCAAGTGATATCTATTATCCAAAGCGTTATAAAATCCGTCAGCGAGTTTATTTCATTATTATCAAGACCACTGCTGAGACTATGCTTGATTTCAAGCAGAAGAAAGCGTTGAATCCTGTTAAAAATGAAACGGCAGCGCGCAATACTCCGAAAAATCCTGCAGTACAGCAACTTAACGACATTGTTGAGGGCTGGTATAATGGGCAACTTGATTTCAGACGTGTTGTGTTGGTTCCGCAGACTGGTAAGTATGAATACAAGGATACACATGTTGAGTTCCAGTGCAAGGCTGTTTCCGGTCAGGATTGCTATGATAGGATTGTAGAATATCTTCGTGACAGAGTCGATGGCCGTTCACAATTTCCATCTGCAAAGGGAAAGAATTTCCATTTTGAATATCTCGGTAAGTGGAAGTAATTTGCGATATATATGAATAAGGTAATGTTGATTGGCAATGTCGGTAAAGAACCTGAGGTTAACTATTACGATCAGGATCAAGCCGTTGCTCGTGTTATTCTTGCAACAACTGAGAGAGGATATACTCTTCAGAATGGAACACAAGTTCCAGAGCATACAGATTGGCATACAGTGTATCTTTATCGTGGTCTTGCAAAAATAGCAGAGAAATATGTACATAAAGGCGATAAACTGTATATCGAAGGTCGTATCCGCTATAGAAGTTTTGATGATCAGCGTGGAGTGAAGAGATATGTCACAGAGATTCTCGCTGAGAATATGGAACTGTTGACACCAAAAGCAGCCTCGCCTGCTCAGAATACGCCGCAGAGTGTGCAACCTTCTGCTAATGCGGCTCAGTCTGCTGCCAATATGCAGACACCGCAGAATGCTGTTCAGTCCACATCTGACGATGTGTTTCCTTTCTAACCATTAAAAACTGAGGTATAAATTGGATTTATCATCAATATATGCATCGTTTGCACAAGTTGTAATCACGCCTCCTTCGGTAGGTGTGATTGCTTGTATAGTAATAACGGTTCTATTGCTTGTTGCGTCAGGACTCGCCAGTGGTTCTGAAATCGCATTTTTTAGTTTGTCGCCAAAGGATTTGGCAAATTTGAATCCTGAGCGTGATGAACGCGACCGAAAGATTCAACTACTTCGTGATGATAGTGAGCGTACTCTAGCGACTATCCTTATAGCCAATAATCTTGTAAATGTCACAATCATCATGTTGTGTAATTACATTTTTGGCGCTATCGTTGATTTTGGCAATTCTTTCTGGTTGCAGTTTATCTGTGTCACAGTGCTCTTGACATTTCTCTTGCTGCTCTTTGGTGAGGTGATACCAAAAGTGTATGCGCGCCAGAGTTCATTGGCATTTTGCCGAGTATGTATCAATGGTTTGTTTCTTGTCAGAAAACTGACATGGCCTTTTGCCTCGTTGCTCTTACATAGTGGAGTAGTGGCAGAGAAGGTGATACATCAGGATGCACATGTTCTCAGTGTCGATGAATTGGAGCAGGCATTGGAACTCACAGATAAGGATACTATCAAAGATGAGCAGACGATGCTTCAGGGTATTATTCGTTTTGGTGATGAAACAACCAAGGATGTGATGACGCTGCGTCAGGATATTGTTGACATTGATATAAATGCAACATTTGATGAAGTGCTGGCATGTGTTGTGGAAAACAACTACAGTCGAATCCCGGTATCGCAGAACACGACGGATAACATTCGTGGTGTGTTGTATATAAAAGACCTGCTTCCTTTCTTATCGAAGCCAAAGACATTCAGATGGCAGAGCCTCATGCGTCCACCGTATTTCGTTCCGGAAACAAAGAAGATTGACGATCTTCTCCGTGATTTCCAGGAGAACAAGGTGCATATTGCAATCGTTGTTGATGAATATGGTGGTACGAGTGGACTTATTACACTTGAAGATATTCTTGAGGAAATTGTCGGAGAAATCAATGATGAGTATGACGACGAGGAGAAGTCTTATACAAAGTTGAATGTCAATACTTACTTGTTTGAAGGCAAGACTCTGGTAAGCGATTTCTGCAAGGTTCTTGATGTTGATGATGAGGAGTTCAGCGAAGTTGACGGTGATGCTGATACTATTGCTGGTATTCTTCTGGAGTTGAAGGGTGACTTCCTTAAACAGGGCGAACGACTTGAGTATCGCAACTATTCGTTTGAGGTGGTAGAGATGGAAGGCCGTCGCATCAGTAAGGTTAAGGTTATCGTTCATAGGAAGAAGGATTAATATTGCTTCTCCAACTACAACGCTTTTTAAATAGTCAGACAAATAATAAAGCCCCACCATTTCGGTGAGGCTTTATATTTTTTATTGCTGTCGTGTGTTATACAACACCCTGTGCCATCATTGCCTATTTTATCTTGGCTTCGCTTTGCTCCGCCGAGCTTACTAAGGCAATGCTGTTGTGTGTTATACAACACCCTGTGCCATCATTGCCTTAGCAACCTTCATGAAGCCGGCAATATTTGCACCCTTAACATAGTTGACATAACCGTCAGCCTCTGTACCATACTTCACGCAGTTCTCGTGAATGTTCTGCATGATCCAAAGAAGTTTAGCGTCAACTTCCTCTGCTGACCATGAGAGGCGCTCTGAGTTCTGTGACATCTCAAGACCTGATACTGATACACCACCAGCATTTGAAGCCTTACCAGGAGAGTAGAGGATCTTAGCATCCTGGAATACCTTGATAGCCTCTGGAGTTGTAGGCATGTTTGCACCCTCAGCAACAGCGATTACGCCGTTAGCAACGAGAGCCTTAGCAGCCTCTTCGTTAAGTTCGTTCTGAGTAGCACATGGGAGAGCGATGTCTGCCTTCTCGAACCAAGGCTTAGCACCAGCAACATACTTAGCGTGAGGATACTCCTCAACATACTCCTTGATACGTCCACGGTCAACATTCTTGAGTTCCATGATGTAGTCGAGCTTAGCGCGATCGATACCCTCTGGATCGTAGATATAACCGTCAGCCTCTGTACCATACTTCACGCAGTTCTCGTGAATGTTCTGC
>JAZQOD010000008.1:0-5476 GCA_045627685.1 Prevotella sp. | reverse complement strand
CTTTGTTCGCAATCACGCAAACTATTACCCGAAAATCTTTATTATTTCAGTAAAGCCTCAATGGGTGGGGCAAGGTTGGCCTTGGTGGCTGGCGGCTCAAAACGGGCTACCACATTGCCTTCCTGATCTAAAACGAACTTGGTGAAATTCCACTTGATATCCGGTTTGCTGGCATAGTCAGGGTCAGCCTTGCTGAACATATCGTGAAGGATATTAGTCAGTGGATGCTGTGGATCAAAACCGGCAAAACCCTTCTGCGACTTGAGGAAGGTATATAGTGGTTGCTCATCGTCACCGTTGACATCGATTTTCTTGAAGCGCGGGAACTTGGTGTCGAAATGCAATACGCAGAACTGATGAATCTCCTCATCAGTACCTGGGGCCTGACCGCCAAACTGGTTGCATGGGAAGTCGAGGATCTCGAAACCCTTGGCAGCATAGGTGTCGTAGAGTTTCTCGAGTTCGTCGTACTGTGGGGTGAAGCCACAGGCTGTTGCGGTGTTGACAATGAGCAATACCTTGCCTTTATACTGTGATAACTGTACTTCATTGCCCTGATTATCAGTGACAGTGATGTCGTAAATGCTGTTCTGTGCCATAACTGAAATTGTTGTTGCCACGAAAAGTAGCAGAGTTAATAAATGTTTCATTGAAGTATTATTTTTGATATTCTTTTTGCTAATGCCATGATGGTGAGAATCGGTGGCAGACCGAGTGATTCTGGCAACAGGCTGGCGTCTGCCACATACAGATTGTCGGGCAATGGCACTGTCGCTGCGGTCGGTCAGCATACTGCGCAAACCATGTCCGAGAGCATACGACTTGCGGTAGAGCCTCTCACGCTGTTTAGGCAGGCTGGTCGGGAGACTGCCGGAGGTGAGTTTCGCAAAATACAATAGTGCCTCATCGTATGGCATAGTGAGAATTATTCGTGCCGGCACCCAAACCATCAACCGCACAATCCATTCTATAACTATATCCATAAAAAGCGGGGCGCTACAGCATTACCACATCAATGTCCTGTGGGGTGTAACCCAGGCAGAACAGCACTGCTACTGCGGCGAACATCAATATTATGAGGGTGGTATAGATCGTGCTGATTTTCTTCAGGCGTGGGAACCACTGCTTGTTGTTCAGTCCCATTGTCTGCATAGCACTCCAGATTCCGTGGTTGAGATGGAACCACAATGCGCCGAGCCACACGAGATAGAGCAGTGTATAAACATAACCCATAATGCTGTGTCCACCAACGCCGTGGAAGGTGTTGATGATATGGTATATACCGTTGGTAGCCAGAGCCTTGTCGCCTCCCGACAATTCGGCAAGCATCATATTACACCAGAAATTATACAGATGGAGGGCTATACCGAGAATAACGATTGTTCCGAGTGAGAACATATTCTGGCTCGACCATTCCACATCTGTCTGGCGGGCAGTGATAGCGTAAGGCTGAGGACCGCGAGCCTGGAGATTCCAGATGACAAGATGGAAGGCAAGCACAAAATGGAGCAACACCAGTACTGCCAACACAACGGTAGCAGCGACGGCATACCAGTTGGAACCGAGGAACTCACAGATGGTGTTATAAGCCTCGGCACTGAATAATGCCACTACATTCATAATGGCATGAAAGGTAAGAAACAGAACCAGTGCAACACCGGTTATTGCCATGACGAATTTACGTCCTATAGAAGAGTTTGTTAACCACATGGAAAGTTATAAGTGAAAAGTGAAAAATCCTGATTACCCTCGTTATCGTTTCGTCAACTCCTCATACAACGCCTTGAGGCGTTTGCGGATATGCTTCACGGCGAGATGCTTGCGAGAGAGAAAGGTGTTCTGCGAGACGCCCATCTTTGCCGAGGCTTCCTTCACCGACATTCCTTGAATCTCTGTCATCACGAGAGCATTGCGCTGCACCAGTGGCAGTTCGGCGAGGGCTTTGCCCCACTCCTCCCATACCATCGTACGGAGCAACTGGATGTCGGGAGTATTACCATCGTCGGCCATCATGATATCCGAGATGTCACTCATGAAGGAATCGTCGCCACCATACTGCGGCATCTCGTCCTCGCGGTGTTTCTTGCCATGGTTGATGATGAGGTTGTGAGCCACGGTGTAGAGCCACGACGATACATGCGAGATAGGATTGTCGAGCACACGGATAGTGTGCAGAAGCTGGTAAAGAGCATCCTGCACAATATCCTCGGCATCATCCATATTTCTCACACGTCTCCTGACGTATGAGTGCAGCCTGGGAACATTCTCCTTGACTATGTCATCTATCTCGTTGTCTTGCATCGCTATTGCAATTACTCCTCCGTGGTGTTTGTATGAGGGCTATGCATTTCTACTATACGCTGGCGTTCTTCGGGAGTCATATTCTCCCAACGCTCGCGCAACTTGTTCTTGTCGCCATGACAGTGACCGTGGTGACCATGATGTCCGCCACCTATACCGCCGAAGAGGATCTTGCACAACACGAGTAGTCCCACAGCCTGCCAGAAGTTTATTTCCGGCAGCGCGAAGATTCCCGGCATCAACCAGTTCCACAGCAACATTGTCAACCCGCCGCATATCAATGCGAACAACGCAAAGCATATCGGCACGAACACGAGATGTTTCTGAAGTATTGTCATAATATATAATAATGTTTTATGTCCTTCTACTATATTAGACAATCGAAACGGGAAAATATTTAATCCCCCACGAAAAAAAATATGGAGCCCTCCCATACGTAAGGCTATAAAAGCGCCTCCCCTTTGTGGAGGATGTGTGGGGCTTCGGAGAGTGTCTCCAAATACCAACATTTGAGTATTGCATAGACAGAAAATTATGTGTACCTTTGCATGGCGGATTACACACCGTTATGTATTCATTGTAATTGTATTAGAGATGATCAGAAATATACTTCTTTCTATATTCCTTTGCTTCGGTGTGACATTGATGGCACAAGATGCCGAAAACAAACAATGGCAGCCGGAACTGGGACTGGAACTTATTTCCGAACAGCAGGTAACTCACGAGAAGGAATATAACTTCGCCAATCTCCTGCGACTGGATGCGAGTCTGCCGATAAACAGCAAGGCGGCTTTCGACATTGCAACGATAAGCACATTCCGAACACGCAACGAGGGGGTGGGCAACGACCTTCAAACTTTCTCCAATCTCGACGCGGAAAACAACATCCTGGCTCTTGCGCGATGCGGCATAAACTGGGATATCAACGATCATCACACCATTTTCGTGGGTGTGCACAATATGAACGAGGACTATTTCGCGAGTCCTGTTACTTCGCTCTTCGCCAACAGTTCGTGCGGCATTTTCCCTACTCTCAGCGCCAACTACGATATTGCCAACTACCCATTCGCTTCTATGGGAGTGCATTATAGATATACAAGCGATAGCGATGGCGATAGCGATGGCGATGGCTCTGCCAAGAACTCGTCACTTTTCACTCTTAACTTTTCACTTTACAACGGTCAGGGTTACAGGAACTTCGCCGGGCGTAATAATGTGTTTCGTGTTTGTCCGAAAGATGATGGACTATTCGCTTTGACACAGATTGACTACAAGTACAAGGGCAGCGACTATTTCCTTGGAATATGTGGTCACAAAAAGTGGAGACCCCTCCCCGACTCTCCCCGTAATGGGAGGGAGAAGGATATGGCTACCACCATCTGGACCTACGCCGAGCAGCACATCACCCACAACTTATCGCTGATGGCGGCTTATTCGCATGCCTTTACTTCGACGGCTGCCTGCACCGACTTTGCCGGTATTGGTGGAAAATATTCGTTGGGGAAAAGCGATCTTGGTGTCTTCTCGGATTACGCAAGATATGCTGATGCCAGCGAGTGTGCCACAGAGATAACCTGCAAGGCCGAGATAAACTCTCATATCTACATCCAGCCGTCAGCGCATTTCATCGTCACCCGTCACAGTGCCGCCGAACCAGAGAGTAACTTCCACTTTGCAGCAACCCTCCGTGTCGGGCTGTCGCTGTAAAAAGACCCCTCCCCAACCCTCCCCGTTATGGGAGGGAGTTATGAGGATACTCTTTCTGACAGTGCGCCTCCGGATGGTCTCCCCTCTCCTTGTGGGAGAGGGGCTGGGGGTGAGGCCTATATATTATTCCTCTTCGCAAACAGCATGCGCGACTGTTGCAGCATTTCCACAAACACATTGGCACTGTGCTTTCTCACAGTAGTGTTGTTGAAATGGGCATATATAGGAATCGGTTTGCTCAGTTCGTCGATTGGTATGCTGCACAGCATCGGATTGTTTTTTATGGTGTGCTCCGTCAGAATGCTGATATAGTTTGATTCCTGCAGGATGTTCATAATGGCATTGACATCATTTATGAGCGACACCACATTCAGTTCACCAGTCTCGGCATGGATGAAACTCTCTATGGCATTCCTGTCGCGGAGTCCTTTCTCGGGAAGTATGAGTTTATGCGGCATGAAATCAGCAAAATGCAAGTGCTCCTTTTTCGCCAGAGGATGACTCTTCCGCATGATGGCTGCCAAACGGTATTCCATCAACGGGATAGAGGCGATGAACTCATGGGGACTTGTTGGCATCATCGAGAACATGATGTCAATTTCATGGTTTTTCAGCATCGTCAGCAGGTCCGACAAACTCTGGTAATATGCATTGACTTTCACCTTCGGATATCGCGCCATGAAGGCAAGCATCGTTTCACGGATATACGGTTCGAGACTAAAAGTAAGTCCGATATTCAGTGTGCCACACAACAGTCCCTTCAAATCGGAAATACGATCGCGACAAGCCTCGACCTCACGCAACACATTCTTTGCCAGAGGGAGCAGTTCCTTCCCACTTTCGGTAAGCACCGCACTATGCGCATGCCTCACAAACAGTTGGGTATCAAGTTCTTCCTCAAGGAGTTTTATCTGTTGCGACACTGCACTCTGAGTGACAAACAACAGACGCGAGGTTTCAGAGAACCGGCCAGTCTCTGCTATTCCTACGAAATATTGCAACTGTCTTATTTCCATAGCAAAATGGTGTTACGCCTGCAAAATTAACATATTATTCTGCATTCCTGCAATTAAGAATATTAATAAATATTAATATGTGCTATTAGTACAAATAATGGTAACGATATACCTTTTGGCACAGGGTTACTATATTAGATCAAAATATCCTTGCTTATTTTTATAAAGGTGAAAAATGATTTCCTGATAATCTCCACTTCGTGGCTGTATTGTCAATGTGAAAGCCCTTGTGAGTAAACTCCAAGATGCTTCCCCATCTGCCAATACGCTGCCTCTGATGAGTCAGCCCAGATGATCAGGAAAATAAAATGGCAGTAGGCAGCAAAATATTTAAAAATGGCCCCTCTCCCCGCTCCCCCGAGGGGGAGGGCTATGGAGATACTCTTTCTAACAGTGCGGGGACATCGGCTCGTGAACAGATTTTTTTATATTTTGCTGCGACAGCGATTTTA
>JAZQOD010000007.1:0-8122 GCA_045627685.1 Prevotella sp. | reverse complement strand
TGACTTCGCTATCTTCCCTGCTTTAATTGGAGCTATTGTTTTAGTATTCATTTTAAGCATGATCTTAAGAGGTATGCGCAAAGCATCTTAATTAACATAAAAAAACCTTCCCAAATCGGGAAGGTTTTTTTGTGCGTATTACTCTCACCCGTGCCCAGGTCAGGGACCAAACAAAATCCTCGCACTGCAAATGGCAAACAAAAAAGCATCCCCTGGAGGATGCTTTAATATTTACACATGTTTGTGTTATTGAATTATTTCATTTCAAATGATTCAAGTTTGAGTAAACCACAACCATTGATGATGCCTACATTCTTTTCAAACTCCGGAGTTGCGGCGTGCTTGTCGAGAACTTCTTGATTCTGCCATGTCTCGCAGATCATAAACACATCCTCGCGTGTTGCACTCTCAAAAACATCATAAGCAACAACACCCTCATGGTTGCGCGACTTCAATGTCAACTCTACAGCAGCCTCTAATGCTGTCTTGTAGTCTTCAGGACTGTTAGCCTGGAAAAAGCAATTTAATCTTAACATAACTAATTGAATTTTGGTTGTTTTCAAACAAGGTGGAGACTGCAAATCCCCACCTTATTTATATATTACTGCTACTTTTTATTGATATATTTCTTACCGTTACGAATCACGATTCCATTATAACTCTTGTCAACTCGCTGACCAGCAATGTTATACATGCCATCGTTTTCGTTATCGCCATTGCTATCGCCTATACCAAATATTCCACTTGGCTCTGGGTCTTCAGGAATTACACTGGTGTAGAATATGTCCGGTGCAGTTTCACAAACGACTGCGAAACTTGTAATCTTTGATATTCTCACAGGACTCGCTTTCAAACTGAATAACAATCCTGAAGACAAGTCTGTAACCTTTGCCTGAGAGCCTTCATCATAAACGATATCAACCGAGATAATCGGTGTAGGCATTGTGGCAAGAATCCTACCTGTTGTGCGCTTTACCTGCAAACAACTGTCGTCACGCAGAACATCAATGAACTTGAAATCAACCGACTTTACTGTCACTGTGACTCCATTAGAATTGAATTCTGTCGGAATATTCTCATTCTCGCAGTTGAACTCATATACAGTAGGACCAGCATCTTCATTGATAACCTCGCGCTTGAAAATCGCATAGAGTGTTGTATCTTCTGTTGGAAGGTATCTGTCGTCGGTAATATCTACGAGTGAAGGTCTGTCAAGGTCCTCTTCCTCTTTTGTGGTAAACGACCAACCAACGAAGTGGTAATCATCGATATCCTCTATAGCAGGCACCTCTACTCCACCCTGATAATCTTTCTCTGTAACACTCTCTGCTTCTTCACCGTTAACATTGAATACAACAGTGTAGCGTGGCAAGAGGTTTACAACAACCGGAATCTGTGCCGTAGCAGTTATGCCCTTCTCTATGTATGTGACAGTGATATTCTCTGTATCTGCTGCAATAACCTTTGGCGAATATGAGTAGTTGAACACCTCGCGCTCGGTTTCATCCTCATAGACAGCAGTAATAGCAAGACCATCCTTGACGAACTCATCCAACTCGGTATATTCCAGTTTCTCAGGCATTGCAGTGATGTTGAGTGCCACAAGTGCAGCGCGCTCGTTCAGTGAAGGATTACTACTGTAGAGCATATTCTCCTCAACAAATCCTTCCTCTGCATAACAATAAACTGCATAGAGTGTTGTGTCGGTTGCAGGAACATACACTTCACCAGCAACCAATACTGCAGGCTTAATATGAGTCTCCTCGACAGCAACATGACTCCAACCAATGAACGACCAGTTCTCGACAGTAGCGGTTGCCTCTGGCAATGTGACGCCTTCAGCCCATACAGCCTGAGTAAATGTATCAACTTCACATACACCGGTTCCTGCATCGAATGCAACTGACCAACGGCTTCCGTCATCAGGGTTGCCACCGTCGTAATCGAACGAGATAAGTCCATTGGTTTCCTTTATGTTAGTCAACTCATGAGGGAAAGTTTTTGAACCATTCTCTTTGTTGAACCACTTGGCACCGTACGAAGCGTGTGTCGAACCGTTCATACGGGTCACCTTCTTTGTACCAGGGAAGAAATCACTCTGATGTCCACCACCGTATGTGGAATAACTCTTGTCTGCAGGTATCCAAGAAACACGCTGATGGTTTGGATCGTCGTTTGGTCGGTCCATTGCCCACACATTTGCATTATAGTCGATGTGCGAGATGAAAAGTCCATGACCGGCTGTAGAAGAACCAAAGTACTTGAACCAACGGTCAGAATGACGGTTTTCGAGCAACATGAACTCATCGGTGAAATCCTTATTATATATAATGTATGCAGCACCTTCGTCATTCAAGGCTGGCATATCAGTATATGTCTCTGGTGCGTCCATCTCAACTGGTTCCAACCAACCGCCTGTCCAACGCTCGTAAGCGGAATATCCGCAAGGCACCTCACCGTTAGAACTTGGTCCGTTGTAACTGCCCGAACACATCACATCGAAATAATCCATTCCACGACCGCCAGAATAGTCGGTGTCGTAAAGGTCTGGATATCCAAGACAGTGCGAGAACTCATGACATGCAGTACCGATACCATTAAGCGAAGATCCGTAAGAACCGCTCAACTCACAGGTACAAGCGTATGTGTTGACTATTGCGCCGTCGAAATTCAGTGTTTGACCGAGTGAATAAAGGAGTTCCCACTCATGAGGCCAGATAAGATCGGAGTTGTTGCTGGCGTGCTCGCCATATCCGGCATAGATGACGAATACCTGATCTACCTCACCATCGTCGTCCCAGTCGTAGTCGTTGAAGTCAACCAATTCATCGACAGCCTCACAAGCCTCCTTGACCATCTCGCCAGGACGCTTATCGTTGCCATAACTGTTGTTGCCTCCATAATAGGCAAGATTGCCGGAGAGTTCTATAGGACCGAGAACATCAAATGTGATATCCAACTGACCGTATGACTGATCAAGGAAGTAGTCGCGAACCGAACCGATATGTCCGTTCTTTGAATACCCCTCCTCGTTGAACATTTCGTCGAAACAGTTCTGGTCGTGCTGACTGAGCATCGCCTTATTGGTGAAATTCACAAGGATTACAAGACCCTTCTTTTCGCCAAACATCGGCTTGAACTCGCCCACTTTGTTTGGACCACCATTGCGTGTTGCCCTTCCACTATTACGAGCCAAACGTTCTGCACGACGCTCTTCGGCTTTAAGACGGCGATCGATAGCATGTTCTTTGCGGACTAAGAACTCTGTATCCGCCAGTTTTACGAAATCACCATTTTCTGCCATTACCATCTTTTCGTTGGTTTCAACATTAAGATAGTAACTCAAATGCTCATCGCCCACAAGCATCAGGGTCAGTTTTGTTCCATCACTCTGGGTGTGTACAAACTGTGTACGCTTTGCAGGCACAGCCATCAATGTTCCTACGAAAAGGAACATCATCAACATTGTTATTAATCTACGCATATATTGTTATTGATTTTTTATTCCAAAAAACAAAATTACACATTTTATGGCAACTGACCAAATATATAACACGGAATACGCCATATTGGCGTTAATTTATATAAAATATTCCACAATTTGCTATTATTATGCCAATTTGTGCTACCTTTGCAAAGCAAAATCCGATAATTAATGAAAAAAAACATCATACTTGCAATTCTCATATTGCTCACTGCCATCCCCTCTGAAACGATGGCACAGAAGACTATAACCGGCAAGCCTGCAAAAGATCTGTTTGAGAAGGCTTACAAGAACGCCTTCGGTCCTCAGGGTTCATCTCTGAACTATGCGGTAAACATCATTGGAATATATAAAACTGAGGGCAAGATATATTATAAAGGTGAGAAATCGCACTATGAGGAGGCTCGCTATTCGGCGTGGGTGAACGGAAAAACTGCCTATATGGTCGATAAGAAAAAGAAGACGGTAGGTATTTATAGGGCCGATGATGATAAGAAGGACGAGTATCTGGCGAAATTCAAATATGATGTCAACAACTTCGATTTCAGTTATATCGACAAAGGCTCAACCTACGAGTTGACTGCAAAAATCAAGGATGCCGGATTCTTTGGAATAAAGCGAATAACGGCCGTCCTGGATAAATCGACGCTCACACCACATAGCCTTACTATCAAACTGGCGGTGTTCTCCACCACTGTGAAGATAACCAATTTCAAGAAAGGAGGCATCAACGATTCCATATTCGAATTCCCGAAACAGCGGTTTGCTGACTATAAATTCACCGACAATACGAAGGACAAGAAATAGTCTCGATGCCGGCCATCAAACTGCACAAAGTTACAATAATGAAAAAACAGCCCCGTTATTCATTGTCTAACTTTCAATTCGTTGTTCAAAAACGGCAAAAAGACATATATCAATAACTTCACATATTAATTCCATTTTTTTGCATCGATGCTTTGCGTAAGTCAGCAATAATTTGTATCTTTGTAACACATTTTAGTTCAACATCTATATTATATGGGCGGTTTTTTCGGCACAATTCTTGAAAAGAAAGAATGTAACATGGAGATTTTCTATGGTACAGACTATCAATCACACCTCGGCACTCGCCGTGGAGGTATGGCAACAATCAGCGACGAGGGCGAGTTCTTCCGAGCAATCCATTCGCTGGAGAAAACATACTTCCGAACAAAATTTGAAGACGAACTTGGTAAATTCAAAGGACGCAAGGGAATCGGCGTCATCAGTGATACTGATGCACAGCCTCTTCTGACTAACTCCCACTTGGGACGTTTTGCCATTGTCACAGTGGCAAAAATCAATAATCTCGAGGAGTTGGCAAACAAGATGCTGGCAGAGGGTATGCACCTCAGCGAGTTCTCTTCTGGTCGTATCAATCCTACCGAATTGATCGCTTTGCTTATCATCAAAGGTAAGGATTTCGTCGAGGGTATCGAGAATGTGTACAACTCAGTCGATGGTTCGTGCTCGATGCTTCTCCTCACCGAGGATGGCATCATTGCTGCACGCGACCGCTGGGGCCGCACTCCTATTGTTGTTGGTCGCAAGACTGACAACAGCGGTATGGCTGTGACAACAGAATCGACAGCATTCCCTAACCTCGGGTATGAGATCGAACATTATGTTGGTCCGGGCGAGATTGTTCGTATCACTGCCAATGGCATGGAACAGATGCGCAAGCCTAACGAGGAGATGCAGATTTGCTCATTCATGTGGATTTACTACGGATTCCCTACATCGTGCTACGAAGGTCGCAACGTTGAGGAGATGCGCTTCGAGACAGGTAGAGCAATGGGCGAAAAGGATGAGACCGTTGTCGATACATGCAGCGGTATTCCTGATTCGGGTGTAGGTATGGCTATTGGATATGCTGCTGGTCACAAGGTGCCATTCACAAAGGGCATCGCGAAATATACTCCTACATGGCCTCGCTCGTTCATGCCTTCCAACCAGAGTATGCGAAATGTTGTTGCAAAGATGAAACTCATCCCTAACAAGGCTATGCTCGATGGCCGTCGTTGCTTGTTCTGCGACGATTCTATCGTTCGTGGTACTCAGCTTCGCGATCACTCAAAGACTCTCAAGGATCTCGGTGCAAAGGAGGTTCACATGCGTATCGCTTGTCCTCCGTTGGTTTATGCTTGTCCGTTCATCAACTTCTCTGCAAGCAAGAACGAACTTGAACTCATCTCGCGTCGTGTCATCATGGACCTCGAAACCCACAAGGAGGAGGCAACAACACTCTCAGAGGCACACACCACAGAGTCTGTTGACATTCCAGAGGAGCGTCTGAAACTCTATACACAGACAGGTTCACCAGAGTATAATGCAATGGTAGCAGAGATTGCTCGCCGATTGAAACTCGACTCATTGAAGTTCTCTACAATCGAGGACATCATCGCAGCCATCGGACTTCCAAAGTGCAAGGTCTGCACCCACTGCTTCGACGGCAGTTCGTGCCATACAAGATTAAAGTAAACAATAAAGCCCTCGGAATTTTTCCGGGGGCTTTGTTTTATCATTCATAGTCATCAATGACTGCATTCGTGAAATCCATCATCGGCTTGGCTATCTTAAACATCTTGCAGACGGTGGCAATCCACTTATCATCCGTGAAATCACCCTCCTGCATCCTGTGCCAACAGCAGTAGTCTTTCATTTTCAAATAGTCGATGAACTCATAATCCGCTGGGAAATCCTTCGGTGCCTTTTTCAGATGTGCCATACCGAAACCCTTTGGGGTCATCTCTGACTCGTCGGTATAATCTGCCATCTCACCTCCCGGATATCCGTAGGTCTTCACAAACTGTCCGTTCTCCACAGCCTTTCTCCACTCATCGATGTTCGCCATAATCTCATTGCGGCAGGCAGTGAGGATATTCGTAGGAAGCCAGTAGCTGCCGGTGGCAACGAAACAGTTGCCCGGTTGGAAATGGATATAATATCCACCATGCAGTGATTTCTTACCCTTTGCTGCGATATATGCACCGAAATGGCGCTTGTATGGCGACTTGTCAGGCGAAAAACGGGTGTCGCGATTGAAGCGGTATGTCACATCTTTTATAGTAAGATGCGCTATGCTCGGGTCGAACACCGTTATTTTTGCCATGAGTTGTTCAACAGCCGTCTCGAACTCCTTTCGAGCCCGGTCGTATTCTGCTTTATGAGCATGAAACCAATCTCTGTTGTTATTCGCCGTAATATCCCTCAAATACGAGATAATAAGATTTATATCCATTATACCCTTAACCTTTCGCTCGGCTCCGCCGCTTGGCTCAGCCAAGAACTTTTAACCTTTAACCTTTAACTTTTAACCTTTAACTTTTAACCTTTAACCTCATTGGGCAAAACTCCGCGAACGGGCATTCACCACATTTTGGCGCACGACTGGTGCACACATACCGTCCGTGGAGTATCAACCAATGATGGGCTGTGCTGACATACTCCTCGGGTATGTGTTTCAGCAAAGCCAGTTCCACCTTCAACGGATTATCGGCTGACTTCGGAACCAGCCCAAGTCGATGACTGACGCGGAACACATGAGTATCGACAGCCATTGTCGGTTTGCCGAACCACACTGCCATCACCACATTCGCTGTCTTGCGCCCTACTCCAGCAAGACTTTCCAAATGTTCTCTTTCCGATGGCACCTCACCATCAAAGTCGCGTGCCAGTTGTTCTGACATTTGTTTCAGATGCTGTGCCTTGGCATTAGGATAACTCACACTGCGTATCAGTTCATAGATATCCTCCACCTCGGCTTTCGCCATTGACTTCGCATCTGGGTAATGCCGAAACAGTTCCGGTGTCACCTGATTGATACGTTTGTCGGTACACTGCGCCGAGAGCAGTGTAGCAACAAGGAGTTGGAACGCGCTTCCGAATTCCAACTCCGTTGTAACATTAGGTTGTTGAGCCTTGAAATACTCAATAATCCGTTTATATCTTTCTTCTCTAGTCATATAGACTTTTCACTCCCCTCTCCTTTTGGGAGAGGGGCTGGGGGTGAGGCTTCTTTACTGATGCTGATCTCTGAGCAGATCGTTGACAGTCTTAACTGGGTTGAAGGTTGAGAGTGGAACCTCTACAAAGATAGTGTTCCAATCGCTCATTGCACCATTCCAGAGACCTGGCAACTCGAGAGCCTGGAGTTCCTTGCCGCTCTTGCTCTTCTGGCTGATGAAACCAGTCATGTGGTCAACATACTTTGGAAGGTCGAAACGCTCGCCCTTGTAATCCTTCAAACCACAAACGAGATCTACTGGGTTGAAGTGTGTACCCTCGGTGAACATCTTCATATACTCCTCGTTCGACTTGTCGATCTGGCTTGACTCGAGAATCTGCAATGATGTAGTACCATCCTGATTATAAGCGATGAAAGGACCACCACCAGGCTCACCTACGTTGCGAACAACACCGCAGACACGCATTGGACGGTTCAACTTCTTGCGGAGATAGCAAACGAGGTCTGCATCCTCGAGCTCCTTGATGTCAGCCTTGCGGCAGCAGAGATCGCGCTGTACGAAACGGATAATCTCCTCGAGTTTCTCGTGGTTGTACTCGCCTGTCTCCAACTGACGGAGGTAAGCGAATGCCTTCTCCTGGAGTTCAACG
>JAZQOD010000006.1:0-17234 GCA_045627685.1 Prevotella sp. | reverse complement strand
GTTCCACATTCTTGTTCGGCACATGCTCATCGGCAGCAAGGTCGCCCTTGTGATAACAGATATATACTACCCATTTGCCATCTGGCGATACATGTGGGAACCATGCATAGAGGCTGTCGTGAGTGGTCATCTGCTTCTGGTTCTTTCCGTCAACATCCATTCGCCATACATGCATCTCGCCTGTACGGGATGAGTTGAACCAGATATGTTTGCCGTCAGGAGAATACTCCGGACCATCATTCAGTCCTTCGCAGGTGGTAAGCTGACGCTCAGGAGTGCCATCCAACCGTTTTGTACACACAGCACGCTGGTCGCCACGGAAAGCACAGTAGGCTACTTCCTGACCATCAGGCGATATGCCATGCAGATAGCTTGGTCCCTCAGGGGTTATCTCCACTGGTTCACCGCCCTCGAATGGTACACGGAACACCTTTGAAGGCCATTTGTCGGAAATGCCAATCCACTGTCCATCGGCAGAGATGACATGATCGTTGTTGCAGCCTGTAGCCGAACCGGTGTTAATCTCAATAGGTTCAGACTGAGGGTTCTCGGTAGAGAGTTTCCACAAACGACCACCACTGTTATACACAAACCAACGACCATCAGGAGTCCAGTTAGGGGCCTCGATGGTGAAAGGGAATTCATGAACCACGCGATGGGTATTGGTAGTGATGTCGAAGACCTCAAGTTTGGAGATTACATTCTGAGCCATCAGAAAGTTAAGAGTTAAGAGTGAAGAGTTAAAAGTTAAGAGTGAAAAGTTAAGAGTGAAGAATAAGAAAAGAAATCTGCGCATAGTTTTTTATATTAACAAACGCATTCTATCCCTTCCAAAAATGAAAGGGAATAGAACACGATTTTATTAAGCATTTCACTCCCCCTCCCTAATGGGGAGGGGGTAAGGGGGGAGAGGCTTCTATTACATGCAACAAGTCCAAGGCTTCAACTGCTTGAAGAAGTCGTTGCCCTTGTCATCAACGAGGATGAATGCAGGGAAGTCCTCAACGGTGATCTTCCATACAGCCTCCATACCAATCTCTGGGAACTCTACGCACTCGATAGACTTGATTGAACTCTGTGAGAGAACAGCAGCTACACCACCGATAGTACCGAGGTAGAAACCACCGTACTTCTTACAAGCGTCGGTAACACACTGATCGCGGTTACCCTTGGCAATCATCACGAGTGAACCACCATTTGCCTGGAACTCATCAACGTATGGGTCCATACGGCCAGCAGTTGTTGGGCCCATAGAACCACATGGATAGCCCTCTGGAGTCTTTGCAGGTCCTGCATAGAGAACTGGATGATCCTTCAGATACTGTGGCATACCCTCGCCCGCATCAAGACGAGCCTTGATCTTTGCGTGAGCAATATCACGAGCCACGATGATAGTACCCTTGAGGTTCACACGTGTAGAAACAGGATACTTGGTGAGTTCAGCACGAACAGCGTCCATACCCTTGTCGAGGTCAATCTCAATACCCTTTGTACCCTCGCCTGGCTGACGGAGCTCCTCAGGGATAAGTTCTGTTGGGTTTGAATCCATCTTCTCAATCCAGATACCATCCTTATTGATCTTTGCCTTGATATTACGGTCAGCAGAACATGAAACACCCATACCTACTGGGAGAGAAGCACCGTGACGTGGGAGACGGATCACGCGGATATCGTGAGCCAGATACTTACCACCGAACTGTGCACCAAGACCGATTGCCTGTACCTCCTTGAGGAGCTTAGCCTCGAGGTCGAGGTCGCGGAATGCACGACCAGTCTCATCACCGGTTGTTGGGAGAGAGTCGTAGTACTTGATAGAACCGAGCTTCACTGTGAGGAGGTTCTTCTCAGCAGATGTACCACCGATAACCACGCAGATATGGTAAGGAGGACAAGCAGCAGTACCGAAGTGCTTGATTTCCTTTACGAGCCATGGAAGGAGAGTACCCTCGTTCTGGATCAAAGCCTTTGTCATTGGGAAGAAGTAGGTCTTGTTAGCCGAACCACCACCCTTGGCAACACAAACGAACTTGTACTCAGCACCCTCACAAGCCTCGATGTCGATCTGTGCAGGGAGGTTGCAACGGGTGTTCACCTCGTCGTACATGTTCAATGGAGCATTCTGAGAATAACGGAGGTTGTCGTTGGTGAAGGTGTTGTAAACACCGCGTGAGAGAGCCTCTTCATCCTCGAAACCAGTCCATACCTGCTGACCCTTCTCAGCATGGATGATAGCAGTACCAGTGTCCTGGCAGAAAGGCAGTACACCCTTGCAAGCAGTCTCTGCATTGCGGAGGAACTGGAGAGCCACATACTTGTCGTTCTCGCTGGCATTAGGATCGGTGAGGATCTTTGCCACCATCTCGTTGTGCTCACGACGGAGCATGAACTCTACATCGTGGAAACAGGTCTCTGCAAGGAGAGTAAGAGCTTCCTTTGACACCTTGAGGATTTCATGACCCTCAAACTCACTTACTGTCACACCTTCCTTAGTGAGAAGGCGGTACTCAGTCTTGTCTTCGCCAAGCTGGAACATTGGCGCATACTTAAACTCTGGATTAGCCATAATTTTTTAATTTAGGAATTTATGATTTGTGATTTTATGATTTTGTGATTTTTTTACCACGAATTTCGCGAATTACACTAATTATTATTTTTGAACAAGAATTTTCAGAATTATTCCTTCGCCCTTCAAGGCATTTCACTCCCCTTGCCCCGCTGAGGGGAAAGGGGAAGCGAAGCGGGGGAAAGGGGCTAGAATATTTCCTCTGTCGACACTCTTTTTATTGTACCTATCTTCTCGAGGAAAGGCATGTCGAGTTCCTTTTCATCACCGAGGATGATGTAACGGAGAGTCTTGTTTGCCATTGTAGCCTTCTCGAAGTTCACGATATCCTGAAGAGTGAGACTTGGCACAGTCTCATACACCTTCTTGTTGATGTCATAGTCGAGGCCGAGATCTTTAGCCTTGAGATAAGCGCTGAACACAGCAGCCTTGGTGGTTCGCTCTGAAGCCAATCGCTTGATGAGAGCATCCTTGGCAATATTGAAAGCACCCTCGCTGGCTGGCATATTATCAATGATCTCGTTGAAATGAGTAACACAGTCAGGCATCTTATCATTCTGGGTGATGATATATGTGAACCAGTTCTCGCGCTGAGTCTTTGTAGAAGGTGAGATATAGTAGGCCGCAGCACTATATGCAAGTCCACGAGCCTCGCGCATCTCTTGGAACACAACGGTGTTCATACCACCACCATAATACTCGTTGAAGAGCGAGATGATTGGTGCACGCTCAGGAGTCCACTCCAGATTCTTACTGTGAGCCATGGTCATATAGATGTTCTTAGCATCGTAAGGAGCAATGATAACCTCGTTCTGTGGAGTTGGCTGGAACACATACTCCTTGTTCTCAGGCACAGCCTGTGGCTTCTTGGCAGTAGGGAAGTTCTTCGCCACGAGCTTGCACACATCAGCACACTCCGAAGGTCCATAATATAATAAGGTGTAACCGAGGTTCTTCATACCACTGATGAGGTCAACCATCTCCTGAGGGTTGGCAGAGCGAAGCTGAGCCTCAGACATGATATTCTTCTGTGGGTTATATTCACCGTAGTTGGCATAAGAGCGCAGAGCCGAGAAGTTACTCTTCTGGTCGGCCTTGGCATCCTGACGCGACTTCAGAATCTGGTCAACATACATATCCCAAACCTCCTTGTCAGCCTTGGCATTGCTCACCACCTCGTTGAGAAGCTGGAGGGCAGGCACAAGGTTATCGTTGAGACCAGAGAGACTGATGGTAGTCTCGCGCGCACCAACATATACGCTCATATCGCAGGCGAGGTTATAGAACTGAGCCTTTACCTCTGATGATGACAAGCGATTGGTGCCGAGAAGGTCGAGATAGTTGGCAGCCACAGAGTAGCGATTGTCAGCCTGAGTACCGAAATCATATACGAACGAGAGTGAGAAACGGCTGTTCTCGGTGTTCTTCTTATAAAGCAACTCCTGCTTGTTCTTTGTCTTTGCAAAGGTTATATCGCGCTGGAAATCAACAAACTGAGGTTGGATTGGTTCCACCTGAGTGTTCTGCACATCAGTAACAAACTGGCTGACATAGTCGCGGTTGGTTGGGATAGGGGTGATGGCAGGCTTTTCGATTTTCTTCTGCGAATCGTCGTTACCCTGACGCTTGTAAACCACAACATAGTTATCCTTGAAGAAACTATTTGCGAAGGCTACGATATCCTCTTTGGTGATCTTTGCCTGACGCTCGATATCACTTGCCACCTGCGACCACTCCTTGCCCTGGATGAAGGCATTCACCATCTTCGAAACACGAGCCTCGTTCTGCTCCAGTGAAACCATCTCCGAGAGTTTCTTGTTGTTGGTGACGGCAGTCATCAGTTCCTCGGAGAACTCACCACGCTTCACTTTCTCTATTTCGCCCAGCAAAAGGTCGCGCACCTCTTCGAGAGTCTGACCCTCGTTAGGCATACCATAGGCAAGATAGATGGAATAGTCGGCAAGCATCTCCGTACCAGTACCAGCAGTGAGCACGCGCATCTCGTTGTTCAGGTCGAGGTCAACAAGTCCCGCCTTACCATTGGTGAGGAGATAATCCAACACCTGGAGAGTATCGCTCTGGAGCGAAGCACCCTTATCAGCCTTCCACGCAATCCACACCGACTCAGCCTCAAGACCAGTGACGGTAGCCTCCTTATGCTTAGTGATTTCAGCCACAGGAGCATGAACAGGTTTCTTCAATGAGGCGTTGGTCTTCCAGTCACCGAAATATTTGTCGATGATGGCCATAGTAGCCTCAGGATCAAGGTCGCCAGCCATACATATTGCCACATTATTAGGGCAGTAGTAGGTGTTGAAGTAGTTCTTGATATTGGTGATTGATGGGTTCTTCAGATGGTCCTGAGTACCGATGGTGTTCTGCAAACCGTAAGGATGAGTAGGGAAGAGGTTCGACATGATGGTGTCGAAAATCTTACGCTGGTCCTGAGCCAGTCCGATGTTGAACTCCTCATAAACAGCCTCCAACTCAGTGTGGAAACCGCGAATCACCATATTCTTGAAACGGTCGGACTGGATCTTTGCCCAGTTGTCGATCTCGTTCGATGGGATATCCTCCACATATACGGTCTCGTCGTAAGAGGTATAGGCATTGGTACCGTTGGCACCAATCTGCGACATCAGTTTGTCGTACTCATTAGGAATGAACCACTTAGCTGCAATCTGTGAGACAGAGTCGATCTCGTGGTACTTCTGACGACGCAGCTCAGGGTCGGTGATGGTGCGATACTCCTCGTAGCGAGCCTCAATCTCATCGAGGTAAGGCTTCTCGGCAGCATAACTGGTGGTGCCATACTGCTGAGTACCCTTGAACATAAGGTGCTCGAGGTAATGAGCCAGACCGGTAGTCTCGGCAGGGTCGTTCTTTGAACCAGTGCTCACAGCGATATGAGCAGTGATACGAGGTTGTTCTTTGTTTACGGACAGGTAAACCTTCAGTCCGTTGTCGAGGGTGTAGATACGCACCCCCATAGGATCACCAGCAACAGTGGTGTAGTGATAGTCTTTTGCCTGAATGCCAAGACAACAGAAAATGCTGAGTATTAAGAATATCTTTTTCATTACATATAAAGTTTCTGATTTTCGAAATCTGTTTCTTTGTCCAACTGCTGAAGGAAGTCCTGATAGGTGTTCTCGTCAACATCGCCCAGTTCATACTCGCGTTCAGCATCCTTACGAATCTCACCAATCCATGTACGGCGGGCAGTGATGTAATCCTCGTGGATTCGTTCAGCAATCTCCTCGGTAATCTCCTCCACACCATAATATTCGCACAGCAGACGATAACTCCAAGCCCAGCGGTATTCGGAATAGTTATTGTGGGCAACCTTCAACTCCTGGCGAATCTCGTTAGTCGATTTTATCTCGCCCGATTTGATAGCCTCAACGATACGCTCCTCCTCGCTCAGAGGAATGAGCAATCCGGAGAGGTCGCTCCATTTTCCCTTACCCACATCCGACTTCGGATATTCCAGTTTATGGCGCTTCATCACCGCTCCCATATAGATGCGCAAGGCAATATCGTAGTATTTGATACCCTTATGAAGCGATGACGCCTTGATGACATAGTCGTGGTAGTTATACGACTGCACCTTATCGCCTGACACCCTTCTGAGGTCTTCCAATGTACGCTTGGCAGTCATTATTCGTCCGGCAGAGAAAGGCGAAAGCCAGTCGAAATTGATTATCGAACGGCGACCACCGTTTGGACGCTTATCGCGCTTAGGCCATTTACGGATATCGCGATAAAGACCCACCGTGGTGAGGTTTCGTCCTGGCACAAGCACCATATCATCGCCGTAAGCCATGAGGTATGAGAACGGCAGTTTACGAGTGTCAGGGTGGTACATTATCTTACCGAAGCACACCGAGAACTGACCAATCTTCGCTGGCATCAGGATATACGAACCCGAAGCAGTCTTCACACCACGCTCCAGAGTACCATAGTGCAGAGGTCCCATCTTGTACGCGTGGTTAGAGAAATTGGTAGCCGAACCAGCATTATAGAATGAGTATTCGCAACCGATGAGCAGTGAACTCTTATGATGACTTGCCGAGAAAGGACCACAGAAGGCAGCACAAGATTCTCCGTTCGACATATATGAGTTGGCGAAGAACAATGAGTTTTCGGCCGAGAATCCATTGGTAATCTTACAAGCCTCACCAACGAAGCAGTTCTCAATCTTTGAGTTATCGAGAATGCTCGAACCATCGAAGATGATTGAGTTCTCGCATATTACACCAGCACCGATATATACATTAGCCTCAGGAATGCTCTGGATGGTACAGTCGGCAAGGCGCACAGCACCGTTCACCTCACAATCATCAGTGATTATCGAGTTGGTAATCTCCACCGTGTTCACAATCTTCACTCTGTCGCCCACGAAGCCACATTCCTGCACCTTCTGCGCCACCTCATTGCTTATCATACTGCGAATGGCATGGGTGAAGGCAGCATCCTTCTCATATTTCACCATCAGGGCAGCAATCTGTGAAGTGAGACCGTGGAACAGCATCACATTTCCATCGCCCACCTCGTTCAGCACAGAGATGATATTCCCCTCGCCATAGGTAGCACCTTCGGTAGTCTCGATGGTTCCCACATTGGTTATTATACAGTCATCGCCAATGATATAGTTATTGATATGACCGCCAATGTTCTCTATCAGACAGTTGTCGCCGATTGTACAGTTACGTAATGTCGCATTGCGGATACCGGAGTGTTTGATGAAACCTCGTGACACCTCAACATTCTTATTGAACTCACCAAGGTTCACCTCGCCGTAGAAATCCACGCGAGTGATATATTCAGGCGAGAACTCCTCGCCCACATTTATCGCTGTCCAGTCCTCGGCATAGCATCCCTGACTCTTCAGCGTCTGAATCTCATTTGCAGTTAATAATCTGCTCATAACTAAATTACTCTATTTCCGGATAGAGGAAGTCATTATATGGGTATTTCTGCACATGCAACTCGCGAACCTTCTTGTAGAGCGTTGTGCGGAACTCCTCTATATTATCTTTCTCTGTGGCAGAGATGAACAGACAGTTGTCGTTCAACTTCGCCATCCATGTCTTCTTCAGTTCTTCAAGCGGAATCTCGTTCTTCTTCACCGGAGTAAGGTCATCCTCGTCCTTCTCAATCCACTTATAGTTGTCAATCTTATTGAAGATAATCATCAGCGGTTTCTCGGCACAACCCAGTTCGGCAAGAGTCTTGTCAACAACCTTTATCTGTTCCTCGAAGTCAGGGTGGGAGATATCCACCACATGAAGCAGCAGGTCAGCCTCGCGAGTCTCATCGAGGGTTGATTTGAACGAGTCCACAAGGTCGGTAGGCAACTTACGGATGAATCCAACCGTATCAGCAAGGAGGAATGGCAGGTTGTCCACCACCACCTTTCTAACGGTAGTGTCGAGAGTAGCGAAAAGTTTGTTCTCGGCAAACACATCACTCTTCGACATAAGGTTCATGATGGTTGACTTGCCCACATTGGTATATCCCACCAGCGCCACTCGCACCATTCTTCCACGGTTCTTACGCTGGGTGGTCTTCTGCTTGTCAATCTCAGTGAGTCGCTCTTTCAGCAATGATATACGCTGGAGGATGATACGGCGGTCCATCTCCAACTGGGTTTCACCAGGACCACGCAATCCCACAGCACCACCACGCTGACGCTCAAGGTGAGTCCACAGACGCTGCAGACGAGGGAGCATATAGCGATACTGTGCAATCTCCACCTGAGTCTTAGCCTCGGCAGTTTGGGCACGCATAGCGAAGATGTCGAGGATGAGCGAGGTTCTATCCAGAATCTTTATCTTCAGTTCGCCCTCAATCACTCTCAACTGCTTTGGCGAGAGTTCATCATCGAAGATCACCATACCCACAGGCATCGGTCCCACATATTCCTCCTCAGGAGTATATGGGTTATCGTCCTTCCAACTGTACCAGGCGTCTTCACAATCCTTTATATACTGCTTTATCTCCTCCAGTTTACCAGTTCCTACATAGGTGGCACCATGAGGACCGTTCACCTTCTGGGTGAAACGCTTCACTGTGCGCGCACCGGCAGTGTCGGCAAGGAATTCCAGTTCGTCGAGGTACTCATTGGTACGGTCTTCGTCCTGCTGAGGAGTGATGAGGCCTACGAGGACAGCAGTCTCTGTCTTTGCCTCCGAAATTACAAATTCACGCATTGAAAATCGTCTTTCTTTTATTATCTTGCACCGTTTTCGCGCATATCTGTGCGCTTGTGTGCGTACATATTTTATTATTAGAATGCAAAATTATAGTATTTTTTGCAGTTTTCCAAAAAAAAGAGTAAATTTGTAGTCGAAATCGTAAAACCCAACTAATTACCTTATTATGAAAAAATTATCTATCATCGCTTTTGCCCTTATGGCTGCAATGAGTTTATTCGCTCAGAAAGCAGATTACAATGTGGTTCCAATGCCACAGACGGTTACCCCAGTCAGCAAACCTGCGTTCACTCTGAATGCCGACACCCGTATCGTTTATGTAGAGGGTGTGGAGCAGATGGAGGACAATGCTCGCTTCCTTCAGGAGTATATCCAGAAGAATGTAGGCTTCAAGGTGCTCACCTCTACCAATATTGCCAAGGCACCAGCAAACGCCATCAAACTCGTTCTTGACGAGAAGGTGGAGAATGCCGAAGGTTATGTGATGACCGTTGACAATAAGGGTGTTGTCATCAAGGGAAGCACTCCTGCAGGTGTGTTCTATGGTATCCAGACTCTCCGTAAGTCGTTGCCAACAACCGTTTGCACCCAGGTGGAATTCCCTGCTGTGCAGATTGCTGATGCTCCTCGTTTCGCTTATCGCGGTATGATGCTCGACTGTGGACGCCATTTCTTCCCAGTGGAGTTTGTGAAGGAGTATATCGACCTCATTGCTATGCACAACATGAATCGCTTCCACTGGCATCTCACTGAGGACCAGGGCTGGCGTATTGAGATCAAGAAGTACCCAATGCTTACTGCTATCGGTAGTGTGCGCAAGGAGACAACCATCGGTCATAACTCACAGATTTATGACGGAACTCCTTATGGTGGTTACTACACACAGGAGCAGGCTCGCGAAATCGTGGAATATGCAGCAAAGCGCCATATCATAGTAATCCCTGAGATTGATATGCCTGGTCATCAGGAGTCGGCTCTCGCAAGTATTCCTGAACTCGGTTGTACTGGTGGTCCTTACGAGGTGGAGACCAACTGGGGCGTGTTCCCTGATATCCTTTGCATGGGTAATGAGAAGACCTATGAGTTCTGTGAGAACGTACTCTCAGAGTTGATGGACATCTTCCCATCAGAGATGATTCATATCGGTGGTGATGAGGCTCCAAAGAAGCGTACCGTAGAGTGTCCTAAGTGTAAGGCTCTCATGGAGCGCGAGGGACTGAATGAGCATAATGTTCAGGGATATTTCACCAACCGTATTGAGAAGTTCGTCAACTCGAAAGGTCGTCGCATCATGGGTTGGGATGAGATTCTCGAGGGTGATATCAACAAGAGCGCCACTATCCATTGCTGGCGTGGTTCTGAGCACGGCATCAAGGCAGCACAACTCGGTCATGATGTTGTAATGTCGCCGGTGACATATTGCTATCTTGACTATTATCAGTTCGATCCAAAGAAGAGCGATGAACCACAGGCTATCGGTGGTTATCTGCCTTTGGAGAAGGTATATGGCATGATTTCTATTCCTGATGATATCTCACCAGAGAACCGCAGTCATATCCTCGGTGTTCAGGGTAACCTTTGGACAGAGTACATCGGCACAACCAACTATGCTGAGTATATGGTATTGCCACGTATGGCGGCAATCGCAGAAGAAGGTTGGTGTGAGCATAAGGGCACTTACGAGGAGTTCATGCCACGTATGACCCGCCTCACTGATCTCTACGATCTCTACGGACTCCAGTATGCAAAGCACAACTGGCCAGAGAAGAAAATCAAGAAGGAGTGGTAATCCCTCAAATGGTAAATGGTAAATTGTCAAATTGTAAATTAAAATAGTTATGCGTGTAATTATTGAAAAAGACTACGAGGCTCTTTCGCAGTGGGCTGCAGAGCACGTTATTAAGAGAATCAATGAGTTCGGACCAACTGAAGACTGCAAGTTCGTGCTGGGTCTTCCTACAGGCGGTTCGCCAATCGGCATGTACAAGAATCTCGTAAAGGCTTACGAGGAGGGTCGTGTTTCGTTCAAGAATGTCATCACATTCAATATGGATGAGTATGTAGGTCTTCCTAAGGAGCACCCAGAGAGTTATTGGTCGTTCATGCACCGCAACCTCTTCGATCATATCGACTGTCCAGCAGAGCAGGTACATATCCTCAATGGTAATGCAGAGGATCTCGCAGAAGAGTGCGCAAACTATGAAATGGCTATCGAGGAAGCAGGCGGTATCGACCTCTTCATTGGCGGTATCGGTCCTGACGGACACATCGCTTTCAACGAACCATTCTCGTCACTCTCTTCACGCACACGCCAGAAGACCCTCACAACAGATACTATCGTAGCAAACTGCCGTTTCTTCGACAATGATATCAACAAGGTGCCAAAGACAGCTGTAACAGTTGGTGTTGCTACTGTTCTCGATGCACAGGAAGTAATGATCCTCTGCAACGGTCACAACAAGGCACGCGCCCTTCAGGCTGCAATCGAAGGTCCTGTTACTCAGCAGTGGACAATCTCTGCACTTCAGATGCACCCAGCAGGAATCATCGTTTGTGATGAGGCTGCAACAGACGAGTTGAAGGTTGCTACCTACAAGTACTTCAAGGATATCGAAAAGAAATAAATAGCCTTACCTCAAACCCCTCTTCCCACAAGGAGAGGGGCTTTTTAATTATGGAATACGATCCTTCTCAAGTAAAAGTCATTGAGGCCCAGAAGGGCTTTCACCTCGTTCTCGCACCTCCTGGTTGCGGAAAGACGCAGATTCTCACCGAACGAATAAAGTACGCCCACACTAAACTCGGTGTGGAGTATGGCGATATGCTATGTCTCACCTTCACCAACCGTGCTGCACGAGGTATGAAAGAGCGAATCCGCACAAATATCGATGATCGTGAGGTAGAGCGTGTGTATGTGGGAAATGTGCATAGATTCTGCTCGCGTTTCCTCTTTGAATATGCCCTTATCCCAGCCGAAACGAGTGTTATCGACGATGATGACGCCATAAGCATCCTTGCCCGCTATTTCGAGGAAGATGAGGCCTTCGTGACAGTAAACTACCGCAGAAAGAAGGAGTATTTCGATGTGCTGCATCTGGCAGCGTATATGTACCAGATTGAGCATGAACACGGCAAGGATATCCGTCTTCATCCGGAGTGCCTTTCACCGGAAGAAGTCGGGATAATCAAACAGATATGCGAGAGCCAGACTGGTTCGTTCTCCCGTGAGGCGATGCTCGATGTGTATCATCATGCCGACAGATATCGCGATTTGATAAATGCGGCTCAGGTGGATATCGGCATTCGGAGCAATGCCCTTCCTGTGCTTCGCAAATTCGAGGCTGCCCATTTCTATGTGAGATATAAGCAGGAGAACCGTCTCGCTGACTTTGAAGACCTGCTCCTTCTTGCTTACGATGCCCTTAGCCACGATGATGAGGGGCGTTTCAAGCATTATCCGTGGGTGCAGGTTGACGAGGTGCAGGACCTCAATCCATTACAGTTGCGAATCATCGATCTGCTCTCAATAAAGTTCTATCCACAGGGCAGTTACATGTATCTCGGTGATGAGCAGCAAGCCATTTTCTCGTTTATGGGGGCGAAGATGACCACCCTTCAAATGCTCAAGGAACGAAGTGGGAAGAACGTGCATCGACTTACAAAGAACCACCGTTCACCGAAATATCTCCAGCAGGTGTTCAACCACTATGCCTATCATGTTCTCGGCATTCAGAAGGATATGCTCCCTACATCCGATTCCGAACCGATAAGGAGTGGCAACGAACTCTCGTTTATGGTGAGCAACACCTTCGACAATGAGTATTCCGATGTGGCACAGCAGGCACAGCGACTCGCATCGCAGAATCCCGATGAAACAACAGCTGTTATCGTTACCTCGAATGCCGATGCCGACCTTATCAGTGCAAGGATGAACGATATGAATGTGGGCTATTTCAAAGTGTCGGGCACTGATATTTTCTCGCTGCCTGAAGTGAAACTCGTGTTAGCCCACCTCGCAGTTTTTGCCAACGAACATAACTTCATCGCTTGGGCTCGTCTGCTCAAAGGATTGCGGGTTTATGAGCAAGCAGCATCCGCCCGTGGCTTTGTGCGCGAACTTATGGAAAGGGCTTTGCTCCCAACCGACTTGCTACTTCGCGAGAGTGGTAGTTATGTAATGGATTTTGAACAGACTTGCCGTGAGAAAGAGATAGTTGTGTTTGATACCGAAACCACCGGTTTGAATGTTCTTGAGGATGATATCGTGCAGATAGCGGCGATGAAGATGAAGGGTGGGGCGGTAGTACCAGGCTCGGAGTTCAGCGTTTATATCCACACCGACCGCGAGATACCGCTCATGCTCGGTGATATCGAGAATCCTATCATTGAGGAGATGAAGAACCATGAACTGTTGAGCCACGAAGAAGCGTTGCTGCAGTTTATGGATTATGTCGGTGACGGAATCCTGCTCGGACACAATGCCGACTACGATTACAATATTCTCGACGCCAATCTGAAACGCTATCTGCCACAGATTGATTTGAGGACGAAATGTCCGTATTATTTCGATACATTGAAACTTGCCCGTCTCCTCGAACCGAACCTCCATCAGTATAAGTTGAAGCATCTCCTTGAGGTGTTGCATCTTGAAGGCGAGAACAGTCATCTTGCTGATGCCGATGTTGCTGCCACCTGTAATGTTGTTGCCCACTGTCTGCAAAAAGCCCATGAGGTGATTCCGCAACAACAGGAGTTTCTCGCACGAAAAACCGTCAAAGACCGTTCTGCGGCATTCCGAAAGGCGTATAAGCAGTATTATCTTGATACCCTTGAACGATTGTATGCAAGACAAGAGGGAGTCGGCGGTTCGATGCTTGTGGGCGAAATGAACAAGTTCTATGATGCACTTGTAGAGGAGGCGATAATCCAGCCAGTGAAGGGTTTTGCGTATATCGGTCGTTATATCGACAAGGATATTGTGAATGTGGCAGTGGAACTGACTCTCAAAGAGCAACTCGCCAGTCATAATCTCGAGATCAGTACGCTGAAAGAAAGCGACCTTTGTTCGAACGATGTGGTCGATGAACGCGTTTTCGTGACCACTGTACACAAGGCGAAAGGCTTGGAATTTGATAATGTGATAGTCTTTGATGTTGCTGACGACCGCTATCCTGGGTTCTATACCCGTAATGATCCGGTGATGAGAGCCGAAGATGCAAGGAAGTTGTATGTGGCTTTGACCCGTGCAAAGAAGAGGATTATGCTCGCTGTCTCTGCCGAAAAGCGCGACTATCATAATAATGTCCATGTAAGAAACTACTCTCCGTTCCTTGCTCCAGTGATGAGATTCTTCACTACCTACAAAGAATAAGGGTGGAGTTGCTGTGTGAAATTATTTGACAAGCAAATCCTAACCATTTGCTTCTACTTGTTATTTCTCCTGTTGATGAGAAGCGTGTAATATTGCTCTTGTAACGCCTTGATTATCAGTGTGTTATAAAAGCGCCGTTTTTGCGTTGTCAAAGCGCCCTTTTCATGACATCAAAACGGCGGAATGACAACCTCATTTGGGCGGAATGACATCCTCATTTCAGCGTTCCTGTTTTCAGAGAGCGCTGAAATGGCGATTTCTCGCTAAAAATTAGCTATTATTTCTACGGAATTTATTTTACGTTTGATGGCTTGGTTGATAATGCTCGTCACATTAGCACAATAGCACATTAGCACATTAAGGACCCTTTTTAACGGGATTTTTCTATTTATATATTATTATATATAATATACTATTATGGTATTTGCGTAAAAAACGCTCCTTATTGTGCTAATGTGCTAAAGTGCTAATGTGCATAGTGCACAGATTGGGCGAAATGCGCATTAAAGGCTTGATTTGTAATGTGTGTTTTGCATTTTTGATGATTTTTATCTAATAATATTTTATTATTAACCAAAAAATGTGTACCTTTGTAGTCGAATTCAAGCATTATGCTAATAATTATAATTATTAATATTTCACATTTATGTATTTCACTTTGTTTTTAACCGTAATCGTTACGGGTATTTTCTTTGTGGTAGCAGCTACGATAATGGCGAAACTGCTGGGTCCACGCACATACAACAAGGTGAAGGGTGATCCATTTGAATGTGGTATTCCTACTCGCGGCAGTTCTTGGCTGCCAATGCATGTAGGTTACTACATGTTTGCCCTTCTGTTCTTGATGTTCGATGTGGAGACAGTTTTCCTTTATCCATGGGCTATTGTTGTTAAGCAGTTCGGTCCTATGGCACTGGTTAGCATCAGTTTCTTCATGCTGGTACTTGTATTTGGCCTGGCTTACGCCTGGAGAAAGGGGGCTTTGGAATGGAAATAAGAAAGCCTTCAATCAAGTCTATTCCTTACGAGGAATTCAAGGACAATGAGACATTGGAGAAGATCATCGCCGAGTTGAACGAAGGTGGTGTGAATGTGGTTCTCGGTAATCTCGATGCGATGATTAACTGGGGACGTGCCAATTCCCTCTGGTCTCTTACTTTCGCAACTTCTTGTTGTGGTATTGAGTTTATGGCATGCGGTTGTGCTCGCTACGACTTCGCTCGTTTTGGTTTCGAGGTTACTCGTAACTCTCCTCGCCAGGCTGACCTCATCATGTGCGCAGGTACTATCACTCATAAGATGGCTCCTGTTTTGAAGCGTCTCTACGATGAGATGGCTACTCCAAAGTATGTTGTTGCTGTTGGTGGTTGCGCTATCTCGGGTGGTCCTTTCAAGAACAGCTATCATGTAGTGAAGGGTATCGACGAGTTCTTGCCAGTGGATGTTTATATCCCAGGCTGTCCTCCACGCCCAGAGGCAATCCTCTATGGTATGATGCAGTTGCAGCGTAAGGTGAAGGTTGAGAAGTTCTTCGGTGGTGCTAACCACAAGGAGAGCGATCCAAACGGAATCGTAGTGAAGGAGATTCCAGGTCTTATCAAGAAAGAGCTCAAGGCTAAGGTTGATGAGGCTATCGCATGTGCAAAGAAGACTGTTGATAACACTATTAAATAAGGAGGAAGCGCGAAATGAAACTTAACAGTACAGTATATTCTTTTAGCGAGTTCAAGCCAGCAATGGTTGAGCTCCACGATGAGAAGCATTTCGACTATCTCGTAACTATCATCGGTGAGGATTTCGGTGAGGAAGGTCTCGGATGTATCTATATCCTTGAGAATACCGACACCCACGAGCGTATCTCTGTAAAGACAATGGCAGAGAAGAAGGGCGAGCACGAAGTCATCGAGTCAGTGATGGACCTCTGGAAGGCTGCCGACCTGGCAGAGCGTGAGGTTTACGACTTCTACGGCATCAAGTTCCTCGGTCACCCTCACATGAACCGTCTGTTCCTCCGCGACGACTTCAAGGGTCACCCATTCCGCAAGGACTGGAAGCAGGAGAGCGACGAGTATTCACTCGAGGACGACAAGGAGTTGGGCTATGCTTCAATGTACACTCTCGACAAGGACGGAAATGTTGTTGAGAAGCGTACACCACTGTTCGGCGAGGACGACTTCGTAATGAACATCGGTCCTCAGCACCCTTCAACCCACGGTGTGCTCCGTCTGGAGACAACACTCGACGGTGAGACAGTGAAGCAGATCAACCCACACCTCGGTTATATCCACCGTGGTATCGAGAAGATGTTCGAGGAGATGACATATCCTCAGACATTGGCAATGACCGACCGTCTGAACTACCTTTCGGCAATGATGAACCGTCACGCTATCTGTGGCGTTATCGAGGAGGCACTCGGCATTGAACTCAGCGAGCGTATCGAGACTGTCCGTACAATCATGGACGAGTTGCAGCGTATCGATGGTCATCTGCTCTACCTCGGTTGTTATGCACAGGACCTCGGTGCCCTCACAGCATTCCTTATCTGTATGCGCGACCGTGAGTATGTACTCAACGCAATGGAGGAGACAACAGGTGGTCGTCTCATCCAGAACTACTACCGTATCGGCGGTTTGCAGGAGGATATCGACGAGAACTTCGTAACTAACGTGAAGAACCTCTGTGAGTACCTCAAGCCAAAACTCGTTGAGTACTGCAATGTGTTCGGTGACAATGTCATCACACACCAGCGTCTCGAGGGTGTCGGCGTGTTCACAAAGGAGCAGTGTATCGACTACGGAATCTCAGGTTCTAATGGTCGTGCTTCACAGTGGGCTAACGATATGCGTAAGAACTATCCTTATGGCGTTTACGATAAGGTAGAGTGGGAGCAGGTTGTACTCGACGAGAGCGATGCTCAGGCTCGCTACTATCTCCGTGTGAAGGAGATTGAGCAGTCAATCAAGATCATCGAGCAGTTGATCGACAATATCCCAGAGGGTGAGTACTATATCAAGCAGAAGCCAATCATCAAGTGCCCAGAGGGACAGTGGTATTTCGCTGTTGAGGGTACATCTGGTGAGTT
>JAZQOD010000005.1:0-4116 GCA_045627685.1 Prevotella sp. | reverse complement strand
GAACTGCCACAGGCGATGGCTTACGGAACGACGGTGAAAGCAGGCAACAGTCTTATACTGATTGGTGGGCAGACTACCGACGGCAGCACTGATGCCGTTTACCAGTTGTCACTCAAAGCAGGCAAGGCCGTCATAGAGGTTTTGCCTTCGTTGCCAAAACCTACTGACAACCATTGTGCCACAGCATATAAAAATAAGGTATATGTGGCGGGAGGTGCGTCCAACGGAAAAGCCAATGAGGATGTGCTGATGCTCAACCAGAAAAAGCCTCGCGAGGGATGGCAGCAGAGCAAGGCAACCCTTGTTCCATCAGGAAGAAACCGAATCGGTCAACAGGCTGTGTGCTTTGTAAGGAAAGGCGAGTTGATGGTGATGGGTGGATTCAGCACTGCCGATGAGCAATATCCCGCAGAGGTATATGACGGACCTTCGGGCGGAGCCCTTGTGCAGATGAACGACGGCAGACTGATAACTGCCGGAGGTGTGAACCATGAGATATTCCTCGATGCCATAAGTGGCAGTTACGAGTGTGTTGCGAAAGAAGACTATCTGAAACAGCCTGTGGAATGGTATAAGTTTGACGGAAGACTGCAACTCTACAACCCAACCACAGGAACTTTCACGACGATAACAGAATCGCCACACCTCGCCCGTGCCGGTGCTGCATTGGTGGCATACAAGGATATGATATTCTCAATCGGTGGCGAGACAAAGCCCGGAATCCGTTCGCCACAGATAACAAGAGTTGATATGGAATAACGGATTTTAACCGGAATACGTTCGTTTTTTATATTTTTATCGTTGCAAGATACGAAAAAAATGTATATCTTTGCAAACCAAACAATCAAATATTACAATTAAACAAAACATGCAATTAGACGGAAAGATAAATAGAAGGGATTTCCTGAAAGACCTCGGTGTGCTGGGTGGAGGACTGCTTGTGGCAACAAGTCCTTGGCTCTCGGCATTCGCTGATGTGGATAAGACAGCAGGCGAGAAACTGCGTATGGGTATCATCGGTCCGGGTTCACGCGGACAGTTCCTTATGAGTTTCCTTGCCAAGAACCCAAAGGTTGAGATCGTTGCCCTTGCCGATGTCTATCAGCCTTCGCTCGACGAGGCTCAGAAGATTGCACCTGAGGCAAAGATATACCACGACTACAAGCAGTTGCTCGACGATAAGAATGTGCAGGCAGTGCTTGTGGCTACCCCACTCCATACCCACTGCCAGATTGTGCTCGATGCTTTTGATGCTGGCAAACATGTGTATTGCGAGAAGACCATCGGTTACACCATGGAGGAGTCGAAGCGTATGTACGACAAGCACTTGGATACAGGGTTGGTGTTCTTCACCGGTCAGCAGCGACTCTTCGATCCTCGCTATATCAAGGCAATGGAGATGATTCACCAGGGCACCTTCGGCGAGATAACACAGATTCGCGCTTACTGGAACCGTAACGGCGACTGGTGTCGCGATATTCCGGGACATCCGGCAACACCACACCTTGCAAAACGCCCTGTCGGAGAAAAACTGACACTTCTCGACGGCACAACAGTAGATGCCGACAGATTCATCAACTGGCGTCTGTACAGCGACTCGTCGCGCGGCGTGATGACCGAGTTGGCTTGCCATCAGTTGCAGGTTGGTACATGGGCGCTCGGCAAGATGCCGGAAAAGGTGATGGGCCATGGTGCCATAACATACTGGAAAGACGGTCGTGAGGTTTACGACAACATCCAGACCATCTACACCTTCGAGGACGGAAAGAAGATGTCGTGGGGTTCGGACATCGCCAATAAGTTCTATGGCTTGGAAGAGCAGATTCTCGGTTCGTTGGGTACTGTCGAACCAGAAATGGGCAAATACTATTTCGAGGATGTTGATCCAGCACCGGCTTTCCTTCAGATGATAAACGACTGGGAACAGCAGATATTCGGCAGTTCGGCATTCGCCGGCACCAGTTGGGCACCAGAGACAGCAACCGACGCCGGTGGAGAATATATCCTCGGTGAGCGCCCTGACAACGACGGTACATCGCTCCTGACAGAGGCATTCGTAGAGGCTGCAATAAAAGCAGAGCAACCCGCACGCATTGCCGAAGAGGGCTACTATGCTTCGCAACTCTGCCTGTGGGGACACGAGGCAATTGAAAAGGGTGAGATCCTCACATTCCCAGAGGAGTTCCTTATTGACTATGATGTGTACGGTACAAAGGCTGTAAAGGCTGAAATATAAAAGAAACGAAGAAATGGAAAATATCGTTATCACTCCTAAACAGATAAAAGGCGAGGTAGTGAGAATCCTTTGCTGCTTTGTCATTGCCTTCGGCTTGAATGTATATGCAATCATAGCCTACGACGGAAAATGGTCGGAACTGTTCTGGTCGCTGGGCTTCGTGGCAGCAACTACGGCTTTGCTCTATGCAGTGCTGACCGCAGTGCGCCTGATTGTGTGGACAATAAAGAAACTAATAACCAAAAAATAACCAAATTATGTCAACTAGAAGAGATTTCTTAAAGCAGATGGGTGTTGCTACAGCAGGACTCGCAGTTTCCGGAGTACCAACTCTTGGTGCAAATGCTGCTACAAAGAAAGAAAAAGTGGCTCAGAAGAGCGACAAAGTGAAGATTGCTTATATCGGTATCGGTAACCAGGGTGCCTGGGATATCGAGCAGTTTGAAGAGACCGGTCTTGTAGATGTTGTGGCTCTGTGTGACATCGACCTCGGAGCACAGCATACAGAGAAGGTTCTCAACATGTATCCAAATGCTAAGCGTTTCCGCGATTTCCGTGAGATGTTTGAGCAGTATGGCGACCATTTCGAGGCTGTTTGTGCTGCTGTGCCTGACCACATGCACTTCCCTGTGGCAATGATGGCAATGAACTACGGCAAGCATGTATATGTTGAAAAACCAATGTGCCGCACATTCCATGAGGCAGAACTGATGATGGCTAATGCAAAGAAGCACCCTGAGGTAGTGACACAGGTGGGTAACCAGGGCCACTCTGAGGCAAACTACTTCCAGTGGAAGGCTTGGCAGGAGGCTGGTCTCATCAAGGATGTCACTGCTATCACTGCCCACATGAACAATCCTCGTCGCTGGCACGGATGGGACACTAACCTGAAGCACATGCCTGACGGACAGCCACTCCCAAACAAGGATATCGACTGGGACACATGGCTCGGTGCTTGTGGATGGAGAGACTACTCTGACAAATTCCACAACGGTAACTGGCGTTGCTGGTATGAGTTTGGTATGGGTGCTCTCGGCGACTGGGGTGCTCACATCATCGACACCGCTCATGAGTTCCTCGAACTGGGATTGCCTTACGAGATCAACTGCTTGAAGGCTACCGGCCATAACGACTACTTCTACCCAATGTCATCGACCATCCTCTTCCGTTTCGGTGCTCGTAAGGGTATGCCTCCTTGCGATATCACATGGTACGACGGTGTTGACAACATCCCACTGGTTCCTGCCAACTACGGCGAGAGCGAGTACAACCCAAATATCCCTGCAACAAACCAGGGCACAACACCAGTGGCAAAACTCAACCCTGGTAAGGAGATCTACACCAAGGACCTCGTGTTCAAGGGTGGTTCACATGGTAGCACTCTCTCAATCCTCCCTTCAGCAAAGGCTGAGGAGTGGAAGGACAAGATGCCAGTAGTGCCAGAGAGCTCATCTAACCATCATCTGAACTTCCTCCGTGCTTGTCGCGGTATCGAGAAGACACGCTCGCCATTCGAGATCAATGGTGTCCTCTCACAGGTATTCTGTCTTGGTGTCATCGCTCAGCGACTGAACACACAGTTGTTCTTCGATCCACGCACAAAGCAGTTCACCAACAACGATTTTGCTAACGCCCTCCTTTCTGGAATGCCTCCACGCAAGGGCTGGGAAGAGTTCTATAAAATATAAAAAGCCTCACCCTTGCCCCTCTCCCGAGAAGACCCACCCCAGCCCTCCCGTTATTAGGGAGGGAGAATAAGCGAAGGGAGTAGATAGTTTCTTTGAACAAGGGGCCAAGGGCGAGAATAAGATAAGTAATAAAATAGCAATAATGAAGAAAATAGCAATTATAGCTTTGGCGGCGGCGTTGTGTATGCCGGT
>JAZQOD010000004.1:0-8333 GCA_045627685.1 Prevotella sp. | reverse complement strand
CTCTTCCCATTCCGAACAGAGAAGTTAAGCCCACTTACGCCGATGGTACTGCAATGCAATGCGGGAGAGTAGGAAGCCGCCTTCTTTGAAAGAGAGCCTCGAGAGTAATCTCGGGGCTTTTTTGTTGGGGACCCTCTCCCCAGCCCTCCCCCATAATGGGGAGGGAGGTATTTAATACTTTTTCGATGCCCAGTAATCGTTATCGTTTGAAATTGTTTTTCTCGATTTATACTAAAGATATAAAAAATCCTCCCCGGTTTAGGGGAGGGTAGTGGTGCTGAACAATGTAGAATAAATTTATTCTTTTGTTTTAGTGTAAACGATGTTCTTTGGAAGTTTGTGCCATTTCCTGTTACGTGCTGTTCGTAATGGACTCCCTTCTTCTTGTTTTAAGGTGTAAGTCTGGTCTTCAGGTTTGTAAATAAGAGTTGCTGTGAGATCTTCGCTTCCTTCATCATTAGTGATTGAGAGATGTGCTGTGTTTTGATTGATAATTTCAGCATCAAGAATAAACCATTTTCTAAAGTCTTTAAAGTCGCCAAGATATCCAGACATTTCGCCCATGAATTCCTGATCTTTTACAGTGATATTGTTCTCGTAGAAATTCATTACGAGGTATATATTCTCTTCGTTGTTGTAAATAGTTCTATTGAAAATAGAATCGTTTTGTGAATTTGCCTGCAGTGCAGCGAAGAGGGATAAAAATACGGTTAATATTTGTTTTCTCATACTTTGAAATTTGTTTCTGCAAAGTTAGCTATATAAATCAAGAAATGAAATGTTTTTTGTATTTAATAGTATATTGACCAAAGTTTTTCACATTATTTATATTAACTTTGCATTACAATATTGTAACTATTTATGAATCAGGATATTCTTTTCCCAGAGGTTGTTTTTGAATCGAGCTGGGAAGTATGTAATAAAGTTGGAGGTATATATACGGTACTTTCAACCAGAGCTAAGACATTGCAGGAGAGACTGCATGATAACTTGGTATTTATAGGTCCTAATTGTTGGGGCGACAAAAAATCTCCATTTTTCATTGAGGATTCGTCGCTTCTTAAGGATTGGAAGGAATCTTTGGAAGGTTCAGAATTGAAGGTGCAGGTTGGCCGATGGGATATCCCTGGTCAGCCAGTTGCTATTTTGGTGGATTTCGTATGTTTCTTCGAACAGAAGGATCGTATATATACTCATTTGTGGGAAGATTTCCAGGTTGACAGTCTCCATGCTTATGGCGATTACGACGAAGCAAGCATGTTCTCATATGCCGCTGCCCGTGTTGTGGAGAGTTACTATAAGTTCTATCTGAACAGCAACCAGAAAGTTGTTTACCATGCTAATGAGTGGATGACAGGCCTTGGTGCTCTTTATATAAATAAGTATCTGCCTGAGGTTGCTACAATCTTCACCACTCATGCAACAAGTATCGGACGAAGCATCTGTGGCAACAACAAACCTCTTTATGATTATTTGGAAGCCTATAACGGAGACCAGATGGCAGGTGAGTTGAATATGCAGAGCAAGCATTCTATAGAAAAGAAGACTGCTCAGAATGTTGACTGCTTTACAACGGTTAGTGATATTACCGCTAGAGAGTGTAAGGAACTGCTTGATAAAGAGTGTGATGTGGTTCTTCCTAATGGTTTTGAAGATGATTTCGTGCCAAAGGGTGCTATATACACAGCAAAGAGAAAGGCTGCGCGCAAGGCTCTCCTTAGACTTGCAAACTGTTTGACAGGTTGTGAGTTCAGTGACGATACTCTGATTGTATCTACCAGTGGTCGCTACGAATTCAGAAACAAGGGTATCGATGTGTTTATTGAATCAATGAACCGCTTACGCTACGATGAGAACCTAAAAAAGCAGGTGCTGGCATTCGTGGAGGTACCTGGGTGGCTTGTTGGTCCTCGTCAGGATTTGCAGGAAAGAATGCTTTCTGGTGGGACTTTCGATACTCCATTGGATCGTCCGAAACTCACCCACTGGTTGCACAGTGTAAATGACGATAGAGTCATTAATATGAGTTCATCGCTTGGAATGTGGAACCGCCCAGAGGACAAGGTGAAGATTTTCTTCATTCCATGCTACTTGACAGGTAATGACGGTATTTTGAATATGCCATATTATGATATCGTTCTTGCCAACGACCTTTGTGTTTACCCTTCTTACTATGAGCCTTGGGGATATACTCCACTCGAGGCTGTGGCATTTAAGGTTCCATGTATCACAACCGACCTTGCTGGTTTTGGCCTTTGGGCTAACGACGCTTTCGGAAAGTATGGTGAAATAGAGGATGGAGTGAAGGTGGTTCGCAGAAATGACTACAACTATAATGAGGTAGCAGAGCAGATAAAGGACACTATCAGCAAGTTCTCGGCAATGTCGGATGCTGAAGTTGCAAAGATACGCACAAAAGCAGGCAAACTGTCGAAGAAAGCACTCTGGGGTAATTTCATAAGTTACTACGAGAAAGCTTACGATATTGCTTTGAGAAAAGCAGAATCAAGAAAACAATAACGGTCCGTGTGAATACGGATTCGGCATTATAAAATATATTCGATTATTGAACATTAATTATTGTACAAATTTATATGAAAATCAAAGCAAATTATGTCAATAGCCCTTCATGGAAGGAGTTGACAATTAAGTCAAGCCTCCCTGCAGAGCTTGAGTGCCTCGATGAGATTGCACACAACTTGTGGTGGTCTTGGAACTATGAGGCTCGTGATTTGTGGCGTTCACTCGACCGCGAACTCTTCGAGAAGTGTGGTGAGAACCCAGTTCTTCTCCTCGAAAAGCTCCCTTACGAGCGTAAGCAGGAGTGTGCAAAGGACAAGGATATCATGAAGAAGGTGAAGAATGTATGCAAGCTCTTCACTGATTACATGAAGCAGCCTGTTGACAACTCACGCCCTTCTGTTGCTTACTTCTGTATGGAGTATGGTATTTCACAGGTTTTGAAGATCTACTCTGGTGGTCTCGGTATGCTTGCCGGCGACTATGTGAAGGAGGCTTCTGACTCTAATGTTGATATGTGTGCAGTAGGTTTCTTGTATCGTCATGGCTATTTCAAGCAGACAATCTCTATGGAAGGTCAGCAGATTGCTATTTACGATGCACAGAACTTCAACTCACTTCCTATCGTTCGTACACTCGATCCTAATACAGGCGAGCCACTCGTAGTTGATGTTCCTTATATGAACTATATGGTTCACGCTTCTGTTTGGACTGCAAATGTTGGTCGTGTTAAGCTCTATTTGCTCGACACAGACAATGAGATGAACTCTGAGTTCGACCGTCCAATCACTCACGCACTCTATGGTGGTGACTGGGAGAACCGTCTTAAGCAGGAGATTCTCCTCGGTATCGGTGGTATGCTCACATTGAAGAAGCTCGGTATCAAGAAGGATATCTATCATTGTAATGAGGGTCATGCAGCACTCTGCAACTTGCAGCGTCTCATCGACTACATCAACGAAGGTCTCACATTCAACCAGGCATTGGAGCTTGTTCGTGCATCAGGCCTCTACACTTGCCACACTCCAGTACCAGCTGGTCATGACTATTTCGACAAGGACCTCTTCGGTAAGTATATGAGCGGTTACCCACAGCAGCTCGGTCTTTCATGGCAGGAGTTCATCGGTATGGGTCGTACAAATCCTAACGATGATAACGAGAAGTTCTCAATGTCAACATTCGCTCTCAACACTTGTCAGGAGTCAAACGGTGTATCAAAGCTTCACGGTTGGGTTTCACAGAAGATGTTCGCTCCAACATGGGCAGGTTACTGGCCAGAGGAGAACCACGTAGGTTATGTAACCAACGGTGTTCACTTCCCAACATGGTGTGCTACAGAGATGCGTGCTATCTACGCTAAGTATCTCGATAAGAAGTACTTCGCAGATCAGTCTAACGAGAAGCACTGGCAGGGTATCTACAACTGTCCAGATGCAGAACTCTGGGCTACACGTATGCGTTTGAAGGAGAAGTTGGCTAAGTACATTAAGATCAAGTTCAAGGATGTATGGCTCCGCAACCAGGGTGATCCTGCTCGCGTTGTATCACTTCTCAACCATATCAACCCAAATGCTTTGACAATCGGTTTCTGCCGTCGTTTCGCTACATACAAGCGTGCTCACCTTTTGTTCACAGACCTTGAGCGTTTGAACAAAATCGTTAACAACCCAGAGCACCCTGTAACATTCCTCTTCGCAGGTAAGGCACACCCAGCAGACGGTGGTGGTCAGGGATTGATCAAGAGAATCTATGAGATTTCACAGCGTCCAGAGTTCCTCGGTAAGATTATCTTCCTTGAGGACTACGATCAGCAGTTGGCTCGTCGTCTTGTTTCTGGTTGCGATATCTGGATGAACACTCCTACACGTCCACTTGAGGCTTCTGGTACATCAGGCGAGAAGGCAGAGATGAACGGTGTTGTAAACCTCTCTGTCCTTGATGGATGGCGAGTTGAGGGTTACCGCGAGGGTGCTGGTTGGGCACTTCCACAGAAGCGTACATACCAGAACCAGGGTTACCAGGATCAGCTCGATGCTGCAACTATCTACAACATGCTCGAGAATGAGATTGTTCCTCTCTACTACAACAAGAATGAGCAGGGCTATTCTGAGGGTTGGTTGCAGGTTATCAAGAACTCTATCGCAACAATTGCTCCTCACTATACAATGAAGCGTCAGCTCGACGACTACTATAGCAAGTTCTACTGCAAGCAGGCTGAGCGTTTCGCTAAGCTCGCTGCTGATGACAACAAACTCGCTAAGGAGATTGCTTCTTGGAAGGAGACTGTTGCTGAGCGTTGGGATGCAATCCACGTAGTTTCTATGGAGTCAAACCTCAATGAGGGTATGTCAACAGGTAAGGCAATCAAGATCAAGGTTGTTCTCGATGAGCAGGGCTTGAACGATGCAGTTGGCGTTGAACTCGTTGTTCTTAAGGACGACAAGCAGGATTCAGAGCGTGAGATCAAGCGCGTGATTCCATTCAATGTTACAAATGTAGAGGGTAACACCTATACATTCGAGGCTGAGTACACTCCTTCAACAGCAGGTTCTTACAAGTCAGCAATCCGTATGTATCCAAAGAATGAGAACCTCCCACACCGTTGCGACTTCGCATATGTTAAGTGGCTTGGCTAATTCTATGAATATAGAGTAGGTAATTCTTACCAATAATAATAGATCCCGTCTCAAGTAATTGAGGCGGGATTTTTGTTTGTGAAAAGTCCCAGTAGTGGGGGGGGGTATACGAGTAGTGACGCACAAAATAAAAAGAAAGCGCCCAAATGAATTGACATTTGGACGCCTATTTAAATAATTGAAATTCAGTTAGTTTAAAGCAGTTGATTAAAGATATTGTTTATATCACACAATGCTTAGAGAAGATACTGATTTGAGATGCTCTCGTTGCTGAGTACTCGGCGGATTGTCTCTGCGAAGATACCTGCAACGGTAATTTGCTTAACCTTTGCGCAACGGTTTGTGTATGGAATAGAGTCGGTGAAAACCATCTCCTCGAGTGCAGAATTCTGTACGCGCTCAGAAGCAGGACCACTCATCACACAGTGGCTGGCAATAGCACGCACGCTACGAGCACCGTGAGCCTTCATCAGGTCGGCTGCTTTTGTAATTGTACCAGCTGTGTCAACCATGTCGTCAACAAGCACTACATCTGCACCTTCTACATCACCGATAACCTGCATTGACGCAACCTCGTTAGCCTTTACGCGCTTCTTGTTGCAGAGAACGAGTGGACAATCGAAGTACTTTGCATATGCTCCGGCACGCTTAGCACCACCTACGTCAGGAGTAGCAATTACGAGGTTCTCGAGGTTGAGATTTTCGATGTAAGGTACAAGGACACTACTTGCGTAGAGATGGTCAACAGGAACATTGAAGAATCCCTGCTCCTGGTCTGCGTGAAGGTCCATAGTGAGCAGACGGCTGATACCTGCTACTGAAAGCATATCAGCAACGAGTTTTGCTGCGATACTTACGCGTGGCTTGCTTTTGCGATCCTGACGAGCCCAGCCGAAATAAGGAATTACGGCATTGACGGTCTTTGCGGAAGCACGCTTTGCTGCATCAACCATAAGAAGAAGTTCCATGAGGTTGTCTGCATTTGGGAAAGTGCTCTGTACGAGGAATACATCACGACCGCGAACAGATTCTTCAAAGCATACTTCGAATTCGCCATCGGCAAAGCGAGTTACAGACATGTTGCCAAGAGGGCAACCAAGTTCGGTGCAGATTTTCTCTGCGAGGTATCTCGAGTTAGTTCCCGAGAAAACCATAAAAGAGTTGTTAGCACTCATTGTGTGAATCTTTATGTTTTATTGAAGTGATTCTATCAAAAAGGTTTTAACCCAAATCCTCTACAAATTTACAAATAAATTTGAATATATAGAAATCTATAGGCTTGAATTTTTATAATGAAAGTAAATTTTTGAGGTATGCTCGTTTTCCTCGTAACTTTTTATTAACTTTGCAGAACATTGCACTATAGCAAATTAAATTGAACAAAAGAATATGAAAGTCAATCCGAATACTTTTGAAGGCGTCAAGACACCTATTTATATATTGGAGGAAAACCGTCTGCGTCGTAATCTGTCTTTGATATCCCGGGTGGCGCGTGAAGCCGATGTTGAGATTATCCTTGCTTTCAAGGCATTTGCGCTTTGGAAGACATTCCCAATTTTTCGTGAGTATATCCAGGCCACTACTGCTAGTTCGCTGAATGAAGCCCGTTTGGGCTTTGAGGAATTCGGCTCTCCGACACATACTTTCTCGCCTGCATATACAGAAGATGAAATTGATGATATTGCCCGCTGCTCAAGCCATATCACATTCAATTCTCTAACGCAGTATGAGCGTTTCGCCGACAAGGCAAAACAAGCGAATCAAAATATTCAGATAGGTGTTAGGGTTAATCCGGAATATTCGGAGATAGAGACTGATATTTATAATCCTTGTGCACCAGGAACTCGATTCGGAGTTTCTGCCGATAAGTTGCCTGAGGTGCTTCCTGCCAATATTGATGGCTTTCACTGTCACTGCCACTGTGAGAGTGGGGCAGAGGTGCTGCAACGAACATTGGTACATATAGAGGAAAAGTTTGGCAAATGGTTCTCTCAGATTAAATGGCTTAATTTGGGCGGTGGTCACTTGATGACACGCAAGGACTACAATGTAGATCTGCTTATATCAATATTGAATGGACTTCACGAACGCTATCCTCATCTTCAGATAATACTCGAACCTGGTAGTGCGTTCGGATGGCAGACAGGCCCATTGGTTTCTGAGGTTGTAGATATAGTTGAGGACAAAGGAATAAAAACAGCAGTTTTGAATGTAAGTTTCACTTGTCACATGCCTGATTGTCTGGAAATGCCGTATTGGCCGGCTGTTCGTGGCGCTGTCACTCTCGAAGACGGAACAGAGGAAGCAGAGCGTGCGAAAAGTTCGGCTACACCTTATTATATATATAGGTTAGGAGGCAACAGTTGTCTCTCTGGCGATTTTATGGGTAGTTGGCAGTTTGATCATGAATTGCATATAGGCGAAAAGGTTATATTTGAGGATATGCTTCATTATACAACAGTAAAAACCTGTATGTTCAACGGAATCGCTCATCCGTCAATCGGCATTCTGAAACAAGATGGAGAATTAGAGGTTTTGAGGCAGTATAGTTACGCGGATTATCGTAATATGATGGATTGATGCTGCTTGTTTGGTGCAAAATCAGAGAAAAAATGCAGTTTTTTGAAACTTTTTTGGGAAAAACTTTGGTGGTATAAAAAAAAGGTTGTACCTTTGCACCGCATTTAGAGAAATGCATTACAAAATTTATTGAGAAAAGCAAAGAAAATGAGGAAAGTTCGTGCAAGTGAGGCTTCTATAGCTACCACGCCGAACCTCCGATTTTTTGAAAGCAGCAACAATTTCTGCGGAAATAGCTCAGTTGGTAGAGCACAACCTTGCCAAGGTTGGGGTCGCGGGTCCGAGTCCCGTTTTCCGCTCAAATGTTCTGATTGTGAAAGCGCAAGTTTTCAAACCTGCCCAGGTGGCGGAATGGTAGACGCGCACGTTTCAGGTGCGTGTGTCGCAAGGCGTGCAGGTTCGAGTCCTGTTCTGGGCACAATTAGAGCATAAATGTTGGAGAGGTGGCGGAATTGGTAGACGCGCTACTTTGAGGGGGTAGTGTCAATCGTGACGTGGGAGTTCGAGTCTCCTCCTCTTCACCATTTGATTTGAATAGTTGAGTAAAACAAATTTGTTTTGCAATTCAACATTTTTTTGCGGAAATAGCTCAGTTGG
>JAZQOD010000003.1:0-10500 GCA_045627685.1 Prevotella sp. | reverse complement strand
GTGGTGCAGATGAAGCCTTTCAACTTCCCTGGTACAGTGAAGTACATCGAGACATCTATCGGCGAAGGACAGAAGGCTGAGCCTATCCACCTCAACGATATTCTTCGCGTGGCATTAGCAACCGAAGGCAGTGTGAAAGACATTGCACTGACAAAGGAACTTATCGTAGAGAAGGTGAAGACACTGCACACCTCGCTGAAGCGCGACTTCAACATCTCGACTCCTCGCATCGCAGTGCTCGCGCTGAACCCAGTAGCCGGCATCGAGGAGAAGGAAATCATCGCACCAGCAATCGCAGAACTTGCAGAGAGCAAGATACAAGTGTTCGGTGCATATCAGACTGACGAGTTCTTCTCACAGAGAAAATACGATGCCTTTGATGCCATTCTCGCAATGCACCACGATCAGGGTCTGTTGCCATTGAGAATGCTCAGCGACAGCAAGAGCACCATACTTCTGGCAAACCTCCCATTGGTATGCAGCATCGTTGACTGTGACGCACAACACCAGATTGCAGGCAAGAACATTGCCGACGAGGCTATCCTCCGCAATGCCATCTACGTTGCTATCGACGCTTGCCGCAACCGTGTGCACTACGACGAGCCTATGCAGAACCCTCTGCCAAAGCTCTACCACGAGCGTCCTGACGATGGCGAGAAACTGCGCTTCTCTATTCCGAAGAAGAGAGAGCAGAAGGAGAATTAATACAACGGGCACTATCATACGGGGCATAAAACACCCCTAAATGAAACTCACATATATGGCACAGTTAAATATCGAAGAAGTAAAGCGTCGATACTCAATCGTTGGTACCAGCGATAAACTCGACCAGGCTATCGGCACAGCGTTGCAGGTGGCTACAACAAACCTGTCGGTGCTTGTCATTGGTGAGAGCGGTGTTGGTAAAGAAATCATCCCACGCATAATCCACGACAACTCCACACGCAAGGGTGGTCCATATCTGGCTATCAACTGCGGTTCCATACCGGAAGGCACCATCGAAAGTGAACTGTTCGGTCACGAGAGGGGCGCTTTCACAGGTGCTATCGGCGAGAAGGAAGGATACTTCGGAGCAGCAAACAAAGGTACACTGTTCCTTGACGAGGTGGGCGAACTCCCACTCCCAACACAGGCACGACTGTTGCGTGTGCTTGAAACGGGCGAATTCATACGAGTGGGCGGACACAAGGCGATGAAGACTGATGTTCGTGTGGTAGCGGCAACAAACGTCAATCTGGAGAAGGCCATCAAGGAAGGACGTTTCCGCGAAGACCTCTACTATCGACTCAATGTCGTACCTATCATGATGCCGGCTCTGCGCGAGCGTGGTCAGGACATAGAACGTCTGTTCCGCAGTTTTGCATTGAGCATTGCCCAGCAGTACAATATGCCGCGCATAGAACTCACTGACGAGGCGAAGGTTATTCTCATGAAATACAAATGGCCGGGCAATATCCGTCAGTTGAAGAACATCACCGAACGAATGTCGGTGCTTTCCGCAGAACGAGTAATCGATGCCCAGACCATCAAGGAATTCATCCCTGACGATCCAGAGAGTCGCGAGATTGCAGTCATTCCGGGCGCTGGCGACAAGGGCTATGCCGACGAGCGTGAGATGCTGTGGACGGTGATTGCAGAAATGAAGCGAAATATGGACTCGATGAGTGCTGAAATAAAGAAGTTGACAATGCAACTTGGCGAGCACGCAAACATCAATGCCCACGCCTTCGATACTGCACAGAACGAGCCATTGCCTTACTCGATAGATATAAACAAAAGGGCGCCACAGGCTCCGGAGTTTCAGGAGGTGGAAGAGGTTATCGACAATCAGCAGGATACACTGCCACATAACCTGAAAGAGCAGAACGAACAGACACTGCGCAAGGTCCTCGAACTGCACAACGGCAACCGCAAGGAGACTGCCAAGGCGTTAGGAATCTCAGACCGCACGCTCTACCGCCGTTTGAAGGAATTAGGTATAACATAAGGTGGGAACTGTAAAAGTCCACATAAAGGAATAATGACAATGAATACGAAGAAGACAACCATAATACGACATTTCGCGGGGATAGCCATCCTCGCCGTGATGCTTGTGGCTTGCTCTATCTCGTACAAGTTCAACGGTGCCAGCATCGACTACTCCAAGACAAATACCATACAGATAGCGGATTTCCCTATCCGTTCATCATACGTCTGGGGTCCGATGGCACCAATATTCAACAACAAACTCAAGGATCAGTTTGCCAGCCACACCAAGTTGCAGCAGGTGAAGCGTAACGGCGACCTGAAGATTGAGGGTGAGATTACACAGTACAACCAGCGAAACAAGTCGGTATCAGCCGAGGGCTACTCTGCTCAGACCGAACTTTCAATCACTGTCAATGTGCGTTTCACAAACAATGTTGAACACAAGGAAGATTTTGAACGCCAGTTCACAGCCACATCGACCTACGAAACCACCCAGAGCCTTGCATCAGTGCAGGAGGAGTTGGTGACACAGATGGTGGAGGAACTGTGCGATCAGATTTTCAATGCAACAGTAGCAAACTGGTAAAAACAGCAACAGAATGGATTTGAACAGATACATACAACATCCGGAACAGTTGGATCGCGAGACGCTATATGACCTTCGCAGTTATGTGGCTCTCTATCCATACCATCAGGCAGCACGCCTCCTGATGTTGCAGAATCTGTATCTGCTCCACGACCCATCCTTCGGCGAGGAACTGCGCCAGGCGGCATTCCACATCACCGACCGCACGGTGCTTTTCAATCTTGTTGATGCCAAGCACTATCAGTTGGGTGGAAAAGAGCCAAAGAAGGTGGATAAGCATCAGGATCGAACCGATGCGCTCATCGATGGCTATCTGGAATCACTGCCACACGAAGAAGAGCCAAAACGAAAGAGGTCAACACGTCAGCCGACAGCCACTGACGCCACAGTGGACTATATGGCATACTTGATGGAGGTCTATGACGAGGAAAACGAGCAGAATGGCACAGGCGAGGATTTAACTCCGAACGACAGCCAGCAGCACGCCGATGATCTTATCAACAACTTCCTCGACAACGAAGGCGGAAAGATCGTTTTGCAGGAAGAATCCACCTACACACCTCACACCGAGGTTGAACTGGAAAATGACAAAGATGAGGTCAATGAAGACTATTTTACCGAGGGATTAGCCAAGATTTACATAAAACAAGGCAATTATTACAAGGCTTTGGAAATAATTCAACGATTAAACTTGCTTTTTCCAAAAAAAAGTGCTTACTTTGCAGATCAAATGCGTTTCTTAGAAAAAATAATATTAATAAAACAATAAAACAATGTACACATTATTAGTTATCATCATCGTATTAGTTGCCGTTCTTTTGATTGGCATCGTACTGATTCAGGAGAGCAAAGGCGGTGGCCTTTCTTCAAACTTCTCTGCACAGAACAACCTTCTCGGCGTTCGCAAGACAACAGATGTTGTTGAGAAGACAACTTGGATTTTGGCAGGAGCAATGGTATTTATCAGCATCGCTTGTGCTTGGACAGCCCCAAAGGCTTCTTCAGAGCAGAGCGTATTCGAGGGCGCTACTCAGCAGACTGAGCAGACAAACCCTACAACAACCCCTGGCTTCGGCGCAACAGCAACTCCTGCTGAGGAGGCTGCAGCACCAGCAACAGAGGCTGCTCCAGCAGAGGCTGCAACAGAGACTCCTGTAGCAGAATAAGGAGTGTTGAGGCATAGAAAGGGCTATTTTTTAGCCTTTGCCTCAAAAAAATAAGCAATTTGTTTGGTAAATCCGAATAAATATAGTACCTTTGCAGTCGCAAATCCGGAGCTACTGCGAAGGTTGCTTAAAATGGTGCCCATAGTTCAGTTGGTTAGAGCGTCAGATTGTGGTTCTGAATGTCGTCGGTTCGAATCCGACTGGGCACCCCTCCAATGAAGCAAGTCTCTCAAACGAGAGGCTTGTTTTTTTATTTCAAGAATTACTAACCCCTAAAAATGCTGCACCTATGAAAATCGTAAACACTGCATTAACAAGAGCATTAGCCGCTATTCTCATCGGCTCGCTGATGATTGCCTATGCTATGATGCCTGAGGTATTCATGAACTATCTCGTGTATATCATCGCCATACTGATTGTCTTTGCGGCAATTGGCGAATTTGTGGCACTGGGAGTCACCCTCAATGTCATCAAAAACTACAAGGAGCAGTTGAAAGATGTGGAATTTGAAGAAGGCACAGAGCCGGTAGTGCCAAAGATTGGCTATTTCTACTGGATTCCCCCTACCCTGCTGTTGCTTTTCGGTTTGATCATCCTGATTCGCCCTGCCATAGTGGCTTCGACTCCATTCTTGTACTTTGGCTACGCATTGCTTGCCTATGCACTCTCGGAAATCATAAACGGCATCAAGTTCTACGCTGTGCGCCGCACAATCCAGAAAGAACTCGACTCATTCGTTGATGTGGAAGAGGGTATTAACGAAAACGAGGACGAAAAGGAAAACGAAAACGAAAACGGAAACAGGAGCGTTAGCGTAAGCGATGGCGATGGCAATAGCGATAACGATAACGATGGCAGTCTGAAATAAGTACGAAAAGGTATTTAGCCCCCATAGAAAAAGGACCTTAGGAAACAACCTAAAGTCCTTTTTTATTGTCTATATGTTTGCAACGCGCGGATACAAACCTATGATGCAATAAATGCAATAAGTGCAATAAATGCAATAATTGCAATTTTCTGCAATATCCTGAGAGCGAGGATTATTCGTTGAGGTTTGGCCAACCGGCAATCTTTGCAATGCGCTTTGGCAGGTCGATATTATCCATACGGCCGCTCAAAGTCTCTGCACCTACACCGATAGCATATACTGGCACATAACCGTTGGAATGGCTTCCGTGGCCCCAATGGAGGCGGCTAACCTCTGAGAGGATGCGCTTCACTGTGTCTGCAAACTCATTATCCTTCTGATAGAGGCTCTGGCTGTCCTTGCCCTTGCCTTCCATGATATTGTTGAATGCTCGCTCGAGACGCTTGTTCTGACCTTCATCGAGTTCAATCTTCGACCAGAAACCGAAGTTATCTGAAAGGAACTGCTTCACTGTCTCATAACTGTACTTGTCGCCCAGTTTCTCGTGGAGTTTGTGCAACTCGCTGCCCAACTTCGCAATCGACATCTTTGCATAGCGCAGACGGTCGAAATGGAGGTTGTAACTGCCCGAACCGAGAACAACACCACCGGTCTCGTGATCAGCTGTAACAACGATAAGAGTCTCGTCAGGATGCTGCTGGTAGAACTCATAAGCCACCTTCACTGCATTGTCCATATCGATAGTCTCGTGGATGCAAGCCACAGCATCGTTGGCATGACCGGCATAGTCAATCTTGCCACCTTCAACCATAAGGAAGAAACCATCCTTCTCCGACTGCTTCTTTGTGAGGAAATGGATTGCCGCACGTGTGATATCTGCAAGGTTGAGGTCTTCCTTTGTCTGGTCGATAGCGTAAGGAAGACTACCGTGATCAATCTTGTTGGCTGCATCGCTCTGGAAAAGAATCATCTTGTCGGCTTTCTTTGCCAACTTTTGATAGTTCTTGTAGCCCTTTGCGATGGTGTATCCAGCGTCCTTTGCCATTACATAGAGGTCAGGAGCGCCTTCTGTTGGGTTCTTTGCCGACGAGAAGTCAGAACCAGCGAAGAAGTCATAGCCGGTATCGATGAGTTGTGTACCAATCTTGAATCCTTCGCCACGACTGCCTACATGGGCATAGAATGCGCCCGGAGTGGCGTGATCTACGGTCACTGTTGTTGTGACACCTACGGCTGCACCTGCCTCCTGTGCCCATTTAGCGATGCTCGACACTGGTGTAGCGAGGTCAGGAAGAAGACCGAGAGTTCCGTTCTTTGTCTTACATCCGGTAGCGAGGGCTGTTCCGGCTGCTGCTGAATCGGTGACACCGTTCTCTGCACTATAGGTATTGAGGAAACCGGTGAAAGGGAAATCGCCGAAGCAGAGTGGACTGAAACCGATGCGACCTTCGAGGGCTGCGAGATATGTCTCTGTGAGGTTGACATGGTTTACTCCCATACCGTCGCCGATGAAATAGAAAACATACTTGGCCTTGTTCTGGGCAAACGCACCAAGGGCCATGAAGAGAATGGCTGCTACTAATAGAATTTGTCTTTTCATTATATGGTTAGTTTTGATTATTCCGATACAAAGATACTAAAATTATCACACAATCCATAATCTTTGTGTATTAAATGTTTGCTACAAAACCATTTTACCCACAAATCGGTATCATCCCGCACACAAAAAGGGAGAGGGCGCATGAGCCTCTCTTGGCTTGCTACCCTCTCCTCGAGTGTTGTCTATGAAACTATCTAGGTATGAAACGGTTTTCAATCTTTGTTGGTTTCGATTAGCGACGACCGCCACCCATGTGACCACCACCGTGTGAACCACCACCGTTGCCTCCGCGTGAGCCACCGCCCATTGAACCGCCGCGTGAAGAGCCGCCGCCCATAGAGCCTGAACTACGCATTGATGTGCCTGATGAGCGCTGTACCTGTGCACCTGATGAGCGCATCTGTGCGCCACTTGCTGCGCTTGAACGCTGTGCAGAACTTGCTGAACGCTGAACCTGTGAAGATCCGTGTGTCACCTGGCTGCGACCAGTAGAAGTGCCGCTTGAACGGGTTGCAGAACTGCTGTTGCCGTTGCCGCTGAATGTATTGTTGCGAGTGCCACCCATTCGTGTACCGCCGTTTGATGCTGCTGCACCTGCATTGCCGCGGGTTGCTGCTGTAGAGCGAGTGCTGCTTGGCTGCTGACCGCGATTGTTGTCGCGATTCATGCCTCCACGGTTGCCATCGTGGTTTGCGTTGCCGCCATGGTTGTTGTTTCCGCCACGGTCCATGTTGCCATGGTTGCCTCCACGATTGCCGTGATCACCGCCACGACCGTAGTTGCCGTTGTCGAAACTGTTGCGCATACCTCTGTGGTTAGCCTGGTGGTGCTCTGTGCGATTGTGACCCCAGTCACGACCGTGATACCAAGAGTGACCGCCATTGTGGTGCCATGAGTGACCGCCACGATATACTACATAGAAGTGTGGATGTCCGTAGTAGAAGTAGTCACGGTGTGGGTAGCGAGCGTAGATGCCGAAGTGCCAGAAACCGTCAGCCCAGTACAATGGACGATAGAAATATGTTGCGTCGAGGAACATTCTGTACTGCCAGTCGTAGAGGATGTAACTGAGGTCGAGGTTACGGCGTGTCCAGTAGTCACCATAGAGATCATACTGGCTTGTCACACCCATGAGGTAGTCGAGGTTAACCTCGTAGCAAGCCTCATACTGCTCCTCGGTGAGGTTCAACTCGTAAGCCATCTTATCTGCAAGGAACAATGCCTGCTGACGTGCCTGCTCGTAACTCATTGCCTTTGCTGAAACTGCCATTGAGAGCAGTGCAACCATTGTGAATAAGAACTTCTTCATAATCGTAATGTATTTATTTGTTATTGTTATTTTTTATTTATTCCAGGCCTTTCGGCTCTTGTTTTATTTTCACGATGCAAATTTATTAAGAAAAAACAGTGTTCCAAAAGGATTTTCCCTAATCACAAGGGGAATTTCCCTAACTTTTTATTATCTTTGCAGAACATTAACAAAACCTATATATAATAATGTACGCGCGTGGACTACAGACTTGATTTTTCTGCGCCGGAAAAATAAAATGTTCATTAGAAGAATTTTCATATTTGCCCTTATCATGGCATCATTCTCGCTTCGGGCATGGTGTCAGAATCTGGGATATATCCTCGATGGTCTTGATGTCACCACTGAGGTGCAAGGCACATATAGCGACGAGCAGACTCCTCTATGGCTCCACAGCAACAAATACGGATTGTCATCGACAGAGGCGAAGAATGGATATGTGCGCTTGGCGGCTGTGCGCCCTATTGCCGTTGACTCAATGTTCAACTGGCGCATTGGCTATGGCGTGGACATGGCTGTGGGACTGGGCACAACAAGTCGCGTCATCATGAATCAGGCTTTTGTTGAGGGTGGATACAAGAAGGCTCGCATCAGAATCGGTGCAAAGCGCGAACTATCACCGCTCACGAATCAGGAACTGAGTTCCGGAGCATTGCTCTACGGCTGGAACTCGCTTCCTATCCCTCAGGCGCGACTCGACATCGACTGGTTCTCGTTTCCTGGCACTCGTGGCTGGTGGAAATGGCGTCTGAACGGTTCCTATGGAATGACCACCGATGGCAACTGGCAGAAGGACTTCAGCACAAGCGGTTCCCGCTATACAGGCAACACCCTCTATCACGAGAAGGCTCTCTACTGGAAGTTCGGTAAGGAGGATGCCTCGTTCCCACTGACCTATGAACTGGGCTTGCAGATGGCGTGCCAGTTTGGTGGAACAACCTACAACGCCACTGGTCGCGGTATCAGTGAGAAAACAGATATAAAGCACCCTGTGAACTTCAGGGCATTTATCGAGGCTCTTACAGCCCAAGGCAGCGACGAGACAGATGGAGTAGACAAGAACACAGCTGGTAATCATCTTGGATCGTGGATTATGCGACTGAAATATCATGGCGACGACTGGAGCGTAGCTGGCCGTTTTGAGCGATTCTTCGATGATCAGTCGATGATGTTCATTCAATATGGCATCTACGACCATCTGGTTGGTGTGGATATGACAATTCCATCCAATCCTTTCTTACGTAACATCACTGTGGAGCATATCTCCACAACCAACCAAAGTGGCGCTGTATATCACGATGCAACGGTTAATGTTCCGGAGAAGATGAATGGCATCGACAACTACTACAACCACCATCTCTACTCGGGCTATCAGCACTGGGGGCAAGCGATTGGAACTCCGCTCCTCACCTCGCCTATTTACAACGACAGTGGAACTGTAACTTTTTCGAACAATCGTATAAAGGCATGGCACATAGGTTTGGCGGGATCCCCTACAGATTGGTTGCACTGGCGGGCATTGGCCACATTCACACGCAACTGGGGAACCTATAAGGCGCCCTTCGACGATGTGTATAACCAGTGCTATCTTATGCTGGGGATATCAGCTCAGCCTGATTTCATGAAAGGATGGAAAATAGGTGCCGATTTTGGAATGGACCGAGGCAAACTGCTCAGCAACAGCAAGGGATTCCAGATTACTGTTTCAAAGGTATTCTGTGTCGTAGCAGAATAACATTCTTATGATAATATGAAAGTCAGAATATTACATTTAGGTATTTCTATATTGTGTATACTTGCCATGTTTTCATGTGACAAGATACCTGCCAACGGCAAACTGGATGGTATGTGGCAAGTCATGAGCGTTGAAGAAAATGGCACGGTCAGCGACATGAAAGAAAAGAAAGTCTACTGGTCGTTCCAGTTAGGATTAGTACAGTTCTCTGCCTATAATAATAGTCACTACAAACGTATGTATGCCCGTTTCAAGCGTGAAGGCAATGAACTGAGATTCTATGATTTCTTCTTTGACTCTGAAAATTTCACCGAAAGCGACAACAACGAATGGGTCAGCCCAGACAAGGCATCCGAACTCAATCGTTGGGGAGTATATCCGGACATTGATGAGGAGCAACCTGGCAGAGTGAAGAAAACATACACGATAACCACCCTTGATGACAATACACTCATCGTGAGCAGTTATCGTGAATCTGTTATGCTGCGCAAGTTCTGAAAACCAGCACAGCCTTTTTTCGGATACAATTATACCTTGCTACAGAATAGCCTCCTTTATTGCGTCAACAATATAATGCACGTCTTCATCCGTGACGCATGGACCTGACGGGAGGCATAATCCCTTAGAGAACAGTTCCTCGCTTACTCCGTTTACATAAGCAGGGCTATCGGCAAACACAGGTTGCTTGTGCATTGGTTTCCAAAGCGGGCGACTTTCAATCATGTGTTCGTCCAGGAATATACGCATAGCCTCCACGTTGGCATTCGGCTCACAATCCGTATGAATGCCTCCTCCTTGATGTATCACTCCTGCTGCACCTCCTACAGCCCCCGTGATACTTTGCTGATAGGCCTTCTCCTCGCCTTTTACCTTAAGCGAAGGGTCAAGCGTCAGTGTGCAAAGCCAATAATTGGAATCATAATCTGCCGATGGCGACTTATGGACGGTTATACCTTCAACATCGTCAAGCAGTTGTTCGTAGAGCGACTGAATATGCTTATGGTGCTGGATATGATCATTGATGACAGTCATCTGTCCACGGCCTATACCTGCACAGATATTACTCATTCGGTAATTATATCCGATTTCCTCATGCTGATAATATGGGTAAGCCTCACGAGCCTGTGTTGCGTACCACATAATCTTGTTTTTGCTCTCCAGATCGCTGCATACCAGAGCACCTCCGCCAGAAGTGGTAATCATCTTATTGCCGTTGAATGAGAGTACGCCGTAACGGCCAAAAGTTCCCAACACCTGTCCACCGAACT
>JAZQOD010000002.1:0-1510 GCA_045627685.1 Prevotella sp. | reverse complement strand
GGGATGTTGGTGAACTTCATGTTCTCGCCATCCCAGTTGAGGATCTGGTTCAAGCCCTGGAGACGGATAGCGCAAACACCCATTGCAACCATCTCGTTGAATGGACCTGCCTCAGAGAAGTCAGAAGCAGTCTTTACGCGTGTCTCAGCATTCTCGCGGCAAGCACGAACCCAGTCGCGCTGGTGGCTCAGTTCTACACGACGCATTACCTTTGGAGCATCAGGCTTGCGACCACTGAGGAGCTGTGGACGGTCGGCATAGCAACCAACAATCATTGTGTCCTTTGTGCCGTAGAAGATAGCAGCACCACCCGAGATGTTCATGTTGAAGCCCTCAGGGAGGTTTGCAGGACGCTCAGGAGTAAGACCACCATCATACCATGTTACTGTTACCTCAGGCATAGCAACCTTTGGACGGTTCTCGCGAGCAGGGAATACATACTTCACGATCTGAGCGTTAGGACAAGACTCAGCCATCAATGGGGTAGAAGAACCCTGGATCTTTGAAGGATACTTCAGGTCGAGACCGATGAATACGCTGTGGAGGATGTGGCAAGCCATATCACCGAGAGCACCAGTACCGAAATCCCACCATCCACGGAAGTTCCAAGGAGTGTAGATAGAGTTGTAAGGACGCTTTGGTGCAGGACCGAGGAATGCTTCCCAGTTCAGTGTGTCAGGTACCTTGTGTACCTCTGCTGGATGCTCGAGACCCTGAGGCCAGATAGGACGGTCGGTGAAAGCGTCAACGCGTGTAACCTCGCCGATTTCGCCATTCCACAACCACTCGCAAGCGATGCGGAGACCTTCGCTACTTGCACCCTGGTTACCCATCTGTGTGGCAACATTTGCCTTTGCAGCCAACTTGGTGAGGAGGCGTGACTCATAAACGGTACGAGTCAATGGCTTTTCGCAATATACATGCTTGCCAGCAGCGAGAGCCTCGGCACAGATGATAGCATGAGTATGGTCGGCAGTAGCACAGATCACAGCGTCAGCCTGATCGAGGAGCTCTGCGAACATTGTCTTATAGTCATGATAGAGTTTGCAGTTAGGGTAGTAGCCTTTGTACTCATCGAGCACACCTTTAGCGTAAGCCCAGTCAACATCAGCGAGACCGATCACCTCTACATCATCGTAGAGAGTGCCGTCGCCCTTGAGACAGCAACCGTTCAATACAGCGTGACCACGACCACCGATACCTACACCGAGGATCTTCAACTTGCCGGTCATACCCTTAGGGTCTTTCTTAGCCTTCTTTGCAAGGATCTCACCAGGAGTCATTGCCATTGCAGCAGCAGCTGCTGTTCCTGCCTTGAGGAACGATCTTCTTGACATGTTCATAATAATTTGTTGTTAGTTGGTTATTAATAATTTATGTTTCGGAAGTTCCGAAACCTAGGAGTTAAAGGGAGTTATGGGAAGTTATCGCTCGCTTCACTCGCTAGGGAAGTTAAGGGACAATAGTTATTCTCGCGGTAAAGGTTCGTTATGTGGAGACATTCGTCCCT
>JAZQOD010000001.1:0-6819 GCA_045627685.1 Prevotella sp. | reverse complement strand
TGGCAATCCTCGGTGATATGAAGGAACTCGGTGAGGTAAGCGAGAAGGAGCACCAGACTATTGTTGCAAAACTTGATGAAGCGGCGTTTGATGAAGTATGGCTCGTAGGTGAGATGTTTGAAAAGACAGCCCCTGGCTATCGATGTTTCGCTAATGTTGATGAGGTGAAAGCCGCCATTGCTGCAACCCCTATCGCGAACCGTTTTATATTGATAAAAGGTTCCAATTCTACAAAACTCTTCCAGTTGCCTGAATTGCTATAAGAAAATACTGCAAAGAGAAAAATATAAATGGTTGACTCCTATTGAGAGCCAACCATTTGTTGTATTGATAATTCTTGTTTTAGAGTGAAGGGAAGACTGTGACACGGAGTTGGGTGGCACCGTAAGGCACCAGTTTCACTTTGGTCTTTCCGCCTGTGACTTTCACCTCGCCTGCCTTCGGTGTATCAGGATTGCGCTTGCCATCGATGAGAGGCCATTCTATCTCAGTGACAGGCAACTGAATAGACAATGGAGTAGTCTGTGGGTCGAACGGATAGACACCACTCTTCAGCATCTTGCGGTCAACCTTCAACTTCAGTTCCTTCATCTCGTTGGCCATGGCATAGTTCCACTTGCCCGCAGGAGTGATGTTCCAACACTTGAAGTCAGGATTCTCCGAAGCCTTGCCATTGAGGTTCTTGTGGATTTCGGTGTCCTCCTCCCAGTTCTCAGGAATTGCATAGGAATAGAGCAACGGACCACACTCAACATAGCGTCCCTGACCATTCTCAGCCTCTACGATCTGTGGTGTCATAGTGAGTTTCACGGTAACAACATCGCCTGTTTGGAAGGTGCTGTTGAGTGTGATGAATCCTTCGGTGCCTGTACCTTCGGTCGAGGTGTTCTTGCCATTCTTGAGAACCTTGAAATCCTTTGCCCAACCAGGAATACGGAATGTGAAAGGCATTTCTACAGGACGCGAAGTAGTGAAACGGAAGTTTATCTCGCCGTCGAAAGGATAGTATGTGTCCTCAACGATGTTCACATCAGCATCGCCCACTTTGAAATCAACCTTCGAAGGAGCGTACATAGCAGCCACGATGCCACCCTCGTCAGAATGCATCCACAGACGCGAGGTGAAGTTTGGCATATAACGACTCACATTTCCAGCGCAGCATTCTGTCTCGTGGGTAGGGCGATAAGCCATCCATGTGCTGCCACGCTTGAATTCGTTGTTGTCGGAAGAACCGGTACAGATAATCTGGTTGACCGAAGAGAAATACTGCAACGACTTGAAATCCTTTGTGACGCTTCCCAGTCCGGCATTGAAGATGACACGCTCGATGCGGTCGGCCCATTCACCATCGCCGGTAGCCTCAAGGAAATAGCCGAGAGTCCATGTGTAGTCGGTGATGTTGCAAGTCTCGTGAGCAATGTTGATATCATTGCCGAGGGTATGCTCTGCCGAAGTGAAAAGTCCGTCAGGGAGCATATGGTTGCGCTCCAACTGACGCTGAGCCTTTATGGCAAGGTCGAGATACTCCTTTTTGCCAGTGTAGATATAGAGCAGGATAGGCAGTTTGAGTTGCTCGGAATAGGTCACGCCATGCATGTGGATATACTCCTCGGTGTTTATCTGCTTTGCATCGAGAGGGAATCCACCATGGTTGAACGCCTCTTCTGCCAACTGCAGGAGTCGCTCGTTCTTAGTGATGCCATAGGTCCAGAGCATTCCCTCGATGTTGAGGATATGACGATGACCTTCGACAAGGTCGTTGAGTGAGAGCGATAGATAGTTCTTTTCGAGGGCATCGATGATGTCCTTGTTGCCGGTGACCTCGTATTCAGCCTTCATGGCACGGAAGAATACGCACATTGGCCACAGTGACTCAAGACGATAGTCGCCCAGACGGCCATTCGACTGCACATGGTCCATAGTATATTTCACACCCTCCTCACCACGGCGTATCATATCTTCATCGTTGATGAGATAACCCAGTCGAAGCATACCGTCGGTGAAGTAGGCAGTCTGCTCGTAGCGCCACCATTCTGAGTCGAACTGCTGTTTGATACGAGGAATATAACCCGCCCAGAGACAAGTGTTGTAAGGATATGACAGAGCCTCAGGGTGACCGGTGAGACCAGTCTGCTGACGGTGGAGACATTCCAGAAGCCAGCCTTCTGGTTTGATGCTGCCGATCATGCCCTCTGAGAACTTGGTGTTCTGGGCATTTGTGGAAAGTGAGGCGAGAATGACGCCTGCAAGGAAAAGAAGTCTTTTTATCATTTTTTATTGAGGATTTTAGAGGAAGCAAGAGGATTTGAGAGGATGGGGGCTATTTCATGAGTTGCATGATGAGGGCTGGTGGCTGGCGGTTCATGAGGAGACGCTTCATGATGTCCATTGCTGGGGCTACATGGGTGAAGAACTCATGATAACCCTCGCACAGGTAGTTGAGGCCTCGTTCGCCAGTGGCAGTCTTGCAGAAACGGTTTTTAGGACACTCGCCATTGCAAGCGAAGTTCCACTCGCACTGTTGGCATTGTGTAGGCAACGAACCATGCTTTATTCGTCCGAAGTCCAACTGCCGCTGGCTTTTCATCATACCGATGATGGAATCCGTCATGATGTTGCCCAGACGATATTCAGGAAATACGAAATGGTCGCATGAATACATATCACCGTTATGCTCCATCACGGCAGCATGACCACAGTCGCGAGCCAGAGTGCATACCCCCGGCTGCTCGCCCATCCAGTTGGCGAGGGTAGAGTCGAAAATCTGGATGAAATACTGCCCTACATCCTTACGCACCCATTCATCAAAGATGGTGCAAAGGAAATGCCCCCACTTTTTGGGAGTTACAGAGAACGGAGTCAGTTGAGGAGAGTCGCCATCGAGAGGATTTGCCAGATGTCGCCCGTCGGAATGATGCTGCAAGCGTTCTACGATAGGAGTGAACTGGATATAATGGCAGTCGATAGATTTGAAGAAATTGTAGAACTCCAATGGATGTTCGGCAATGACATCATTCACCACCGCCATTGCATTCCAATCCACGCCATATTTCTGTAGGCAGCGTATTCCACGCATCACACGGTCCCATGAACCCTCGCCCTGAGGAGAGAGACGGTAGTGGTCGTGGAGTTCCTTCGGCCCGTCGATGGAAACTCCGACAAGGAAATTGTTCTGTTTGAAGAATCGTGCCCACTCGTCGTTTATGAGAGTGCCGTTCGTCTGAATGATATTGTCGATATGTCGTCCGTGAGCATACTGTTTCTGAAGTTTCAGGGCTTTCTTATAGAAACTGATAGGTCGCAACAGCGGTTCACCACCATGCCAGCAGAACTGCACCTCGGACATTGTCTGGCATGCAATGTACTCCTCGATGAAGTGTTCAAGTAGTTCGTCGGACATAACCGGCGCCGACTGCTTTGTGAAGAGTTTTGCCTTTTCCAGATAATAGCAGTATTCGCAGCGGAGGTTGCAAGCAGCCCCCGCCGGTTTAGCCATAACATATAAAGGAGAAGAAAAAGGCTGAATCATGTGTGATTAGCGCAGTTTCTTGATGACAGGCATTACGAGCGATTCCATGATAGCGTAGCCTTCGAGGTTTGGGTGGACGCCATCCTCAGAGAGTTCTGGACGCATCTGTGTGCCGTCCTCTGAAACCATTGCCGAGAAGTAATCTACATAAGGAATCTTGTTCTCCTTGGCGTAAGCCTTTACACGCTCGTTGAGGCTGCGGATTTTTGGCATTGCGTCGGTGACACTTGGACGCCAGCCGAAACCTTTGTGAGGGAGGGTAGAGCAGAGGATCACCTTGATCTTATGAAAACGGGCAAGGTCGCACATTGCCTTCACATTGTTGAATGTATGCTCCTCGTTGTAAGGACCGGTGTTCTCGGCGATGTCGTTGGTACCGTAGTTGATGACAACAACTTTTGGCTGCAACTTTATCACATCCTCACGGAAACGAAGGAGGAACTGATAGGAAGTCTGACCACTGATGCCACGGCCGTAGAATCCGTTCTCCTTGAACCAATCGCCACGGAAGCGCACCCAGTTCCATGTGATTGAGTTACCCATGAACACTACACGCTTCTCGCCTTTCTTCAATGGACCCAGTTCGCGGTTCTGGTCGGCATAAGCGTCGATCAGGGCAAACTCATGACTCTGTGCCATCACTGACGACACACTACTCTGGAATGCCACAAGGGCAAGAATAAGGAAAAGAATTTTCTTCATAGTTTATTTCTTATTTCTGAATTTATTCACAACAGGGAGTATCATTGCCTCCATAATTTCATAACCCTTCTCGTTAGGATGAACACCATCGTCAGCGAGGTCCTCACGCATGCGGAGGTTGTTGTCGGACACCATTGCCGAGAAATAGTCAACATAGGTGATACCGTTCTTTTTTGCGTAAGCCTGAATCAGTTCGTTCAGTCGGCGCACTTTGCCCATCGGATCCTCTATGCCAGGATGCCAGTTGAAGGCATGGGCAGGAAGGATAGAGGTAAGGATAACGGTGATGCCGTTCTGGCGTGCCATCTCCACCATAGAGCAGATATTGTCGAAAGTGTGCTGTTCGTTGTAAGGACCGGTATTCTCGGCGATGTCATTGATGGCTCCGTTGATGACTACTATCGATGGCTTGAGGTTGATGCAGTCATCGTAGAAACGGAGGAGGAACTGATAAGTGGTCTGACCACCGATGCCGCGACCGAGGATATTGTTCTCCTTGAACCAGTCTCCGTGCTTGTAAGGCCAGTATTCGGTGATGGAATTGCCGAAGAACACTACGCGCTTTTCGCCTTTTGCTGGCATGCCGATTTCCTTGTTGGCACCCTCGAAACGGTACCACCATGCGAACTCGTGACTCTGTGCACTCGCTGTCTGGATGTTGAGTGCTACGAGAAACAGAATGAATAGATATTTTACTTTTTTCATTGTTGGTTAGTTTTGTATGTTGCAAAAGTATAAAAAATCTTTGAAGAAAAATATCAATAATGATAAAAAGTATGTAAATATCGTGCAAAATTGTGTCAATGGCCTTCCCTCTCGGATGAAAGGGGAAGAGGACCAGCCGTTTTTACAACTGGCTCTCTCCTTCTATGTAGTTTTCCATAAACATCTTTTCTCCGTCCCATACGGCGTATGTGAATTCCGATATCCAGTCGCCGAGTATCATCATGCGTGTCTTCATTGTGAGCATGAGGTCGAGTTCTATGTGACGGTGTCCGTAGATATAGAAATCTATATCCGGATGTTCTTTCATGTACTCCTTGGTGAAGAGTACCAGATGTTCCTTCTTCTCGCCCATATATGCAGGTTCCTTGCCGTTAGGACGCTTCAGACGACTGTTCTTCGCCCAGTTCTGTCCGAACTTCATTGCCCAGTCAGGGTGGAGCAGATGAGCGAACATCCACTGGCATACCTTGCTATGGAAAATCTTTCGTATAGCCTTGAAGCCCTTGTCGGGGTCGCCCATGCCGTCGCCGTGGGCAAGGAAGAACAGCGAACCGTAGATTTCTGTGGTCAGTGGTTCGTGGTGCAGGATGACGCCACACTCGCTGGCGAGATAACCGTAAGCCCAGATATCGTGGTTGCCTGTGAAATAATGCACCTCAACGCCGTTGTCGGTCAGTTCGGCAATCTTACCGAGGAAACGGGTGTAGCCTTTTGGCACCACATATTTCCATTCATGCCAGAAGTCGAACATATCGCCGAGCATATACACAGCGGCAGCCTTGTCTTTTATCTCATCGAGGAAACGCACCAGTCGTCGCTCCTGAGTTCTGCGATGGTCGAGAGCCCAGGAACCAAGATGAGCGTCGGAGATGAAGTAAACTGATTTCATAATAAAGTGAACAGTGAAAAGTGAACAGTGAAAAATCCGGATTACTCTTTCCGCTGATCTCTTTTCACATTATTTTGTTATTAACTGTTGATTTCGTTTTTCACTTTTCGCTTAATCAAACCCGAGTTCGATTCTGGCTTCTTCGGTCATCATTGACTTGTCCCATTCTGGTTCGAACACGAGGTTCACATTGGCGGATTTAACGCCATCGAGGGTGTCGAGTTTCAATCGTACATCCTCCATGATGAAGTCGGCTGCCGGACAGCCTGGGGCAGTGAGCGTCATATCAACATCGAGAGTGCCGTCGTCCTGCAGGTCGATCTTGTAGATAAGACCAAGACTGTAGATATCGACGGGTATCTCTGGGTCGTAAACGGTCTTCAGAACCTCTACGATACGCTCTTCAATATGAAGTTTTTCTTCTTGAGTCATGTGGTAATTGGACAATTTGGGATTTTTATATCTTTCCGTTTTCGCGGTAACTGTAGTAGTCGCCATCGGTGACAATTACATGATCGAGGAAATAGATCCTCATCGTTTCGCATGCCGCTTTAACACGTGTGGTCAGTTTGTTGTCATCGGTGCTCGGATGGGTGCCGCCACTTGGGTGGTTGTGGCACAGTACAAGCATCGTGGCATTATTGAGGATAGCCTCCTTGAGAATCAGTCGCACATCGACTGCCGTCTCGCTGATACCACCATGCGACAGTCGCTGGGCTTTGATGAGTTTACAGTTCTGGTTCATGAGCAACACCCATGCCTCTTCTACATCGAGGTCCTGCATGTGTGAGTGCATATAGTCGTAGATCTGTCGTGCAGAACTCATATCCTCGCGCTGCGCTGCCTGTTCGCGTGAACGACGCTTTGCCAGTTCACAGGCTGCAAGGATGGTGATAGCCTTCGCCTCACCGATACCGTTGTATTGCATCAGGTCGCGCACCGATTTCTTGCCGAGGGTGTTGAGGTTGTCGCC